>RFGL01000062.1 GCA_003697015.1 Acidobacteriota bacterium | reverse complement strand
CCGCCGTACGCCGTACCGCCCGCCCCTCCCAGCGCGCCAGACGGCGCGCCTCGGCGCGCAGCAGGGGGCGCCGGAGCCGGCCTTGGGGCAGCGCCGCGGCGTCGGCGGTCGCCCGCCACAGATCGCTCTCCACGTTCTGCGCCCGCAACGTCACCGGCACCCGGCCGCTCGCCGGCGCCTGGGCCAGGGCCTGCAACTGCTCCACCTGGATCGCGTCGAAGGCGTCGCTGGCGAGGAGGGCGGCGACCCGCCGGGCGACCGCCGGCCGGCGGTGGCGGACGATGGTCAGGGGCTCGCCTCGGGCCCGGGCCAGCAGCCACAGGAGGGGGCCGGGCAGGGCCGGCGAGCGGCGGACCAGATGCGGTCTGCACAGGTGCTTGAGGGCCTCCGCCGCGGCGGCCAGGCGGGCGCCGGCGGCCGGCGCCACCAGATCGACGCGGCAGCCGCTGCCGGCCAGGGCCTCGAGGGTGTTCCACAGCAGGAGACGCCCGCCGTCGACCGGCGGCCAGGGCGTCTTGGTGGCGATCCACAGGATCCTCATCGCAGCCGCCGCCCGCGCGCCGGCGGGCCGCCGGGCCGGCGGCGCCTGACGGGCGCGGATCGCCGCCGGCGGACCACGCCCTAGGCCTCGTCCGCCAGCCAGTCGCGGGGGCGCAGGAAGTCGCGGTAGAGACGCTCCTCGGCGCTGCCGGGCTCCGGCCGCCAGTCGTGGCGCCAGCGCACCAGCGGCGGCAGCGAGGCGAGGATCGATTCCACCCGGCCGCCGGACTCGAGGCCGAATCGGGTACCGCGGTCGTAGACCAGATTGAACTCGACGTAGCGCCCCCGCCGGTAGAGCTGGAAGTCGCGCTCGCGCTCGCCGTAGGGCAGGGCCTTGCGCCGCCGGAGAATCGGCAGGTAGGCGGGCAGGAAGTGATCGCCGACGCTCTTGACGAAGGCGAAGACGCGATCGAAGCTCGGCTCCTTCAGATCGTCGAAGAACAGCCCCCCGATGCCCCTGGGCTCGCCGCGATGGGGAAGGTAGAAATAGGCATCGCACTGCTCCTTGAATCGCCGGTAGGCGACGTCGCCGAGCACCTCGCAGGCCCGGCGGGCGGTGCGGTGCCAGTGCACGGCGTCTTCCTCGAAACCGTAGTAGGGGGTGAGGTCGAAGCCGCCGCCGAACCACCACTCGGGGGTCGCCGGCCGGCCGCTCGAGGTGGAAGAAGCGCAGGTTGGCGTGGGTGGTCGGGGCGTAGGGGTTGCGCGGGTGGACGATCAGCGACAAGGAGACCGCCTGGAAGGCGCGGCCGGCGAGCTCCGGCCGGCGCTCGGTGGCCGCCCGCGGCAGCTTCGGCGCCACCGTGTGGGAGAAGTTGACCGCCGCCCGCTCGAGCACCGGGCCGTCGCTCAGCACCCACGGGCGGGCCAGGCCGCCGCGTTCGCCGTCGTAGGCCTGGCGGGCGAAGACGGCGCCGCCGTCCTCGGCCTCGAGAGCGCCCGCGATCCGCTCCTGCAGGTCCAGCAGATAGGTCCGTACCCCGCCGACCGCGACCTCCTTCGCCACCGTCAAGAACGTCCTCCGAGCCGTTGTCCGCCGCGCCGTCGAGCGGCGCGCCGCCGCTGAGTATAGCCCCGGCGTCCGCCCTACATGACCGGCATGCCGTCGAGCTGGTCGTCGTCGAGGTGGACCTTTCCCGAGCCGCTGGCCAGGGTCGGCGTGCGGTAGGACGGCACCAGCTGGCGCAGCAGGGCGAGCACCGACTCGGCGTCCTCTACCACCGCCGCCTGCACCAGCCGGTCGAGCTGGCGCTCGAGGTCGGCGGGGGGCGGGGGTCCCTCGACCACCTGCACCTTGCGCTCCACCCGCGCCACCACCCGCTCGTCGTCGTCGAGCAGCTCCTCGAAGAGCTTCTCCCCCGGCCGCAGGCCGATGATCTCGATCGGCACGTCGAGGTCCGGTACCTGACCCGACATGGTGATCATGTGGCGCGCCAGATCGAGGATGCGCATCGGCTCCCCCATCTCCAGCACGCAGAGCTGGCCGTAGTCGCCGTAGGCGGCGCCGAGCACCAGGCCGACCGCCTCGGGGATGGTCATGAAGAAGCGGCGCACGTCCGGATGGGTGACGGTCACCGGTCCGCCGGCGGCGATCTGGGCCCGGAAGAGCTCGACCACCGAGCCGGTCGAGCCGAGGACGTTGCCGAAGCGCACCACCGAGAAGCGGGTGCCGGCGCCGTTGGCGGCCATCTGCCGCACATAGAGCTCGCCCAGCCGTTTGCTCGCCCCCATCACGCTGGTCGGCCGCACCGCCTTGTCGGTCGACATGAAGACGAAACGCTCGGCGACGAAGTGCTCCGCCGCCGCGGCCACCACCCGGGTGCCCTGGACGTTGACCTTGATCGCCTCGCAGGGCGCGCCCTCCATCAGCGGCACGTGCTTGCGAGCCGCGGCGTGAAAGACGTCGTTCGGCCGGTAGCGGGCGAAGAGCGCCTCGATGCGGGCGGCGTCGCGCACGTCGGCCACCTCCGCCGCCACCATCGCCTCGGGGTAGGCGGCGAGGAAGTGGCGCCGCGCCAGGTAGAGGCCGCTCTCGTCGACGTCGACCATCACCAGCCGGCGGCTGCCGAGGGCCAGGAGCTGAGCGCAGACCTCGCTGCCGATCGAGCCGGCGGCGCCGGTGACCAGCTGGGTGCGGCCGCTGACCTGGCCGGCGGAAGCGCGGCCGTCGAGGGCCACCGCCTCGCGCTCCAGCAGGTCCTCCGGCGCCAGATCCTGCAGCATGGCCGGCGCCGGCTGGCTCTCCTGGTAGCGGTAGGCGCCGGGCAGGGTCTTGAAGCGCACGTGGAGGGTGGCGCAGGAGGAGAGGATCTGGCGCACCCGCTGGGCCGGCAGGCCGGGGATGGCGATGACGATCTTCTCCACCCCGTAGCGCGCCACCAGCTGCGGCAGGTCGGCGATGCGCCCGAGGACGCCGCGGCCGCAGACGATGTGACCGAGCTTGCGCGGGTTGTCGTCGACGAAGCCGACGACCTCCAGCCGGTGGTCGCTGCGCTGGATCAGGTCGCGGACCAGGAGCTCCCCGGCCGCCCCGGCGCCGACGATCAGGGTGCGCTCGACCTGGGCCGCACGCCGCCGCCCCAACCGCGGCAGCCGGCCGCCGGCCAGGGCCAGCAGCCGCTCGCGCGCCCGCCGCACGTCGCCGCGGTAGCTCAGCGCCAGCCGCGGGCCGAAGCGGACCGCCGCCATCAGCAGCGCCGACAGCAAAGGCTCGATCACGATCACCGAGCGCGGCGGGCGCTCGAAGCCGAGGCGCACGTCGATCGCCAGCAGATACACCGCCAGCGCGAAGAGGCCGGTGCCGAAGACCACCGCCGCCCCCAGCCGCGCGCCGTCGGTCAGGCTGGAGAAGCGGAAGGACCAGCGATGCAGGCGGTAGTAGGCGTTGGCCGCCAGGCGGCAGAGGATCAGCAGCAGCAGGTTGACCGCCAGCGCCCGGCGGGTCTCCTCCGGCAGGGCGAAGTCGAAGCGCAGATTGAGCGCCAGCCAGAAGCTGGTGGCGGTGATGACCGCATCGAGGCCGAGGATGATCGCCCCCCGCACGCGCCCGCTGAGCCGTTCCATGAACGTCCTTCGTGGTCGATTTCCCATCACCCTCTCTCCCCGGAGTCGTTCTCGGGCACGCTCGATCGCGGACTGGATCGGCCCCTGACCCCCGGGTTGGAGGGCCGGCACCATCAGATCTGAAGCCCCTACCTTACACTGCACACGACCCTGTGCACCAGGCTTTTCGTCGGCGCGCACGATCCCCGCCACGGACCGCGGCCGGCGATCCCGCCGGCCCGCTGGCAGCACCACCGGCCGCGATCTGCATCCGCTACCCGCACGGCCGCGACGCACCGGAAAGGTCGTCTGGCGTACGGCAACGGTCGCGACGGATCAGCAGCCGATCGACTGGCACTGATTCGGGTAGAGGGTCAGGCCGTCCACGCGGTTCCTGACCGGCGTCGCGGCGGGCTATCAATAGAATTTTGGACAAATTGTTATACTAGAATATGACTCCGGGACGAGCGACCCGGCAAGAAGCGACGAGGAGACGGAGGATGAGCGACGT
>RFGL01000061.1 GCA_003697015.1 Acidobacteriota bacterium | reverse complement strand
TCCTGCCCACCGACGCCTTCCCCCGCGCCCGCCGCTGGCTGCCCCTCTTCTACGCCGCCGCCGGCGCCGGCATCGTCCTCGATCTCACCCGGGTGCTCCCCCCCTCGGCCTTCCTCATCGCCGCCCTGACCTCGATGATGCTCTCCCTCGCCCTGCTCATCCGGCGCCTGCAGCTGCCCGCCCCGCCCGCCACCCGGATGGCCAATCGGCTGATGCTCTTCGGCGTCGGCATCGGCACCGTGCCCTGGGTCGCGATGCTGCTGGTGCTCACCTGGTTCCCCCTCCCCGACCTGCTGATCCAGGTCGACGACTTCGTCATCGCCGTCGGCGGGCTGCTGGCCCTGCCCAATTGGCCCCTGTCCTACCTCTACGCCATGTACAAGTACGAGGCGGGGACCATCCAGCTGCGCGCCAACCGCCTCTTCGGACGCTACAGCTTCCTGTCGCTCTACGTCATCTTCTTCGTCGTCGCCTACGCCGTCATCGGCTCCCGTTGGCCGCCGATGGCCGAGCACCCGCTGTTCACCAGCCTGATCATCTCGCTGGTCTTCGTCGCTCTGGCGCCGCTGCTGCAGAAGCGCTTCCAGCTGCTCCTCGACCGCCTGGTCTTCGGCATCCGGTACCAGCCCGAGGAGGTGGTCGGGGTATTCGCCGAGCGCCTGCCGTCCGCCTTCGATCGGGCCAGCCTGCGGCGCCTGGTCTGCGGCGAGATCCTGCCCACCCTGCAGATCCGCCAGTCGGCCCTCTACCTGGTGCAACACGAGCGGGTCGAGTGCCTCTACGACCAGGCGGTGCCCCGCGGCGGCAGCGTCCGCTCGACCGCCGAGATCGAGGCCCTGCTGCGCCGCGCCGAGCGCTACATACCCGTCACCGGCGGCGAGCAACGCTTCGCCTGGGTACGCCTGGTCATCCCGCTGATGGTTCAGGACCAGCCGATCGGCGCCTGGCTCCTCGGCCGCCGCGATCCCGACGACTTCTACCCCAAGAGCGACGTCGGCCTGCTCCACAACCTGGCCAATCAGATCGCCACCGTCTTGCGCGCGCAGATCGAGATCTTGGAGAATCGCCAGCTGCAGAAACAGCTCCTGCACGCCCAGAAGATGGAGGCCATCGGTCGATTGACCGCCGGCATCTCCCACGATTTCAACAACATCTTGTCGGCGATTCTCGGCTACAGCAATCTGCTCCGCGACCACCTCCACGACGACCCCCGCTCGCAGAATTATCTGGACGGCATCCTCGACGCCGGCAAGAAGGCCGAATCCCTCACCAAGCAGCTGCTCTCCTTCAGCCGGCGCCAGGCCGGGGACAGCCAGCTGGTCGACGTCGACGCCACCATCCGCGGCATGGAGAATCTGCTGCGGCCGCTGTTGGCGGAGAACATCGAGCTGATCCTCAACCTCCGCGCCGAGCATCTGATCGAAGCCGACCCCATCCAGATCGAGCAGGTGATTCTCAACCTGGCGGTCAACGCCGGCGACGCCATGCCCGGCGGCGGCCTGCTGTTCATCGAGACCAGCGACTTCCACCGCTCCAGCGACGAGTCCTCGGCCGACAGCCGGCTGGCGCCGGGCTCCTACGTCCGCATCCAGGTGCGCGACACCGGCACCGGCATGGAGCCCCACGTCCAGCAGCACATCTTCGAACCCTTCTACACCACCAAGAAGGAGAAAGGCACCGGCCTCGGTCTGGCCACCGCCTACGGCATCATCCACCAGTGCGGCGGCCACATCTTCGCCGACAGCCTCAAGGGCCAGGGCACCACCTTTCACATCTACCTGCCCGCCGCCGCGGCGGCCGAGCGGTGCGCGCCGCAGGACGAGCGCAGCGCTGCGGCCCTGGCGGCCCAGGACGCGGGCACCATCCTGGTGGCGGAGGACGAAGAGGTGGTGCGCAGCGTGGTGTGCGAGATCCTCCGTTCCCGCGGCTACACCGTGCTGCAAGCCCCGGACGGCCGCGCCGCCCTGGAGCTGGTCGAGCACCATGCCGATCCCATCGACCTGCTCCTGACCGACGTCATGATGCCCCACCTGCGGGGGGACGAGCTCGCCGCCCGCCTGCGCGACCGCCGACCGGAGATCAAGGTCATCTACATGTCGGGCTATACCGAGCAGGCGGTGCTGTCGCGATCCCCCGGCCAGGACGAGGTGGTGCTGTTGCAGAAGCCCTTCATGCCCGACGCCCTGGTCGACGCCGTACGCCGGGTGATCGGCGCCGGCTTGCGCGCCTCCGGCGTCCGTTGACCCCGCCTCAGTAGTGCTTCCACAGCCGCAGGGCCTGCGGCTCGCGGGTGATGCGGAAGTGCTCGCCCAGGGGACCGGCGTAGGGGCTCTCGGGCGCCGGCCGGCGGTTGATGGTCTCGACCACGATCGCCGGCTGGGGCGCGACCGGCCGTTCGAGCATCGCCTTCAACGCCACCAGATACGACGGCAGCTGCGGGTGATCGGGGCCGACGCGGATCCTCAGCCGGCGGCCGCCGCGCCGCGCCACCAGCACCGGGCGGCGGCCGTGGAAGACCAGGTAGGTGGTGGCCCGCCGCGCCGGCAGACGCTCTTTGAGCCCCGCCACCTCGACGCCGCAGAGGGAGGCCGGATCGCTGGCGGCGAGCCAGTAGATCGCATCCTCCGGCAGGCCCGCGCGCAGCCGCCGGAAGGCGGCGTGGGAGATGAATTGGGGCCCGCCGACGCCGTCGAAGAAGTGACCGGCCAGCACCTCGCCGGCGAGCTCCATCAAGCGCAGGGCGCGGAAGACGCGCGACCAACGCAGGGCGGGAAGCTCGCGCGCCAGGAGCTGGCGGAAGAGGATGCCGTAGCGTTCCAGCAGCACGCGCACCCGATCCTTGTCGAGCAGCTCCCGGTCGAGGGCGCCCGGCGGCGGCGGCGGCCATTGCACCGGGAACCAGCGTCCGAGGTCGCCGGCGCCGCGCTGCCAGCGTCGCGGCGGCCTCCGGCGACGGGCCCGGTCGGCGACGACGGGCGGCGCGAAGCGGCTGGCGATCCCGCGGCGCAGGGCGAGGAAGCCGTCGTTCGACGCCAATCCCTGCCACGCCAGGGGCCACAGGCGCCGGCTGACGGCGGCGACGGTGGTGCCGGCGGCCGACGCCAGCTCCGCCAGGGTGTAGCGCCCGTCGCCGGCCGGGAACAGCCGCGCCAGCTCGGCGGCGGCCTCCGGCGACGCCCCGCCGCCCTCCGCCGCCGGGGCGCCGAGCAGCTCGAGGTCGCCGGGGAAGGCGAAGGCGACGCGCTCCGGCCCGCAACCCAGCCACAGCAGCTCCGAGGTCTGGAAGAGGGAGTCGAGCCAGGAGGGGAAGTAGGGCTTGAGGCGCGCCGGCAGCAGATCGCGCTCCCAGCTCGCCGCCGGCGCCGGGTAGCCGATCAATCGCTCGAGGCACCGCTGCAGGTCCTCCAAGCCGTCGCCGGGCCGGGCGAGGCCCTGGTGATCGGCGAGGAAGAGGGGCAGATGCGTGGCGGGCAAGGCCTTCCAGGCCGGGCGGGCGGCGCGGCGCTTGAGGCGCAACAGCCGCTCGAGGTTCTCGGCGTCGCAGATCGACGTTTCCGCCACCCCCTCCACCAGCTGCCCGGCGACCACCAGCCGGCGCGCCTCGAGATGCGCCAGCAGCGCCTCGCGCTCGCCGTCCGCCAGGCCGAATGCCGCCGTCAGCCGGGCCGGGGAGACCGGGCCATGGAAGCGCAGCCATTCCGCCACCAGGGCGGCGCGCAGCTCCCGCTCCGCCTCGCCGCCGGCCGGGTCCTGCGCCCGCCGTGCCAGCAGGACGTCGAGGGCGGCGACGGCGTCGGCGGCCGGCGGCGAACGGCGGTCGAGGGGCGAGCGCAGGGCGACGTCCGCCGGCGTCGCCCCCCAGGCGTGGAGAAGCCGCGGCAGGTTCTCCACCGCGCACACCGCCGCCTCCGTCGCCGCCGGCAGGGTCACCGCCACCAGTCGGCCGGCGACCTCCTCCACCAGCCGGCGGCCGGCCTCCGCCGCCCCGAGGTCACGGTCGATCGCCGCCAGCAGCCGCCGCCATTCCCCCGCCGGGACGAGCAGCCGCTCCTCCACCCAACGGCGCAGCTCGTCGCCGTCGCGCGGGGCGTAGCCCGGCGCCAGGCGCTGCACCGTGCGCTCGAAGCGCGCCACCAGCGCCGCCGGCAGCCGCGGCCGCTCATGGGCCTGGAAGACCACCTCCTCGAGCAGCTCGGGACGCAGGCGCGAGCCCCGGGCTTCGGGCACGTCGTCGTCGTACATCAGCTCGTTGGTCTGCTGCCACAGCAGGTTGGCGGCGAAGGGCGAGGGGGTGGTGGTGTGGACCTCGTCGATCGCGAT
The DNA here is from genome assembly GCA_003697015.1 of Acidobacteriota bacterium. Taxonomy (GTDB): domain Bacteria; phylum Acidobacteriota; class Thermoanaerobaculia; order Multivoradales; family J023; genus J023. Next base: position 3,265 of record RFGL01000061.1, on the reverse strand, counting down.
CGTCCCGTCCGCCACCTCGCCGAGCAGCCGCTCGAGGGACGGCAGATCGAAGGCGTCCTCGAGGCAGCTGCGCCAGGCTTCGACCAGGATCGGGAAATCGTCGTAGCGCGCCACCGCCGCCAGCAGCTTCTTGGCCCGCTGGCGGCTGAGCCACAGGGGGGTGCGCTGGCGGAAGCCGGCCCGCGGCAGCAGCAGGGCGGTGGCGGCGGCGAGGCGGAAGCTGGCGCCGAAGAAGCCGCTCGACTCCAATCGCCGGCGCACCAGGCCGACGAGGTCGCGGTCCGCCAGGCCGGCGACCAGCGCTGCGACGTCGGCCCGGCGCGGCGGCAGCAGCAGGATGCAGTCGTCGTCGCTCCAGGTCTCGAGCGGCTCGTCGTGCTGCTCTTCCCACGCCGCCGCCAGGGCCATGGCCAGGGGCCGGTTGACGGTGCCGCCCCAGAAGGTATGGAGGATCACCCGCTGGCGCCCGTCGCCATCGGGGCCGCCGGCGCTGCGCTCGACCACCAGCCGGTGACGGTGCGGCAGGCGGCCGCCGGCGGCGGCCTTCTGCTCCGCCAGCAGCGCCACCAGGGCCCGCGCCGCGGCGGGCTCCAGACGGTGCTCGCGGCGCAGCCAGGCGAGGAAGCCCCTTTGCTCCAGCTCGCGGTCCGCCCGCTCGAGCAGAGCGCCGATGCGCTCCGACAGCTCGATGCCGCGGTCCCGGGCCTCGGCGCGCCAGAAGGGGGCCATCGCCGCCCCGCCGCCGCGCGGTACCACCAGCACGTCGTTGTGGGTGATCTTGCGGATCTGCCAGCTCTGGGTGCCGAGGGTGAAGCTGTCCCCCACCGAGCGTTCCCAGACGAATTCTTCGTCGAGCTCGCCGATCTTGGCCATCGTGCCCTCGATCCTGAGGGCATAGTAACCGCGGTCGGGGATGGTGCCGCCGGCCATGTAGACCAGGCGCGCGCTGCCCGGACGACCGCGCACCGTGCCGGCGACGCGGTCGAGGTCGAGGCGCGGCCGCAGGCTGCGGATGCGGCTGTCGGCGTAGCGGCCGGCGAGCATCTCCAGCACCCGCTCGAGCCGGCTGCGGCGCAGGTCGCGGTAGGGCCAACTGCTGCGCAGGACGTCGTACAGCCGGTCGATCTCCCAGGTCTCGGTCGCCACCATCGACAGCACCACCTGGGCCAGCACGTCGAGGGGGGCGCGCACCGGCCGCAGGGGTTCGACCGCCTGCGGCTCGATGGCGCCGGCGACCACCGCCGCCTGCAACAGATCGCGGCCGAAGATCGGATAGACCACGCCGCGGCTGACCTCCCCCACCCCGTGGCCGGCCCGGCCGATGCGCTGGATCGCCGACGAGACGGTGGGCGGCGTGCCGACCAGCAGCACCTGATCGAGGCTGCCGACGTCGATGCCGAGCTCCAGGGAGCTGGTGGCGACGATCGCCTCCAGCCCACCGGCCTTGAGCCGCCGCTCGACCTCGCTGCGCACCTCGCGTGCCAGGGAGCCGTGATGGGCATAGGCCAGCTCGCTGCGCGCCGCCTCGTTGAGCAGGAAGGTCACGCGCTCGGTCATGCGCCGGCTGTTGGCGAAGATCAGGGTCGAGCGATGGTCCCGCACCCGGCGCTCGAGCTCGGCGACCAGGGGCGGCCAGAAGCCGTCCTCCCCCGCCGCCGCCTCGGCGACGCCGCCGGCGGGCAGGCTCACCGCCACCTCATAGCGCTTCTCCCCCTTCACCTCGACCACCCCAACCGGCCGCGGCACGTAGCGCCGGATCCCGGCCACCTCCTCCGAGCGCAAGCCGCCGACGAAGGCGGAGATGCCGTCGAGGGGCTCGACGGTGGCCGACAGGGCAAGGCGCTGGAACTCCCCCGCCAGGGGCACCAGACGCTCCACCGCGGTGATCAGGTGGGTGCCGCGCTTGGTGCCGGCGACGGCGTGGATCTCGTCGAGGATGACGGTCTCCAGATGGCGCAGCAGGTCGCGGCCGCTCTCCGACGTCAGCAGGATGTTGAGGCTCTCGGGGGTGGTGATCAGGATCTCCGGCGGCTGGCGCAGCATGCGACGGCGGGCCTGGGGCGGCGTGTCGCCGCTGCGGGTCTCGGCCCGCAGGGCCGGGGGATCGAATCCGGCGGCCGACAACGCCCGCTCGAGAGCCGCCAGGGGGGCCTGGAGATTGCGCCGCACGTCGGTCCCCAGGGCGCGCAGGGGGGAGACGTAGAGCACCCGCACCCGGCCGGCCGACCAGGCGCCGGTCAACAGGCGGTCGAGGGCCCAGAGAAACGCGGTGAGGGTCTTGCCGCTGCCGGTGGGGGCCGAGATCAGCAGGTGCTCGCCGGCGGCGATGCGCGGCCAGCTCTCGGCCTGCACCCGGGTCGGCGTGCCGAAGGTGGCGCGGAACCAGCCGGCGATGCGCGGATCGAAGGGCTCGAGGCCGCTCGCCGCCGCGGCGGAAGGGGCCGCTAGTTCACCCACGGACCGCGCCTGACGCTGCCGTCACCGCCGTCACGACGCCGCACCACGTGCAGGCCGCGCTTGCGCCGCAGGCGCCGCCGGCGGGCGTCGTAGACGGCGTGCTGGAGGCGCAGGACGAAGGTGCGGAGCATGCGTCCGACGCCGCCGCGCAGCATGCCGTAGGTCATGCCGACGGCGGCGCAGATGCCGGCGAAGCCCGCCAGGTCCTTGGTGCCGAGGAAACCCATGAAGGCGAAGAGGATCTCGAGGCCGAGAAACCACCGGGCGCGGATCGGCAGAACGAAGAAGAGGTAGATGGTGGCGTTGCCGTAGAGGGTGGCGAAGGCGGCGATCACCACCGCCAGCAGGATGCGCTGGCCCTGCATGAGGACGAAGGACGACACGCCGGCGCCGGCCACCGCCAGCAGCACGTCGACGGCCACCGCCACCAGCGCCGCCCCGGCGCAGGACCAGAGGATCAACTGCCAGAACTGGCGCCGGCCGAGGTAGCGGTAGACGTCGCGGCTGAACCAGAAGAGGATCAGCAGCTCGAGCAGGAACCACAGCCCCGGCGCGCCGAGGCCGATGAAGGGGTAGGTGACGAGCTGCCAGACGAAACCCAGGCGCCAGACCAGGGGCGTCAGCCGCAGGAAGGACGTCAGGCTGGCGGTGAGGGCGAAGAACTGCAGCGAGAAGGTGACGAAGAGCACCGCCAGCAGCACCAGCACGTCGCGCGGCGGCTGCCAGCTCTGCAGGATCCGGACGTAGTTGGCGCGCTCGTAGGCCTGCGGATCGGGGCAACGCGCCAGGCTCATCGAGCCGCGCAGCT
>RFGL01000060.1 GCA_003697015.1 Acidobacteriota bacterium | reverse complement strand
GCCGGCGGCGGCGGCCCTGGCGCTGCGGCGGCGGGAGCTGCTGGCGGCCGGGGGCTTCGACGCCCGGCGCTTCTATCCGGCCTGGTTCGACGACGTCGACCTCGCCCGGCGTTTGCGCGAGGTCGGCGCCGAGCTGCGCTACGCCCCCGCCGCGCGCTTCGTCCACCGCCGCGGCGCCAGCGTGCCGCAGCTCGGCTACGGCCGTTTCCTGTGGCTCTACTACCGCAACCTCGAACGCTACCTCGAGCGCCACCACGGCCGGCGGTGGGCCGTCGCCGCCCGTCTCGCCCTGATCGCCGGCACGACCCTGCGCATCGCTCTGCTGCCGCTGCGCCGACCGCGGCGAGCGAGAAGCCGCGCCGACGCCCTGCGCGGCCTCGCCGGGGTCGTCGCCGGCGCCGCAACCGGCTGGCGCCGCCCCACCGCCCTGCGCCTCCTCTTCACCCCCCCGGCCGAGCTGGCGGCCGCCAGGGAGGCGGATTCCGCCCCGGATCCCGCGGCGTGAGGCGGGGTAGCATCGCCGTATGACCGAGCCCTCGGCCAGCCCGCCGGTGGCGGTGTTGATCGTCACCCACGACGACGCGCCGGACGTGCCGGCCTGCCTGGCGGCGGTGGCGGCGCTGCGCCACCGGCCCCTCGAGCTGGTGATCGTCGACTGCGCCAGCGGCGACGGCAGCGCGGCGGTGGCGCGGCAGGCGGCGCCGCCGGCGGTGGCGACGACGGTGGTCGAGGCGGACCGCAACCTGGGCTTCGCCGGCGGCATGAACGAGGCCCTGCGCCGTACCGACGCGCCCTTCGTCCTCAGCCTGAACGCCGACGCGCGGCCGGCGCCGGACTACGTCACCCGTCTCCTGCCGCACCTGCTGGCCCCCGGCCGGCGGGTGGCCGCCGCCACCGGCCGGCTGCTGCGTCCGCCCGGCGGCGGGCCGCGCCTGCTCGACGCCTGCGGCATGCGCCTGGTGCGCTCCTGGCGTCATCTCGATCGCGGTTCGGGGGAGGTCGATCGCGGCCAATACGCCCGTCCTGAGCGGGTGTTCGGCGCCACCGGTGCGGCCACGCTGCTGGCGCGTGCGGCGCTCGACGACGTGCGCTTCGCCCCCGAGCTGCACGACGGCGAGACGGAAGGGGCGGTCTTCGACCCGGACTTCCACAGCTTCCGCGAGGACGCCGAGCTCTGTTTTCGGTTCCAGGAACGCGGCTGGCAGGTGGTCTACGAGCCCGCCGCCGTGGCCGAGCACCGGCGCACCAGCCTGCCCGAGCGCCGCCGCCAGCTGCCGCCGGCGATCAACTACCACTCGCTCAAGAACCGCTATCTCCTCCGCCTCTACCACCAGACCGCCGGCAATCTCCTGCGCACCCTGCCGGCGACCCTGAGCCGCGACGTCCTGGCCCTGGGATACGTATTGCTGCTCGAGCGCACCTCCCTGCCGGCCTACCGCTGGCTGTGGCGCAACCGGCGGCGGATCCTGGCCCGCCGGCGCTGGCTTGCCGGCCGCCGTCTCGACCCCCGGGCCGCCGACCGCTGGCTGGCTTGCGACGGCCTGCCCCTCGAGCCCGGGCCGCGATAGATTGAGCGGGCGAGCCCGACGCCGCGCCGACCGCCGATGACCGACCAACCCGCAATGACGACCGCGCGATCCCTGCGCCTGGCGTTGATCGGCAGCCGGGGGATCCCGGCGCGCTACGGCGGCTACGAGACGCTGATGGAAGAGCTGGCGGTTCGTCTGGCGGCGCGCGGCCACCGGGTGACGGTCTACTGCCGCACGCGCTACACCCGGCGCCACGAGACCAGCTTCCGCGGCGTGCGTCTGGTCCGCCTGCCGACCATCCCCAGCAAGCACCTCGACACCCCGATCCACACCCTCCTGTCGTGCCTCCACGCTCTCGGCCAGCGCTACGACGCGGCGCTGGTGGTCAACGGCGCCAACGCCATCTTCCTGCCCTTGCTCGCCGTCGCCGGCACGCCGGCGGCGCTGCACGTCGACGGCATCGAGCAACGGCGGGCCAAGTGGGGGCGTTTCGGGCGCGCGGTCTACGCCCTCTCCGAGCGCCTGGCCTGCCGGTGGCCGCAAGCCCTGGTCACCGATGCGGCAGTGATCCGCGACCACTACCGGCAACGCTACGGCGCCCGCTCGTGGCTGCTGACCTACGGCGTCGAGGCGCGTCCTCCCGCCGCCACCGGCAAGCTCGAGGAGCTCGGCCTCGAGCCGCGACGCTACTTTCTCTACGTCAGCCGATTCGAGCCCGAGAACAATCCCCACCGGGTGGTCGAGGCCTACCGTCGGGTCGGCGGCGATTTGCCCCTGGTGATGGTCGGCGACGCCCCCTATGCGCGGCGCTTCATCGCCGCCCTGCGCGCCGCCGCCGATCGCCGGGTGCTCTTCCCCGGCGCGATCTACGGCGACGGCTACCGCGAGCTGCTCTCCCACGCCCTGGCCTACGTCCATGCCACCGAGGTCGGCGGCACCCATCCGGCGTTGGTCGAGGCGATGGGCTACGGCAACTGCGTGGTGGTCAACGACACGCCGGAGAACCGCGAGGTGATGGCCGGCTGCGGCCTGCTCTTCCGCGCTGCCGAG
>RFGL01000059.1 GCA_003697015.1 Acidobacteriota bacterium | reverse complement strand
CGACGCGGCGGCGGAGGTGGCGGCGATCCGCCAGCTGGTCGAGCGCTGGCGCGCGGCCTGGTCCGATCAGCGGGTCGAGGACTACCTGGATTGCTATGCCGACGACTTCCGGCCGGCGGGCGGCCGCTCGCGACGGGCCTGGGCGCGGGAACGCCGGCAGCGTCTGCTGGCGCCGGGGTCGATCGACGTCGAAGTCACTTCCCTGGCGGTCGAGCTGCGGGGGGGCGACCGGGCGCGCGCCTACTTCCACCAGCGCTATCGCACCGAGACCCTCAATCGGGGGACGTGGAAATCGTTCGACCTGGTGCGGGGGCCCGACGGCTGGAAGATCCAGCGGGAACAGATCGAGAATGGGCCGCCGTCGTGAACGGCGGATCGCCGGCACCGAGCGGGCGAGGAGCGTGACGAGGACGAGAGCGTGAGAATCCTGGCCGTCGACGACGATCCCGACATCCTGATGCTGATCTCCGTCGCCCTCGAGGGCATGGGGCATGAGATCACCACCACCGCCGACCCGCTGATGGCCCTCGGCTTGCTGGAGATGGCGCGCATCGACGCGGTGGTGCTCGACATCAAGATGCCGCGGATCTCGGGCTACGACATGCTCGAGCAGATCCGCCGCTCGCCGCGCAGCCGGCACGTGCCCGTGGTCCTCCTCTCGTCCCTCGGCGACACCACCGAAGAGCGCATTCGCGGCCTGCGCCTCGGCGCCCACGACTTCGTCCGCAAGCCTTTCGATCCGGAGGAGATCGTGGTGCGGCTGGAGCGCATCGTGGCGGTGCGTCACGTGCCGGAGGGGGGCTTTGCCGGCGACCTCGAAGAGGACGCTCTGCTCGACGTCTTGCAACGCCTCGAGCGCGACGGCCGATCGGGCACCGTGCGGGTCGACGGGCGGCTACGCTGCGGCTGGATCGGCATCGACCAAGGCCGGCCGGTGGTCGCCGGCTACGGCCTCCTCTCCGGCACCGAAGCGGTGCTCGGGATGCTCGATCTGAAGAAGGGGTTCTTCAGCTTCGACCCGGGGGAGATGCTGGCGCCGGAGGCGGAGCCGGCGGACCGCATGGCCCTGTCGCGCCTCACCGTACAGCTCGCCCGCTGCCATGACGAGCTCGAGCAGCGCCGCCGCTGGCTGCCCGACGCGGCCGCCGCCTTGACTCTCGCCCGGCCCCTGGACGACAAGCGCGAGGCCCTCGAGCACAAGGGCCCGGATCTGCCCTACGACGAGATCTGCCGGCGCATCCAGGTGCTGGAGGGCATCACCCTGGGCGAGCTGGTGGCCCAGGAGCTGGCTTCGCCGCTCAGCGTCTGCCTGGCGATCGCCGTCCTCAACCAGGAGGGGATCGTCAAGGTCCGCACGCCCGGAACCGAGGTCAATCCTCCAACACCACCCGCGTGAGCTGACCGGCGACCAGCTCGGCGGTCTCGGTCCAGACGCTGCCGTCGACCGTCCGCGCCTTGATCACCCAGCGTCCCGGAGCCACCGGCGCCAAGCGCGCTCGACCCGACTGCAGCGGCCAGCTCACCCGCAGATTGCCCCCCGGCGCCACCTGGCCGAAGATCTCGCCCCGCGGCGAGGCGAGGAAGAAGCTCGCCCGCCGGCGGCTGCCGGCGAGGGCCGGAACCACCACCTCGATCTCGGCTCCGAGGCCGAGAGCCAGAAGCGGCGGCTCCTCCGCCGGCACCTCGACCGCCGCCCGTACCGGCGCGCTGCCCGAGGCGCTGGCCCACACCAACCAGCGGCCGGGCGGCACGCCGGGGAGCTGGATGAGGCCGTCGGCGTCGGGAGCGTAGGTGCCGCCGGCGACCGTCTGCCGCAGGCTGTCGGTCACCGCCAGGTGGACGCTGGCCGGCGGCCTGCCGGCGACGTCGAGCACCCTCACCGCCAGCCCGCCGCCGCCGTCGAGGGCGAGGACGAGAGCCGGCGTCTCGGGGCCGACCACGACGTCCCACTGGCCGCTGCGGTACCCCGGGTGGGAGACGCTGAGGCGCCAGGAGCCGGCGCTCAGCACCGGCAGCACGAAGTCGCCGTCCTCGCCGCTCGTCACCTCCACGGTGAGCATCGGGTTGACCCCGGCCCAGCCGAAGTGGGGCACGGCGCTCACCCGGGCTCCGGCCAGCGGCCGGTCGTCGCCGAGCACCCGGCCGCCGATCGAATGGACCTCGAGGTCGATCTGGAGGGTCCGATCGCCGTCGATCCACAGCTCCTCGCCGAAGCGCAGGCCGGGCCGGGCGGGATCGACCAGCTCCAGGTGGTAGGCCCCGGCCTCCAGACCGGTGAAGCGGAAGGTGCCGGAGGCGTCGCTCTCCACCGCCCGGCTGGTCGCCGAGCGCCGGCTCGAGCGCAGCAGCAGGCCGGCACCGCCGAGGGGCTGACCGGCGGCGGTCAGACGACCGGTGAGGGTGAAGCCGTCGCCGGTGAAGGCGAGATCGAGGCGCGCCGTGGTGCCCGCCTCGACCTGCGCCTCGCCGTGGCTGGTACGGCCGTCGGCGGGCAGCCGCGCCATCACCCGCCAAACCCCCGGAGTGAGCCCGTCGATGCGGTAGTCGCCGTCGAAGGCCACCTCCCCGGCCACCCGTTCGCGACCGTCGTAGGCCACCAGCTCGAGGGTCGCCAGCTGGTCGAAGCTCAAGCCCGAGATGACGCCGCGGATGATGCCGGCGGGCAACGCCTCGAGCCGCAGGCCGACCAGCGGCTCGCCGCGCACTTCGAGGGTGCCGCCGGAAGGCCGCAGGACGTAGCGCCGGCCGGCGAGGACCAGGGTGTAGAGGCCGTCGGGCACCTGCTCAAAACGGAAACGGCCGTCGCGATCGGTGCGGCTGAACGGCGGGCGCACCAGCTGGCCGGCGCCGGTGAGCAGGACGGCGACGCCGACCACCGGCTCGCCGTTCTCGTCGAGCAGGCGACCGGCGACGTCGACCCCGGCCGGGAAGGTGAGGTCGAGTGGATTCGACCCTTCCACCAGCTCGACGGTGACCGCGGTTGCGGGGAAACGGTCGTGGCGGGCGAAGACCGTCCGCTTGCCCGGTGCCAGGCCATTGAGGCGGTATCGTCCCTCGGCGTCGGAGGTATCCTGCGCCGCCGGCGACGAGGAGGGCTCCTCGCCGTCGAGCACCAGGACCTCCGCCGCCGCCAGGGGCTCGCCGTTCGGATCCCGCACCCGGCCCCTGACCACCGCCGCCGGCCGCAGGGTCAACACCAGCTCTTCCGCCGGCTCGGCGGCGGTGAGATCGAGGAGGGGCGAGACGCCGCGCTGGTAGCCCGCCGCCACCGCCTCGACCCGCAGGCGGGCGGCGGGCTCGAGACGCCGCAGCAGGACGCCGCCGTCGGCAGCGGTCGTAGCCTCCTCCAACACCCGTCGCTGATGGTAGACGCCGCCGCTGAAGGTGGCCTGGGGGTCCTCGATCAATGCCCTCACCCTGGCCCCGGCCAGCGGCGCTCCGTCGCCGTCGACCACCCTCACCGCCAGCCGCAGCGCCGGCTGGAGGACGATCTCCAGCGGCTCCTCGCCGCCCTCGTCACCGGCGGACGGCGCCACCGGCACCTGGCGCAGGCGCGCGGGGGTGAACTCCGCCGCCTCGACCTCGAGGTCGACGATGCTGCCGGGCAGGAGGTCGCGGAGGGCGAAATGCCCGTCCTCGTCGCTGGTCGCCTGAGCGCTCGGCGGCGGGGCGTCGGCCGCCGGCTTGAGGGAGGCGATGCTCTCCGCCGGCCGCGCCCGGATCTCGGCTGCCGCCACCGGCGCGCCCGCCGGATCGACGACGCGCCCGGCGAGCACCGCCCCACGCGGCAGGATCAGGGTGCCGAGGTCCTGCTCGCCGGCACCGCGCTCCACCGGCACGCCGGCGACCTTGAGCGGAGCGTAGCCCTCCGCCTCGACCGTCATGTCCACCTCGCCGACGAAGAGGCCGCGGTGCTCGAAATGGCCGCCGGCGTCGCTCCGCAGAGGGTAGATCTTGACCTGCGGCGGCAACCGGTCGTCGCCCGACGGTACGGCACCGCGCAGGATGACGCGAGCGCCGGCCACCGGCCGCTCGTCCTCGTCCACCACCCGGCCGACGAAACGGTCGTAGGGCTCGATCACGATGCGCTGGTGGCGGCTGGTTCGTGCGTCCAGGGGGGCGACCGTCAAGTAGCGCAGCAAGTACCCCTCCTTGCTCGCCGTAAGGCGGTAGCGAATCCCCGGCTCCAGCTCGGCGAAATGGAAGCGCCCGCCCTCGTCGCTGCGCCGGCCGCGGTACCTGCGGGGGCGATCGAGTGGGGTGATGGAGAGGAAGACCCCGGCCACCGGCCGATCCTCACGATCGACCACCTCACCGCGCAGGGCGGCCACCGCCGTGAGACGCAGCACGACGTCATCCGCCGGCGGACGGCGCACCTCGACGCCGTCGAGAAGCTGCGGCGGGCGATAGCCCGGAGCGGCGGCGAAGACGATCGCCGGCCAGCGGCTGGGCAGCAGGCGGAAGCGACCGCTGCCGTCGGCGACGACGGCGCGGCTCCACTCGTCGTCGGCCCACACCAGGGCTCCGGCCACCGGCCGGCCGGCGGCGTCGACCACCCGGCCGCCGATCGTGGCGGGATCGTCGGGGAGGACGATGCTGGGCAGCGCCGCAGCGCCCAGCTCGACCGCCGCCGCCCGACCGTCGCGATGGGCGAGGACGGCGCGCAGGCCGTCCGACCGGACGTCGACGGGCAGGCGGAGAGCGATGCGGCCCGCGTCGTCGGTCCATCCCACCGGCCAGGCTTCGCGCCCGGCGGCGAGCAGCCAACCCGCCGCCGGCCGGCCGCCGTCGGTGACGACCTCGAGGACCTGCCGGCGCGCCGCCGGCAGGACCAGGGTCAGCTCCCGCATCCCGGCACCGGCCCTCGCCGCCGTCCGCAGGGAGCCCGACCAAACCGCCAGGGCGAGATCCTCTCCCTGCCAGCGGGGCAGGACGGCGCGGCCGGCGGCGTCGCTCACCACCGCTCGCGGCGCCGGCCGCCAGCGGTGGGGGGGCGCCGCCGAGCTCGCCCCGTCCCAGTCGCCGGCGACCACCACCGCAGCGCCGGCGACGGGCACGCCGTGCGAATCCTTGAGCCGCACGACGAGGGGGGGAGCGGGCGCCGGGTAGAGATCCGCCAGCTCGACGTCGTGGACCACCGGCACCAGGTCGTGCACCGCCTTGAGCCCCGGCGCCCGTACCGTGACCCGAAGCAGGCCGGGGGCCGGCGCCCGCAGCTCGAAACTGCCCCCGGGCCCCGTACGGACGGCGTCGAGGGCCGGCGGTGCGTCCAGCAGCTCGGACTGGAATGCCGGCCGGTCGGGGATCGGCTCGAGGGTGACGGACGCGCCGACGATGCCATGCCCGCCGTCGTCGAACACCCGCCCGCGCACGGTGATCGGCTCGGCGGCCGGCGCCACCGCCGCGGCGAGGCTGAGGAGCGCCACCGCCGGCAAGGCCGCGATCGCCCCGGGACGGCTGATCTTCATCACCCTGACGTGCACCGAGAACATCGTTCCGATAATGCCATGGACCCGCTTCGGGGACGGGCGGTTCCCGCAGCGCGGGGTCGGACAGCCGGGGACGCGGGGCCACCGGGAATCCGCGCGACGCCGGACGACGCCGGCAACCGCCCATCGCGGGTTCGTCGCGAGCGGCCGCAGGGTGCCTGGCGATGCAAGGCATCCGGCCTGCGCGCGACGCCGGCGTACTCGCCGTACCCTCGAGGAGGCTGGATCACGCCGCAGATGCCGGGAGCTACGCCCTGGCGGCAGAAGGCTGGTGAAGAAGGCCGGCTAGGCGGCGAGGTGGCGGGCGAGCTTGCGGGTGACTCGGGGCAGGGGCAGATCGCCGAGCTGGCGACGGCGCAGCCAGCGGGCGGCGGTGTGGTACGCCGGGCGCAGCTCGCCGCCGGTCAGGCGGCAGCGGTAGAGGGCGACGGTGACCTTGAGGTGGCTGTAGGCATGGTCGACGGCGGCGAGACGCGGGCCGACGTCGACCTCGATCCCCAGGCGCTCGACGAGAGCGCGGGCGAGGGCCTGGGGCGGGCTCTCGCCCTCCGCCACCGGCCCGCCGGGGAATTCCCACAGGCCGCCGAGCAGGCCGGGCGGCCGCCGGCCGAGGAGGTAGCGCCCGCCGCGCACCACCAGCGCGGCGACCTCCTGGCGGTGGGGGATCGGTCGCCGCCGGCGGCGGCGGGGCAGGCTCTCGGCCACGCCGGCCCGCCGGCCGCGGCAGTCGGGGCGCAGCGGACAGAGGTCGCAACGCGGGCGGCGCGGGCGGCAGATGCGGGCGCCGAGCTCCATCAGCGCCTGGTTGAAGTCGCCGGGGGCGGCGGCCGGCACCAGGGATTCGGCGAGCAGCCACAGCCGGCGCAGGGTGGCGGCGTCGTCCACCGGCTCATCGATGAGGAAGAGCCGCGCCAGCACCCGCTTGACGTTGCCGTCGACGACGGCGGCGGGCTCGCCGCGGGTGATGCTGGCGATGGCGCCGGCGGTGTAGCGACCGACCCCGGGCAGCTGCCGCCACTCGGCGGCGCTCGCCGGCCACCGCCCGCCGCGTTCCTCGACGATCGCCCGTGCCGCGCGGTGGAGATTGCGCGCCCGGCGGTAGTAGCCCAAACCCTGCCACAGGCGCAGCACCGTCTCCTCGTCCGCTGCCGCCAGCGCCGCCACCGTCGGCAGCCGCTCGAGCCAGCGCTCGTAGTAGGGCAGGACGGTCTCGACCCGGGTCTGCTGCAGCATCACCTCCGACAACCACACGCGGTAGGGATCGCGGCTGCGCCGCCAGGGCAGATCGCGGGCGTTGTCGCCGTACCAGGCGAGCAGGGCCTGCTGGATGCGACCGGAGCTCACCGGCGGCACCTCACCGGAGCAGCATCGCGCCGTCGAAGGCGATGATCAGGCTGGACAAGCTCCCAGAAGACCAGCAGCCCGCAGGCCGGGAGGGCCCCGAGATGCAGGTCGCCGGCGCTCATCCCGTGATGCCGACGCTGTCGAGAATGAAGGCGTAGACGAAGGCCTGCTCGCGGAAGGCGTCGTAGCGCCCCGAGGCGCCGCCGTGGCCGGCCCCCATGTTGGTCTTGAGCAGCAGGCGGTTGCGATCGGTCTTGGTGGCCCGCAGCTTGGCGGTCCACTTGGCCGGCTCCCAGTACTGCACCCGGCTGTCGTTGAGCCCGGTGGTGATCAGCATGTGGGGGTAGTCCTGGGCCTTGACGTTGTCGTAGGGCGAGTAGCTCAGTATGTAGCGGAAGTATTCTTCGTCCTTGGGGTTGCCCCACTCCTCGAACTCGCCGACGGTGAGCGGGATCGACTCGTCGAGCATGGTGTTGACGACGTCGACGAAGGGCACGCGCGCCACCACCGCGTGAAAGAGGTCGGGCCGCATGTTGACCACCGCCCCCATCAGCAAGCCGCCGGCGCTGCCCCCTTCGATCACCAGCTTGTCGGGCTTGGTGTAGCGCTGATCGATCAGGAATTCGGCGACGTCGATGAAGTCGGTGAAGGTATTCATCTTCTTCAGCATCTTGCCGTCGTCGTGCCAGGCCTCGCCGAGCTCGCCGCCGCCGCGGACGTTGGCCAGGGCGAAGACGAAGCCGCGGTCGACCAGGGAGAGGCGGGTCGGACTGAAGAAGGGATCGAGGCTGGCGCCGTAGGAGCCGTAGCCATAGAGCATGCAGGGGTTCTCGCCGTTGCGCTCAAGCCCCTTGCGGTAGAGCAGCACCACCGGCACCGCGATGCCGTCGCGGGCGCGGGCGTAGAGCCGCTGGGTCTCGTAGCGCGTCGGGTCGTAGCCCTTGACCTCGTCCTGCTTGAGCAGGGTGCGCTCGCCGGTCGCCATGTCGTATTCGAAGACCGAGCGCGGGGTGATCGGCGAGGTGTACTGGAAACGGAAGACGTCGGTATCGAATTCGGGGTTGTCGGCGGCGAAGACGGCGTAGACCGACTCCGGCATCTCGATCGGCCGCTCGGCGCCGCCGGCGAAGTCGCGCACCCGCATGCGCCGCAGGCCGTTGACCCGCTCCGAGATCACCATGTGGCGGGCGAAGATCTGGGGGAACTCGAGCTTGACCTCCGGCCGGTGGGGGATCACCTCCTGCCAGCTGGCGCGGCTGACGTCGGCGACCGGAGTGCGCATCAGCTTGTAGTTCTTGGCCTCCTCGTTGGTGTAGACGTAGAAGTGATCGCCGTGGTGGTCGACGTAGTACTCGATCCCTTGCTGGCGCGGGCGGAAGAGGATGAAGTCGCCCGCCGGACGGTCGGCGGCGAGGAGCCGCATCTCGCTGGTGGTGCTGCTGGTGGAAGCGATGATCAGGTAGCTCTGGCTGCGGGTCTTGGAGACGTAGACGTCGAAGCGCTCGTCGGCTTCGTGGAAGATCTCCTGGTCGTCGGCGGCGTCGCTGCCGAGGACGTGCCGGTGTACCCGGTCCTGGCGCCGCGCCTCGTCGCGGGTGGTGTAGAACACCGTGCGATTGTCGTTGCCCCATTCGAAGGAGTAGGCGACGGCGGGAATCTCGTCCGCCAGCAGCTCGCCGCTCTCCAGATCCTTGAATCGCAGGTGGTAGTCCTCCGAGCCGGCGACGTCGAAGGCGTAGGCCAGGAGCCGGTGGTCGGGGCTCACCTCGAAGACGCCGAGGCGGTAGAAGTCGTGGCCTTCGGCCAGCTGGTTGACGTCGAGCAGGATCTCCTCCGGCGCCTCCAAGCTGCCCTTCTTGCGGCAGTAGATGCGGTACTGCTTACCCTTCTCCGTGCGGCTGTAGTAGTAGTACGGACCCCGCCGCACCGGTACCGAGAGATCGGTTTCCTTGATCCGGCCGACCATCTCCTCGTAGAGGGCCTGCTGCAGCCCCTCGGTGTGCTTCATCACCTGCTCGGTGTAGGCGTTCTCCGCCTCGAGGTAGGCCAGCACGTCCGGGTTGTCGCGTTCGCGCAGCCAGTAGTAGGGATCGACCAGGGTCTCGCCGTGAATCTCGGTGACGTGGGGCACCCGCTTGGCCATCGGCGGCTCGGGCAGCACGGCGCCGTCGGCCGATCGGGCCATCGACCGGCTGCCGGCGGTGCCGTCCGCGGTGGCGGGCAGGGCGGAGGAAAGCATCATGATCGGCACCAGCAAGAGACGTACGACGTAGGTATCGCGAAGCGACGTGCGCGCGTGCATCGGGGTCCTCCTCGGTCGGTCTTCATGGGGGACGGGCAACCCATGGCAGGCGGCCGTGCCACGGTCGATGACGCGGCTCGACGTTTGGAGCGAAGGTACCCGGATCCGCACCCTCGCTCGTGGAATGTCCGCTTGCGGGGCGCGCCGGCCACCCCGCTGACGGGGCGGGATCGTATCACAAAGATCGCTCAGCGCCGTTGTCGAGCGGCGCCGGCGGCATGGTCGGCGTCGTCGCGCTCCGCCCGCTCGACCGCCGCCGCCGTCGGCGGCACCACCAGGACGCTGCACGGCGACTGGCGGACGACGCTGGCGGTGACGCTGCCGAGCAGCAGGCGTTCGAAGCCGCTGTGGCCGTGGGTGCCGATCAGCACCAGATCCGCCGGCCGTGCCGCCAGCTCGGCCTGGATCTCATGGCGTGGCAGGCCGTCCCGCACCCGGGCGCGCAGGCAGCGTTCGCCCTGCGGATCGACCCGGGTCAGCAGCCGGTCGAGCTCCTCGCGGGCGAAGCGGTCGACCTGCTCGGGGGTGAAGTGGACGCTGCCGCGGCGCTCCAGCTCGCTGAGCACGAAGAGGGCCTCGACCTCGATCGCGGCCTTGCCTTCCTCCCCCGCCAGCTGGTCGAGGACGTCGAGCCCCCGTCGCAGGGCGTCTTCGGACAGGGGCGACAGATCCACCGGCGCCAGCACCCGCGACGGCGGCAGGGGCAGCTCACCGCGCGCCACCAGCACCGGCCGCCCCGCCTTGCGCAGCACCCGCTCGGCGGTCGAGCCGAGGAGCGCGCCCAGGCCGCCCCCCTCGTGGGCACCGACCACGATCAGGCCGGCGCCGGTCGACTCGGCGGTCTCCAGCAGCAGGCGGTGCGCGACGCCGATCTCGACCACCTGGCCGGCGATCTCGGAGGCCTCGACCCCCAGGCGATCAAGCTGCGCGGCGACGCGCTCCAGCTGCGCCGACTTCTCCGCCTCCAGCAGCTGGGGATGGACCGCGGTCATGCCGGCGGGCATGCCGTAGTAGGCGGCGGGCAGCGGGTAGGCGTGGGCCAGGTAGGCCCGCGCCCCGGCGCGACGGGCGATGGCGATCCCCGCCGCCACCACCGGATCGCTCGCCGGGTCCAGGGAGGTGCCGATTACAACCGCTTCGATACTCATGTCGTTCTCCTCGGGCAGCGACGCGAGCATCATCGCTCGAGCGGACGCGATCTACGATACCTCGACAGGTGGCGGCGGTCGAATCGGCGGGGCGGCGTCGAGCTACCCGAAGGGGCGGGCCGGATGGCACGTACCCACCTACCCCAGTGGGCGGTGCCATCGGGGTACGCTGGTGATGGAATGATCGGGAGTCGGCTCTGCCGGCCGGAGTAGCACGATGTTTCAGCACATCCTGATCCCGCTCGACTTCACCGACAAGAACGACGCCGCTCTCGCCATCGCCGAGCGGCTGGCGGCGCCGGATGCCAGCCGCGTCACCCTCCTGCACGTCATCGAGCCTCTCGCCGGCCCGCAGGATCAGGAGGCCCTGGATTTCTACCGCAAGCTGGAGCACCGGGCGCAACGCCAGCTCGAGCGCCAGCAGGGCCTCTTCGCCCGCCAGGGCATCGCCTGTGAGACGGCGGTACGGCGCGGCCGGCGAGCGGAGGAGATCGTACGCTGGGCGGTGGAGCACGACGTCGACCTGATCGTCCTCAGCTCCCACCCCCTCGATCCCCAGCAACGTCCTTCCCGGCCGTGGCCGACGATCAGCCACCAGGTCGCCATTCTGTCGCCGAAGCCGGTGCTGCTCGTGCGCTGATCAAACCGAGGAGACCGAAGATGAGCAAAGCCAAGCTGACCGCCGTCCAACCCGTGGGCAAGAAGATCGTCGTCGACCGGGTGCAGACCGGCGTGCGGGTCGAGAAGCGCCTGCTCAAGGTGCTGAAGGCGCTCGCCGAGTATCTCGACATGACCCTCGGCGATCTGCTCGAGGGCATCGTCCTCCACGCCTTCGAGGGCAAGACCCCCTTCTCCGCCGAGACCCTGGCACGCATCGCCCAGCTGCGCGAGGTCTACGGCCTCGATCTCGACGCCACCGCCAGCCACCGCCTGATCGAGCAGGGCCAGAAGGGCTAGGGTCGATCGGAGGCGGGACGGGCGCGCTATGCTTGGCGCGCCGTGGATCCGGGGACCCGAACGCCCTCCCTGAAGCCGCCCGCGGTCGCCTTCTACGGCGGCTGGTGGGGGGCGCTGGCACCGTTCGTCCTCTTCGTCGTCGCGGTGGTGGCCCTGGGGCTGTCGGGCGCGCCGGACGAGCGCGGCTTCTGGCCCGTCCTGGTGCTGGCCCTGGCTCTGGCTCTGGCCCTGGCGCGCGATCGCACGGCGCTGTGCGAGGCGATGGTGGCCGGCATGAGCCGGCCGCTGGTGGCGTTGATGATCACGGCCTGGCTCCTGGCCGGCGTCCTGGCGGTGGTGCTGCGCGCCGGCGGCCTGATCGACGCCCTGGTGTGGTCGGCCCACGCCCTCGGCCTGCACGGCGGCGTCTACGTCGCCGCCGCCTTCGCCGCCTGCTGTCTGGTCTCGACCGCCACCGGCACCAGCCTGGGAACGATCCTCCTCTGCGCCCCCCTCCTCTACCCCGCCGGTGGTGCGCTGGGGGCGGCGCCGGCGGTCTTGATCGGCGCCATCCTCGGCGGCGCCACCTTCGGCGACAACGTCTCGCCGGTCTCCGACACCACCATCGCCTCCGCCACCACCCAGGGGGCGGCGATGGGCGAGGTAGTCAGGAGCCGCCTGCGTTACGCCCTGCCTGCCGCCGGGGCGGCGCTGGCGGTCTTCGCCCTCGCCGGAGGACGACCGGCGGCCGGCGACGTGCCGCCGCCGGCCGGCGACGGCACGGCTCTGCCTCTCCTGGCGGCGCCGGCGGTGGCCATCCTCCTCCTCGTCCGGCGCCACCACCTCTTCGTCGGCCTGCTCGCCGGCGTGGCGACGGCGGTCGCCGTCGCCCTGGGGCTGGGGCTGATCACCCCGGCGGCGCTGTTCTACGTCGACCCCCAACGCTTCGGCGCCCGCGGCCTGGTGGTGGAGGGGATGGAACGGGGAATCGGGGTGTCGATCTTCACCCTCCTGCTGATGGCCCTGGTGGCGGCGGTCGAGTCGTCGGGGGTGATGGCGCACCTGCTGCAGGCGGCGGGCCGGCGGGCGCGCGACGCCCGCGGCGCCGAGCTCCTGATCGTCGCCCTCGCCTCCGCCGCGGTGCTCCTCACCACCCACTCGGTGGTGGCGATCCTGATCGCCGGCGGCTTCGCCCGCAAGATCGGCGAACGGTTCGCTCTGAGCGCCCCGCGACGCGCCAACCTGCTCGACGTCACGGTGTGCACCTACCCCTTCCTCCTGCCCTGGTTCATCCCCACCATCCTCGCCGCCAGCACCACCCGGGGGCACGCCGCCATGCCGCCGGTCAGCGCCTGGTCGGCGGGCCTGTGGAACCTCCACTCCTGGGGCCTCCTCGCCGTCCTCCTGCTGGCCGTCGCCAGCGGCTGGGGACGGGATCAGTAGAGCTCCGCCGCGCGGCCCAATCCGCGGGCGGCGAAGGCGAAGAGGACGGCGGCGAGAAGCGCCGTGAGGAGCAGGCCGGAGGCGTCGGGCTGGTGGCCGAAGAGGAGGGCGTCGCGCCACGCGTCGACGGTCAGGGTGAGGGGGTTCAGACGGGCGATCGCCGCCAGAGCGTCGGGCATCTGGCGCTGCGGCACCAGCGCCGTCGAGGTGAAGATCAGAGGCATGTTGACCAGGTGGACGAAGGCGGCCATCGCCTCCTGGGCGCGGGCGGCGAGGGCGATGATGCTCGACAGGCTGGCGAAGGCGACGGCGAAGAGGACGAGGGCGAGAACGGCGACGGCGACGGCGCTGGCGGCCGGGCGCAGGCGGGCGCCGAGGGCCAGTGCCAGGGCGAGGACCACCGCCACCTGGAGCAGGAGGCGCGAGACGTCGGCGAGGAGCTTGCCGGCGAGGATCGCGGCCGGCCGCGCCGGGGTGTTGAGGAGGCGCGGCAGAAAGCCGGTCTGGAGATCGCGGATCCAGCCGATCCCCGCCTGGGAGGCGCCGAAGAGGACGGTCATGGCGCACACCCCCGGGGCCAGGAAATCGAGGTAGCCGAGGCGCGGGTCGAGGTCGAGGAGGCGGTAGCGGGCGAAGAGGAAGCCGAAGAAGAGCATCCAGATCAAGGGCTGGCCGAGGGAGAAGGTGAGGACCACCGGCCGGCGCAAGGTCTTGATCCAGGTACGGCCGCAGACCGCCAGCACCACCTCCAGGTCCTGGCGCAAGCCGCTCACGGCGTCCCCCGCCGCCGCGGCAGCAGCTCGGCCGGCTCACGGCCGGTGAGGCGGCGGTAGACCGACGCCAGACTCGGGCGTTCCACCTCGAGGTCGAGCACCTGGAGGGGGGAGGCGGCGAGGGCGGCCAGCACCCGCCGCACCGCATCCGACCGCGCCAGGACGACGCGCCCGCGGCCGCCGCTGGCGGCGACCTCGGCGACGCCCTCGATGCCGGCCACCGCGCGCTCCAGCGCCCGGCGCTCCAGCGTCTCGGCGGCGGTGACGGCCACCGCGGTCCGCCCCAGCTCGGCGATCAGCGCGCCGGGGCTGTCGCAGGCGAGGAGCGAGCCGCCGTCGAGGATCGCCACCTTATGGGCGTGGCGCTCCGCCGCCGTCAGGTCGTGGGTGACCACCGCCACCGCCCGCCCGTCGCCGGCACGCCGCACCAGCTCCGCCCACAGGAAGGCGCGCCCCTGATCGTCGAGGCCGGCGGCCGGCTCGTCGAGCAGCAGCAGCTGGGGATCGTGGACCAGGCCCGCCGCCAGGTGCAGCCGCCGGCGCAGGCCGCCGGAGAAGCCGGCCACCCGGCGTTCCAGATGGCCGTCGACGCCGAAGGCCGCGGCCAGGCCGGCGACGCGCCGCCGCCGCTCCCGCCGGCGCAGGCCGTAGAGGGTGGCCACCAGGTGGAGGATCTCGCCGCCGGTCATCTCCGGATCGAGGCTCGGCCGTTGGGCGAGGTAGGCCAGGCGGCGGCGCAGGCCGCGCGCCCGGCGGCCGGAGGCGGCGGCCGGCGCGGCCACCCCCAGGACCTCCACCGTGCCGGCGCTCGGCGGCAGGACGGCGGCGAGGAGACGCAGCAGGGTGGTCTTGCCGGCGCCGTTGGCACCGAGGAGGACGGTGATCTGACCGTCTTCGAGCTCCAGGTCGACGTCGCGCAGGGCGAGGTGCTCGCCGAAGCGCCGGCTCACCCGGCTCGCCCGCGCCGCGACCGGCTCCGCCTCAGTCGGCATGGACGATGGTGCCGACGTGCTCGCCGGCCAGCGCCCGGGTCAGGCGCTCCGGGTGGAGGCCGTTGATGATCTGGAAGCGCTTGACCAGCCGTCCGCGGGGCAGGAGATCGAGCAGCACCTCGTCGAAGGGCAGGGAGGCGAGATCCATCGCCTTGAGCTCGGCGACGTCGATCTCGCGGATCAGCCGGGCCTCCGGATGCTCCGCCGGGTCGGCGTCGAAGAGCCCGTCGACGTCCTTGACCAGGATCAGGCTCTTGCAGCCGAAACACTCGGCGGTCAGGTAGCTGCCGGCGTCGGTGCGGTGGGGCGGGATGCGGCCGATGCCCGGCGGATGCTCCCAGATCGAGTACGGCGGATCGCCGTTCATGATCACGCCCGGCGCGCCCTTGAGGAAGAAGGGCAGGAGGTGGCCGAAGATCTCCGGCGGGATGGCGACCACCCCGTAGGGCGCCAGCAGGGTGCCGAGGATGTGGGCGTTGCCGAGGGCGTCGGCGATCGCCAGCTGCGCCAGCACCCCGGTCGGCAGGCCGAGATCGAGGCCGATCGAGAAGACGTGGCGGCTGCGCACCCCGCCGCCGGTGCCGATGATCAGGCGGTGCTCCTCCAGCGCGCGGCCGAGCGCCGCGGCGAGAGGGAAGAGGGCCTGCCGGCCGCGGTCGATGATCGATCGCCCGCCGACCTTGACGACGTGGGCATCGGCCAGCATGCGCACCACCGGGGCGTGCTCGTCGGTGGCGGCCATCAGGTCCTTGTCGAGCAGGCTCTCGCGCATCAAGAGCGAATCGACGTGGTGGCGGCGGGATGTCGGGTCCTCGCGCATGGTCTTACTCCGCGGTGATCAGGGTGCCGACGTCCTCGCCGGCGAGAGCGCGACTCAGGTTGCCCGGCACCAGGCCGTTGATCACCCGGATCGAGCGGCGGTGCTGCGCGTTCTGCATCAATTCGAGCACCGCGCGTTCGACCACCAGGTCCTGGAGATCGAGGGCGAGCAGCTCGCCGGCGGTGATGCGGGGGATGAAGGTGGCGTTGCGGTCCTTCTTCGGATCGGCGGTATAGAGGCCGTCCTCGTCCTTGACGTAGATCATCGAGCGGGCGCCGAAGACCTCGCTCACCAGATAGCTGCCGGTGTCGGTGCGATGGGGCGGGATGCGGCCCACCGCCGGATTCTGCTGCCAGAAGGTGTAGGGCGGCATGCCGAAGAAGACCACCGCCCGCCGCTCCACCAGATAGAGGGGCAGCTGGGGAAACTGCACCGGCTCGATGAAGGGGATGCCGTGCTTGGCCAGCAGGTAGTGCAGCATGCGCGCGTTCTGCATGCTGACGAAGGTGCCGAGGACGCTCATCACCCCGGTGGGCAGACCGAGGTCGAGGGCGACGCTGTAGGCGTGCCGCGCCCGGGTGCCGGCGCCGGTGCCGAGGATCATCTGGTGCTGCGCCAGGTTGCCGGCGATCTCCTCCACCAGGGGCAGCAGGGCCTTGCCGCCGCGATCGATGACGCTCTGACCACCGATCTTGACCACGTTGGCGTCGGGCAGCAGCTGCTGCACCGGACCGGCGGTCTGGGCGAGGAGCTGCCGGTCGGTCAACGAGCCGGAGACCAGGCGCTTGCCGAGGTCGCTCAGCAGTTGGTCGGGGCGGTAGTCGTCGGCGAAGTCGTTCATCGGCGGTCCTCTCTCCGCGCCGGCAGCCGGATCGCCGCCAGCTCGTAGCGCTCCTCGGATGTCCGCTGGTACGCCAGGGCACCGTACCGCGTTCGCGCCCACGCTGCAAGCTCGTCGAGCACGGCGCGGCGCAGCTCCGGCTCAAGGGCGACGCCGGCGAGGCCGTCTTTGGCGCGCCAGGCGGCGAGGGCATCGTCCGGCCGCTCGACCACCTCCCACGCCGCCACCACCCGCGGCGGCAGGGGCTCGCCGCCGTGCGCCACCAGCGCGTCGCGCAGGCGGCGCAGGCTGGCGCCGCCGCGCCTGGCCTCCACTCCCCGGGCTGCGAGCCGGCGCCGCAGCTCGCGCCGCAGCTCGTCGCGCAGGCTGATCGGAGCCCGGCGCACGCGGCCGGCGACGAGCAGCGCACCGGCGTCGTCGGCCAGGCGCAGGATCTCCCCCACCAGCGGCTCCGGCGCCAGCAGATGCGCCGCCCGGGAGGCGAAGATCAGGCGCGCGGTGCGGTCGCGAAAGGGCCAGGTGGCGTCGCCGTCGGCCGCCACCAACCAGGCCGATCGGGGGCGTCCCCGACGGCGGCGGAAGCGCGCCAGCATCGCCGGCGACAGGTCGAAGCCGACGTAGCGCGGCGCCCGCAACGCCAGCTCGGCACCGATCTCCCCGGTGCCCGCTCCCAGCTCGAGCAACAGGCCGCCGCCGGCCGCCCCCCGCGGCCGGGCTGCGGCCAGCAACTCGACGACGGCGGCGGCGACGCGCTGCGCCACGCCGGGGGGCAGTCCGGCGCGGCGGTCGAAGGACCGGGCCTGGCGGTCGAACGTGAACCGCCGGCGTCTGGTCGGCGTTGCGGCCATGTCCATCGATCCTAGCAGCCGGGGGTGAAGGCGTCGCGACGCCCGGGATCGCCTTGCCGCGGCGCGCGACGCGCCTCGGATAGAATGGCGCGCCGTGAAACGCCGTCGCCGCCTGCTGCTCGTCCTCGGCGCCCTGGCGCTGGCCGGCGCCGGCTGCGGCCCGCGCGGGACGCCGCGAGCGGAGGTGGTGGTCTTCGCCGCCGCCAGCCTGCGCGACGTGGCGGCGGAGGTGGGGGCCGCCTTCGAGGACGCGCACGGTGCCGCGGTGGTGCTGAGCTTCGCCGGTTCGAACGTCCTCGCCCGACAGATCCTCGCCAGCCCGCAGGCGGACGTCTTCCTCTCCGCCGACGCCGCCTGGGTGGAGGAGCTGGAACGCGCCGGGCGCACCGTCGGCGGCAGCCGGCGGGCGATCTTCGGCAACCGCCTGGTGGTGATCGCCCGCCGCGACGCCGCCCTCGGCATCGAGGACCTCGACGACCTGGCGACGGCGGGCTACCGGCATCTGGCCCTGGCCGATCCGTCGGCGGTGCCGGCGGGACGCTACGCCCGCGCCTGCCTCGAAGCCACGCCGGCGGGCGACGGCAACCTGTGGCAGGCGGTGGCCAAGCGGGTGGTGCCGGCCCTCGACGTGCGCGCCGCCTTGGCGCTGGTCGAGTCCGATCCGCGCATCGCCGGCATCGTCTACGCCACCGACGCCCGCAGCTCGCCCGAGGTCGAGATCCTCTGCGAGCTGCCGCCGCGCCCCGACGTCGCCATCCGCTACTGGGCGGTGCAGATCGCCGGCGGACCATCCCCCGATCTCGGCCGGCGCTTCCTCGACTTCGTCGCCGGTCCCCGGGCCGCCGCCATCGCCGCCCGCTACGGTTTCCTTCCGCCCGAGCGATGAGCGGCGACGTCTGGACCGTGCTGCGTCTCACCCTGCTGGTGGCCGCCACCGCCACCGCCGCGGTGCTCGTCCCCGCCACCCTGGTGGGCTACCTGCTGGCGCGGCGCGACTTCCCCGGCAAGCGCCTGCTCTCCGCCCTGGTCGGCCTGCCCCTGGTGCTGCCGCCGACCGCGGTCGGATTCCTGCTGCTGCGCCTGCTGGCGGTCGACGGCCCCCTGGGGCGGGATACCCTGGGTTTCGACCTCGGCCTGATCCTGACCTGGAAGGGGGCGGCGCTGGCCGCCGGCCTGATGTCCCTGCCGCTGGTGGCGCGCACCGCCCGGGTCACCTTCGAAGCGGTCGATCCGCGCCTCGAGCAGATGGCCCGCACCCTGGGCTACGGCCGGCTGGAGACCTTCGCCCGCGTCACCCTGCCCCTCGCCGGCCGCGGCCTGATCGCCGCCGTCATCCTCGGCTTCACCCGCGCCGTCGGCGAGTTCGGCGCGACGGTGACGGTGGCGGGCAACATCCCCGGCCGCACCCAAACCCTGGCGGCGGCGATCTTCAGCGCCCAGCAGGTGGGGGACGAGGCGCGGGCCGACCTGCTGATGCTCCTCGCCCTCGGCCTCGGCCTCGCCGCCATCCTCGCCGCCGAGCTCCTGGCCAGCGGCCGGGGGCCGGGCGGGGGGCTGCGATGAGCGCCGCCACCCTGACGGCGGACGTGCGCCTGGCCCTCGATCGCTTCGAGCTGGCGGCGGCGTTTACCACCGCAGCGCCGGTGACCGGCATCTTCGGCCCGTCCGGCGCCGGCAAGACCAGCCTGCTCGAGGCGATCGCCGGCCTGCGCCGCGGCGCCCGCGGTCGCATCGCCCTCGGCGACGACGTGTGGCTCGACAGCGACGGCGGGCGATTCCTGCCGCCGGAGCGACGCCACCTGGGCTACGTGCCCCAGGACGGACTGCTCTTCCCCCACCTCGACGTGCGCGCCAACCTCCTCGCCGGCGCCCGCCGCGCCCGCCGCGCCGGCGGCGATCCGGCCGCCACCCTGGCGGCGGTGGCGGCGCTGCTGGAGCTCGAGCCGCTCCTCGATCGGCCGACCACCGCCCTGTCGGGGGGCGAGCGCCAGCGCGTCGCCCTCGGCCGCGCCCTGTGCTCGGGGCCGCGGCTGCTGCTCCTCGACGAGCCCCTGGCCTCCCTCGACCTGCCCCTGCGCCGCCGTCTCCTGCCCTTTCTGCGCCGGGTGCGGGAAGAGCTGACCGTACCGATGCTCCTGGTCTCCCACGATCCGATCGAGGTCCAGGCGCTGTGCGACGATCTGCTGGCGTTGCACGCCGGCCGGGTGGTGGCGCGCGGGACGCCGCGGCAGGTCCTCACCGATCCCGAGGTCTTCCCCCTGGCCGAGCGCCAGGGCTTCGAGAACGTGCTCCCCGGCCGCCTCGCCGCCCACCGCGACGGCACCAGCGAGGTACGCCTGGGCGACGGCGACGGAGCGGTGGTGCTGATCACCAACCGCAGCGACGCCGCGCTGGGGGAGGAGGTGCTGGTGGGGATCCCGGCGTCGGACGTGATGATCGCCAGCCGCCGCCCCAGCGGCCTGTCGGCGCGCAACGTGCTGCCGGCGGAGGTGACGTCGATCCGTCCGCTCGAGCGGCTGGCGTTGGTGACGGCGCGGATCGCCGGCGGCGTTCCGCCGCTGACCGTCGAGGTCACCGAAGCGACCCCGGCCGAGCTCGG
Organism: Acidobacteriota bacterium; assembly: GCA_003697015.1. GTDB lineage: Bacteria > Acidobacteriota > Thermoanaerobaculia > Multivoradales > J023 > J023. The sequence continues at coordinate 9,165 of RFGL01000059.1, read as the reverse complement.
TCTCGACGCCGGCGGTCGGATCTATCTGGTGATCAAGGCCACCTCGTGCCGCCTCTACGGCGGCGCATCCCGGGTCACTCCGACTTCTTGAACAGCAGGCCGTAGAGCACCGCCGCCACCACCCCGCCGAGCACCGGGCCGGCGAAGTAGAGCCAGACGTCGGCGAAGTTGCCGCCGGCCACCGCCGGGCCGAGGGTCCGCGCCGGGTTGAGGCTGGCCCCGGTCAGCGGTCCGCCCATCAGGATGGCGAAGGTCAGGGTGAGGCCGATGGCCAGGCCGGCGTGTTGCCCGCCGCGGCCGCTGACCGCGGCGTTCAGCACCGCGCTGGCGAGGAAGAAGGTGAGGATCGCCTCCAGCACCAGCCCCTGAAACGGCGTCACGCCCGGGGCGAGGACGGTGGCGCCGAGGCCCGAATCCGCCCATTCGCTGCCGCGCAGGACGAAGGCCAGGCAGAAGGCGCCGGCGACGCCGGCGACGAGCTGCACGACGACGTAGGCGAGGGCGCGGGCGGCGTCGATCTCCTTCGCCACCCACAGGGCCACCGTCACCGCCGGGTTGACGTGGGCGCCGGAGACGGCACCGAAGCAGTAGGCGGCGCCGAGCACCACCAGGCCGTGGGCGAAGGCCACGCCGACCAGGCCGCCGGCGCCGATCGCGCCGGCTCCGGCACCGATGAAGATCAAGGTGAAGGTACCGATGAATTCCGCGCTCAGAGCGCTGGAGAGCTTGCCGTTCATAGAGTCCTCCTGCTGCCGTCGAAGGCGATGGGCTCGCGGCCGCGACGGGGGCTGCCGCGCTCGTTCCGTGGGTTGCGGGGGATTCTATCCCGAGGCCGCCGGCCGGGCGAAGGGCAGCTCCACCACCTCGGCGCTGCCGCCCCCCGCCACCTCGACGACGGTCCCGGGAACGGCCCGCCGGTGGACGATGGCCAGGCCGAGGCTGCGGTCGAGAAGCGGCGACGCCGCGGCGCTGGTGACGGTGCCGACGGCACGGCCGTCGAGCCGCAGCTCGCGCCCCAGCGGATCGCCCGTGCCGGGGGCGAAGAGGAGGCCGCGCAGGTGGCGGTTGACGCCGCCGCGGTAGTGGATCCGCGCCACCACCTCCTGGCCGAGGTAGCAGCCCTTGGCGTAGCTCACCGCCTCCTCTTCGAGACCGGTCTCCTGGGGGAAGTGGTCGCTGCCGAAGTCCCGCCCCCAGCGCGGTCGCCCCTCCTCCACCCGCAGGACCTCGAGCGCGCGCCAGCCCACCGGCCGCACGCCGGCGGCCGCACCCCGCTGGAGCAGGACGTCGAAGACCTCGGCTGCGGCCGGCGCCGGCACCCACAGGCTGAAGGCCGGCACCCCGAACCGGCCCTCCCGCACCGCCCGCACGGCGCCGCCGGCCAGCTCGCCGGCGGCGTGCGCCCAGGTCTCCCCGGCCGGCGCCAGCGGCGCCAGCAGCTCGCCGGCCGCCGGGCCGACCAGCCCCAGGGGCAGCACCTCGGCCAGGGGCTCGATCACCACCCGGTCGACGATGACGTACTTCTGCAGGTGCTCGCGGATGGCGCCGGCCCGGCCGGCGGGCAGCTCGAGCCACAGGCGGTCGTCGAGGGCGAGGACGGTGGCGTCGGCCAGCACCCGCCCCTTGACGCTGGTGAAGAAGCCGTAGCGGCCGGCCCCCGGCACCAGACTCTTGACGTCGCAGGTCAGCTGGGCGTTGAGGAAGCGCAGGCGGTCCTCGCCGCGCATCTCCAGGCGGCCGGCGGCGGCGCGATCGAAGAGGCCGCAGGCGTGGCGCAGGGCGTGGTACTCCGCCGCCGGATCGCCGTAATCGGCCACCGTCTCGACCCCGTCGAGCGGCGCCCGGCGCGCTCCCCTCGCCTCCTGCGCCGCCTTGAGGGAGGCCGGCGCGGCGGCTTCTTCCCGCCCCGTCGCCATCGCGTCCACCTAGGTCACCTCCCGCAGGCGACCGGTCTCGACCTCGTAGACGAAGCCCCGAAGCCGGTCCCTGTGGGGCAGGAAGGGACAGTCCTCAATCCGCGCCATGGACTGGCGCACGTCCTCCTCCAGGTGCGGGAAGGCCTCGAGGGCGAAGCGCGGCTTGATGCCGACCTCCTCCTGGATCCGGCGTTTGACCTCGTCGTCGGTGAAGGTCAGCATGCCGCAATCGGTGTGGTGGATGAGGACGATCTCGCGGGTGCCGAGCAGGCGCTGGGAGATGGTCAGGGATCGCAGGACGTCGTCGGTCACCACGCCGCCGGCGTTGCGGATGACGTGGGCCTCCCCCAGTTCCAGGCCGAGGAGGCGGTAGACGTCGAGGCGGGCGTCCATGCAGGCGACCACCGCCAGCCGCCGGCGCGGCGGCACCGGCAGGTCGCCCTGGTCGAAGGTGCTGGCGTAGGTCCGATTCTTGTCGAGCAGCTCGTCGGTTGCGCTCATCGCCGGTTCTCCTCTCCCGTCGTCGCGGACCGGTCCATGGTATCGCGATGGGGCGGCGGCCGCTCAGTCGACGCCGGCGAGCTCGGCGATCCGCCGGCGTACCGTCTCCTCGAGGGCGGGGCGATCGCGCACGCCGTGGCCGGCGACCTCGATCGGCCGGCCGTAGCGCACCTCGATCGGCCGCGGGCGGATGATCAGGCTGGCCCGGGCGCGTACCCGCCCGCTGCCGCGGATGCCCACCGGCACGATCGGGTGTGCGCCGCGCAAGGCGAGGAGGAAGCCGCCGGGCTTGAACGGCAGCAGGCGGCCGTCGGGGGAGCGGGTCTCCTCGGGAAAGACCAGCACCGAATGGCCTTCGGCCAGGCACCGGCGGGCGCGGCGGAAGGTGTCGCGGGCGGTCGAGCGGTCCCGGCGGTCGACGGCGACGAAACCGGCGGCGGCCATCGCCCAGCCGAAGAGGGGGATGCGGAAAAGGCCGCGCTTGGCCAGGAAGCGGGGCTCGCCGGGGAGGGTGAGGAGCAGGGCGGGGATGTCGTACAGGCTCTGGTGATTGGCCATGTAGACGCAGGGGCGCGCCGCCTCGAGCGGCGCCTCGTAGCGCACCCGCAGGCGCACCAGGCTGCCCCACAGCACGGCCCGCGCCCAGGCGCGCATGCAGAGGTAGCTCCAGTGCCCGCGCGGCGGCAGCCGGCCGAGGAGGGTGCCGGGGAGGCCGCAGGCGACGGTGGCGAGGACCAGGGCAAGATTCCCGCTCACGCTGCCCGCGACGGTGGTCAGGAGTTGACGCAGACCGTCGATCATCGGGCCATTGTCCCGTCTTCCGGCGACGTCGTCCAGCACCCCGTGCAGCTGCTATGCTTCGCCGGCCATGAACGCCGCCTTGCGCCACCACCACGGTCGCTTGCTGCGCCTGCTGCGCTGGAGCCTGGTGGCCGGCGCCCTCTACGACCTGGTGCTCGCCGCCCTGCTGCTGCTCGCCCCCGAGCTGCCGGCGCGCCTGCTGGCGGTACCGCCGCCGGGGGAGGCGTTCTATCTCCAGCTGCTGGCGGTGTTGCTGGCGATGATCGGCGTCACCTACCTGCTGGCGGCCTACGATCCGGTCAGCTACCGCGGACTGATCGTCCTGGCGATCGCCGGCCGCAGCGCCGCCGCGCTCGCCCTGGCTTCAGCCGCCGGCCAGCCGGGGCTCGCCGGGCTCAACCTCCTCGCCGCCGCCGACTTCGCCTTCGCCGCCGTCCACGCCGCCTGCTGGTTGCCGATCCGCCCCTGAGGACAAGCCGCCATGCGCCTGCCCGCCATTCTCGAGCCCGCGGTCGACAAGGCCGGCGAGCTCGCCATCTTGACCGGCCAAGCCTTCGTCGGCCTGGTACGGCCGCCCTACGAGGGGCGCGAGTGGCTGCGGCAGATGGAGCAGATCGGCGTGCGCTCGCTGGGGGTGGCGTCGATCACCACCATCTTCACCGGCATGGTGCTCGCCCTCCAGACCGCCTACAGCCTGCCCACCCTGGGCATCAAGTACTACATCGGCACGGTGGTCGGAAAATCCCTGACCCGCGAGCTCGGGCCGGTGCTGGTGGCGCTGATCGTCGGCGGCCGCATCGGCGCCGGCATGACCGCCGAGCTCGGCACCATGAAGGTCACCGAGCAAATCGACGCCCTGCGCTCGATGGCCGCCGATCCGGTGAAGAAGCTGGTGGTGCCGAAGCTCGTCGCCACCCTCGTCATGCTGCCCTGCCTGACCATCCTCGGCGACGCCCTCGGCATCCTCGGCGGCCTGGTGATCGCCGTCTTTCAGCTCAACCTCTCGGCCGGCCTCTACGTCAACGACGTGCTCTCCGCCCTGACCCTCGACGACGTGATGAGCGGCATCGGCAAGTCCTTCTTCTTCGCCTACTTCATCGCCATCATCGGCTGCTACCACGGCCTGACCAGCCGCGGCGGCGCCGACGGCGTCGGCCGCGCCACTACCAACACCGTGGTCCTGGCCTCGATCATGGTGCTGGTGTCCGATTTCTTCCTCACCAAGCTCTTCTATCTGCTGCCCTAGGAGCGGCGGGCCGGCATCGAGACATGTACATGAGCACGGGCGTATGACAGAGTACCGGGCGAGGAGACCTTCGGTGGCTGAGATGGTCTATCGCGTGCGGGGGTTGTGCAAGGCGTACGGCCCGCGCCGGGTTCTCGACGGGCTCGACTTCGAGCTCGCCCGGGGCGAATGCCTGGTGATCCTCGGCCGCTCCGGCTGCGGCAAGAGCGTCACCCTGCGCCAGCTCAACGGCCTCGAACAGCCCGACGCCGGCGAGGTGATCTTCGACGGCACCGACGTCACCCGGCTGAGCGAACGCGAGCTCTACCCGGTGCGCCGCCGGGTGGCGATGCTGTTCCAGGGCGGGGCTCTCTTCGACTCGATGACGGTCTACGAGAACATCGCCTTCCCCCTGCGCGAGCACACCGGCATGGACGAGGAGCAGATCGCCGATACCGTGCGCCGCAAGCTGGCCATGGTGCGCCTCAGGGACGTCGAGGACAAGATGCCGTCGGCCCTCTCCGGCGGGATGAAGAAACGCGTCGCCCTCGCCCGTTCCCTGGCCCTCGATCCGGAGGTGATGCTCTACGACGAGCCCACCACCGGCCTCGATCCGGTGACCTCGGCGGCGATCGGCCGGCTGATCGCCGACATGCAGGAGCGCCTCGGCGTCACCTCCCTGGTGGTCACCCACGACCTGGCGCTGGCGCGCACGGTAGGCGATCGCCTCGGTTTCCTCGACGGCGGTCGCTTCCGCTTCCTCGGCACCTGGGCGGAGGCCGACGCCAGCGACGACCGGGTGCTGTCGAATTTCCTCCACGGCGTGGCGGAGGTCGAAGATGCAGCGTAACCGCGGCTCGCAGGTGAGGGTGGGATTGCTGGTGCTGGTCACCCTGGTGGTGCTGGCCACGGGCATCTTCCTGATCGGCGAGCAGAACAACCTCTTCCGCAGCAAGTACCACTACCGGGTGCGCTTCGACAACGCCGGCGGCCTGCAGGCGGGCAACCCGGTACAGCTCAACGGCATCAACGTCGGCCGCGTCGACAGCGTGGTGCTGCCCGAAGACCCCGCCGAGCACGGCCTGGTGGTGACCATCGCCGTCGACGCCCGCTACCGCGAGCGCGTGCGCCGGGACTCGGAGGCGCGCATCAAGACCCTGGGGCTGCTCGGCGACAAGTACGTCGAGATCACGTCCGGCTCCAAGGAGCTGCCGCGGGTCGAGGACGGGGGCGAGATCGCCGCCGCCGAAGTGCCCGACGTCGACCGGCTGCTCGACACCGGCGGCGACGTGGTCGACAACATCGTCTCGATCTCGGTCTCGCTCAAGGAGATCCTCTCCCGCATGGAGCGCGGCGAGGGCCTGCTCGGCGAGCTGATGCAACCGCGCGGCCCCGGCGACCCGAGCCTGGCCGACACCCTGCGCACCCTGAACGAGGCGGTCACCACCCTGACCACCAGCTTCTCCGACCGCCACGGTGCTCTCGGCCGGATGCTCCACGACCGCGAGCTGGGCGAGCAGGTGGCGACCTCCCTCGGCCGCCTCGACGGCTTCACCGCCTCCCTCGAGAGCGGCGACGGCCTGCTGCCGGCGATGATCAATGACCCGGAGATGCGCCGCCGCTTCGACAGCACCCTCGACAACCTCGACCGGGCGACCGGCGAGCTGGCGCAGCTCACCGCCGACCTCAAGGGCGGCGACGGCCTGCTGCCGCGGCTGATCAACGACGAGGAGCTGGCGCGGGAGCTCACCGAGGAGCTCACGACCCTGCTCGAACGGCTCAACCTGGCGACCGCCAAGCTGACCGAAGGGGAAGGCACCGTCGCCAAGCTGCTCGACGATCCGTCGATCTACGAAGCGCTGAACGACATCGTGGTCGGCATCGACGAATCCAAGCTGTTGCGCTGGCTGATCCGTAATCGTCAGAAAGCGGGGATCAAGAAGCGCTACAAGGATGAGAAATCCGAGCTCGAAGCCCAAGGCATCCCCTTCGACAAACCCTGATCACCTTTACGAGCTGTTGGATGCGTCCATGAGCGCCCACATCCTGGTCACCGGCGGTGCTGGCTTCATCGGCTCGCACCTGGTCGCCCGGCTCTTAGAGCGCGGCGATCGGGTATGCGTTGTCGACGACTTCAACGACTTCTACGACCCGGCGATCAAGCGCCGCAACGTCGCGGCCTTCGCCGGCCGGCCGGGCTTCCGCCTGGTCGAAGGCGACATCCGCGACGCGGCGCGGGTCGAGCAGCTCTTGGCCGCCAGCCGCTTCGACGCCGTCGTGCACCTCGCCGCCCGCGCCGGCGTCCGCCCCAGCCTGCGCCAGCCGGTGCTCTACGAGGAGGTCAACTGCATCGGCACGCTGAACCTGCTCGAGGCCGCCCGCCGGCACGGGCCGCAGGTCTTCATCTTCGGCTCTTCGTCGTCGGTCTACGGCATCAACCGCAAGGTGCCGTTCGCCGAGGACGACCCGGTGGAGCAGCCGATCAGCCCCTACGCCACCACCAAGCGCACCGGCGAGCTGATCTGCTACAACTACCACCACCTCTACGGCCTGAAGATCGCCTGCCTGCGGTTCTTCACCGTCTACGGCCCGCGCCAGCGGCCGGAGATGGCGATCCACAAATTCACCGATCTCCTGGCCCGCGGCGAGCCGGTACCGCTCTTCGGCAAGGGCGACAGCCGGCGCGACTACACCTACGTCGACGACATCATCGACGGCCTGATCGCCGCTCTCGACCTGGCGCCTGGATTCGAGATCATCAACCTCGGCGGCGCCGAGACCACCGCCCTGTCGGAGCTGGTGGAGATGCTGGCGGCAGCGCTTGCCGTCGAGCCGCGGATCGAGTATCTTCCCGAGCAGCCGGGCGACGTGCCGATCACCTTCGCCGACGTCAGCAAAGCATCTCGGCTGCTGGGCTACCAGCCCAAGGTGCCGATCCGCGAGGGGCTCGAGCGTTTCGTCGCCTGGTATCGACAACGCCACGGCGTGAGCGTACCCGTCTGACCGAGCACCCTCCCCACGAGCGACCACGCCGGACGGCACCCCCCATGCTCCACCGGCGGCGGCTGGCGAGGATGCTCCGCCCGGCGCCGCCGCCCGAATCCGGCGACGAGAGGAACGATGAAGATCTGCGTTGTAGGTAGCGGCTACGTCGGCTTGGTGACCGGCGCCTGCCTGGCCGACTTCGGCAATGAGGTCACCGGGGTCGACAAGATCGCGGCCAAGGTCGAGCAGCTGAAGCGGGGCGAGATCCCGATCTTCGAGCCCGGTCTCGACACCCTGGTACGCAACAACATGACCGCCGGCCGGCTGCGGTTCACCACCGAGCTGGGACCGGCGATCGAGGCGGCGCGGGCGGTGTTCATCGCCGTCGGCACGCCGCCGCGCCCCGACGGCGGGGCCGATCTGCGCTTCATCGAAGAGGTGGCGCAGGCGATCGGCGATCACCTGAACGATTACAAGGCGATCATCACCAAGTCGACCGTGCCGACGGGTACCGGCGCGAAGATCGAAACCATCGTCGCCGAGCGCTCGGGCGGCCGCGACTTCGCCGTCGTCTCCAATCCCGAATTCCTCCGCGAGGGCTCGGCGATCGACGACTTCCTCCACCCCGAGCGGGTGGTGATCGGCACCCGCGATCCACGGGCCCTCGACATCATGCTGGAGATCTACGCCCCCCTGCGGGTCGCCGACGTGCCCTTCGTCGCCACCGACGTCGAGACCGCCGAGATGATCAAGTACGCCTCGAACGGCTTCCTGGCGACCAAGATCTCGTTCATCAACGAGATGGCGGCGCTGTGCGAGGCCTACGGCGCCGACGTCGAGCAGGTCGCCCGCGGCATGGGGCTCGACAGCCGCATCGGCCCCAAGTTTCTCCATCCCGGCCCCGGCTTCGGCGGCTCCTGCTTCCCCAAGGACACGCGGGCGGTGGCCCAGATCGCCCGCGAGCGGGGCCTCGAATTCCGCATCATCGAGGCGGTGCTGGCCGCCAACGAGGCCACCAAGACGCGCATGCTGGCCAAGATCGAAGGCGCCCTCGGCGGCCTCGAGGGCAAGACCGTGGGGGTGCTCGGCCTGTCCTTCAAGCCCGACACCGACGACATCCGCGAGTCGCCGGCGCTGGCGATCGTCGGCGGCCTGCTCGCCGGCGGCGCGGCGGTGCGGGCCTACGATCCGGAGGCGATGGCGGGCTTCCGCCGGCACTATCCCGGCGCCGCCTACTGCGGCGGGCCCTACGAGGCGGCCGAGGACGCCGACGCGCTGGTCATCCTCACCGAGTGGAACCAGTTCCGCGCCCTCGAGCTGGAGCGCCTGCGGGCCCTCCTGCGCCGGCCCCTGATCATCGACCTGCGCAATCTCTACCAGCCGGCGAAGATGGCCGCCGCCGGCTTCCGCTACGTCTCGGTCGGACGGCCGGACGCCGTACCGGAGGGTTGAGACGGTGAGCGCCGGGGCGTCGCGGAAGACGGCGGTGGTGACCGGCGGCGCGGGCTTCCTCGGCTCGCACCTGTGCGAGAAGCTGCTCGCCCACGGCCATCGGGTGATCTGCGTCGACAACTTCATCACCGGCCGCAAGCGCAACGTCGCCCACCTGTTGGAGCGCGACGACTTCCACCTGCTCGAGCACGACGTCACCCTCCCCTTCACCCTCGAGGGGCCGGTCGACTACGTCCTCCACTTCGCCTCCCCCGCCAGCCCGATCGACTACCTCGAGCTGCCGAT
>RFGL01000058.1 GCA_003697015.1 Acidobacteriota bacterium | reverse complement strand
CGGCGACGGTGCGGCCGCCGGCGACGCCGCCCAGGCGACCGCCCTGCGGCGGCTGGACGTCCTCGCGACGCAGGCGGCGGCGGTGCGGCGGGCGGCGGCGGCGGCGGTCGAGGCCCAACGCCGGCGCCTGGACGAGGCGCGGGAGCGGACGGCGCGCATCGATCTGCTGCTGATCGCCTTCGCGCTCAGCGCCAGCGGCGCCGTCGGCTACCTCACCGTGCGCTCGATCAAGCGCCCCCTGCACCAATGGATCGACGCCACCCGCGCCGTCGCCGCCGGCCGCTTCGGCCACCAGCTGCCGGAGAGCGACGACGAGCTGGGGACGGTGGCGGCGGCGTTCAACGCCATGACCCGCCGCCTCGCCGCCCTCGAGCGGCTGAAGCGCGATTTCATCGTCCGCGCCTCCCACGACCTGCGCACCCCCCTGGTGTCGATGACCGAGACCAGCGACGTCCTCCTCGCCGAGCTCGCCGGTCCGCTGGCGCCGCAACAGCGCCGGCTGATCGAGCTCCACCGCCAGGGCGCCCGGCGCCTGCTGGCGCGGGTCGCCAGCCTGCTCGACCTGTCGCGCATCGAGGGCGGCATCTTCTCCCTCGAGCTCGCCCGTCACGACCTGGTGGCGCTGGTGCGCTCGGTGCTCGACGAGCTCGGCGGCCGCCTGCGCCGGCGGCGGCTCGCCCTCGACGTGACGTTGCCGTCGGTGCCGGTGATCCTGCGTTGCGACGGCGACCGCATCGCCCGGGTGGTGGAGAACCTCCTCGACAACGCGATCAAGCTCTCCTCCCCCGGCGGCCGCATCGGCGTCGAGGTGGCGCCGCGGGCGACGCCGCCGGCCCGGATCCGGCGCCGCGGCCGGCCGGCGGCGGGCGAAGCCTGGGTGCGGCTGTCGGTGGTCGACCGCGGGCCGGGGGTGGCGGCGGCCGACAAGGAGCGGATCTTCCACACCTTCTACCGCGCCGGCGACGACGGCGGCACGGCCTCCGGGGTCGGTCTCGGACTGGCGATCTGCCGCGATGTCGTCACCGCCCACCGCGGCTTCATCTGGGTCGACGACGCGCCGGCCGGCGGCAGCCGCTTCCACGTCCTGCTGCCGCGCGGCCACCGCCCGCAGCCGCCGGAGACGCAGCCATGAGATCAGCCCTCCTCCTCGTCCCGCTCCTGCTGCTCGGCATCGTCCACGGCGGCTGTGCCGCCCTGCCGCAGCACGCCGACGCCCTCGCCGCGGTGGGCTCCGACGCCGCCGCCGCCGCGGCCTACGAGCGCTGGCTGGCCGAGCACCCGCGCTCCCCCCGCCGCGACCGGGTGCTCTTCCGCCTGGCCCTGCTCTACGCCCGGCCCCAGGGCGCCCGCCACGATCCGGCGCGGGCCGAAGAGCTGATCGGCCGGCTCCTCGCCGAGCACCCCGACAGCCCCCTGCGCGCGCCGGCGGAGCTGGTCCGTCACCTCGGCCGCACCGTGCGCTGGCTGCGCGCCGACCTCGAGGTGCAGCGCGCCCAGGCGGCCCTGCTGGCGGCGGAGAACGGCGACTGCCGCCGGCGCCTGTCCGAGGCCCACGCCGCCGGCGCCTTGCAGGAGGCGGGGGAGATCGAGCGGCTCGACCGCCAGCTGGAAGCCGAGCGCCAGGCCTGCGGCCGTGCCCGCCGCAGCCTGGAGCGGTTGCTGGCGGCGCGCGACGAGCAGATCGCCGAGCTCAACCGCGCCCTCGAGGCCCTGAAGCGCATCGACGTCGGAGGCGACTGATCCGTGCGGCGTCACCCAGCGCCGCCGCCGCGCGCCGGAACGCGAGCGGCGGCGCGCCGGCGGCTCGACGGCTTGCATCGTCGGCCACCTCGCGGCAACCCGCGCCGACGGCCGTGGCGAACGGCGGTGTAAGAAGAAGAAAGGGTGTCCCCGCCCGCGACGGGGACACCCTGGCGCGGCAGCTCGACGCAGCGTCGAGTCCCCAATGGCCGCGCCTAGGACGGATGCGCGGAGGGCGCACCCTCGACCGGACGTTCCCCCCTACGGATCCACCGCCGGCCGCTGGAGGACGGGAGCCGCGGGCCCGCGGGCCCGGTGCAGGGCGTCACCGGGTGCGTGAGGCGGGCGGCTCGGAGCCGGCGACGGGCGGTGGCCGCGTCGTACAGGGCCAAGAAGCAAGCCCTGTGCCAGCTCCGGCCGCGACGTGGAAGTCGTTCTGGATCAGCGACATAGACCCCCCCGGCCAAGCCCTGTGCAGAATGCGGGGAGGGTGGAATCGGGGAAACTTTCCCTCATCCGTCGCCGGCTCGCGGCGGCAGCGCGCGGCCGGGGGTCGGCGGCGCGCCGGCGGCCTCGAGCTCGGCCTCGAAGGCCGGCAGGTCGTCCTCCAGCAGGGCGCGGAGCTCCGACGTCAGCTCGGCGAAGGCGTCGCGGGCGATCTCCAGGCTCCGGCGCTGGGTCCGGGTCGGCGGCTGGCGGGTGCCGAGCAGGCCGCCCACCACCTGACCCACCCGCTCGGCGATCGACGGCACCGCCGGCTCGTTCAGCCGCCCGCGCACCTCGTCCCCGGTCAGGCGCGTACCGAGATCGGCGGCGGCGGCGGCGAGCTGCCGCAGGCGGGCGAAGAGCTCCGGCGCGGCGCCCGGGGTGGCGAAGAGCGCCGCCTCGAGATGGCGCAGG
>RFGL01000057.1 GCA_003697015.1 Acidobacteriota bacterium | reverse complement strand
CCCCAAGGCCGCCAGGTCCTCCGCCAAGGCGGCGAGGGCGGCGGCGGCCCGCCGGCCGGCGGCGGCGAGAGCGGCGCGCAGGCGCTCCCCCTCCTCGCCGCTCAGGCCGGCGGCGGCGCGGGGGAAGCCCTGGTCGTAGAAGGTGGCGCTGGCCCGCGCTTGACGCTCGGCGAGGGCGCAGAGCTCGGCCGCGAGTCGATCCGCCGGGGCGGCGGCGAGGGCCTGGCGGGCCTGCTCGGTCAGACGTGGGATCTGTTCGGCGCGGCGGACGGCGCTCTCGAGGCGCTCGGCGAGGGGGTGGTCGTCGCGCACCAGGAGAAAGACGGTGGCGTTGCCGAGCACGCCGGTCCAGAACAACGGATCGCGCTGCGCCCGCCGCAGGACGGCGAAGTCGAAGACCTGCAGCTCGGTCTGACGCAGCAGGAGCTCCAGGTCGAGGCAGTCGTCGGCGTCGAGATCGCCGTCGAGGAGCGCCCGCGCCCGTTCCCCCGCCTGGCGGTTGAAGGCCACCCAGGCGGCGAGGATCTCGGGGCTCAGGTCCTCGAGCTCGCCGTCGCGGTCGTGCCGCCCCGCCGCCGTCGCCCGGCTGGGGAAGGTGGCGAAGTAGCGCTCGAGGTAAGAAGCGGTGAGATCCGCCGCCGGCGACGACGGCGGTGCGGGCGCGGTGCAGGTTGCCAGGAGGGCACCGAGAAACGGGAGCGCGAGCATCCGCCGGCGGTCGACGGCCCTCATCCGCCCCTCCGCCGGGCCCGCCAGTCGGCGCGCAGGAGGCCGAAGAGCTCGACATCGCGAAAGCCGCCGGGTTTCTTGACGTGCTGGCGCTGGCAGCCCTCGTAGCGCAGGCCGAGCCCTTCGAGGACGCGGCGGGAGGGCAGATTGCCGGCGAAACAGCGGCCGTAGAGGCGCTGGCAGCCGAGCATCTCAAAAGCGAAGTCGAGCACCGCCCGCGCCGCTTCGGAGGCATAGCCCCGGCGCCAATAGGGGCGGCCGATCCAATAGCCGATCTCGGCCCGCTCGTGATCCGCCTCGCGCTTCAGCCCGATGGCACCGACCAGCGCCCCGCCATCGCGCAGGGTGATGGCAAAAACGTAGCCCGTGCCCGCTGCGTGCTCTTCGGCGTGGGTGTCGATCCAGGCCTCCGCCATCTCCTTCTCGTAGGGGTGCGGGACGCTCAGGGTCGTGGCGGCGATCGCCGCATCCCCGGCCAGCCGCTGAACGTCCGTCGCATCCGCCAGGGTGAAGGGCCGCAGGATCAGGCGTTCGGTGGTCAGGGTCGGCCGCGCGTCGACGACCTCGTCGCGTTCCTCCCGCTGCCGCGTTGCCATAACGGTCTCACCTTAGCAGCCCGTGGCCGTCGTCCGGCGGCGCAGCCTGTCAGGTCTTTTCGGCCGGATCGGGGTTGAAAAAAACCCGCGGCCGGCCGATCGCTCGAAGCCGCCGTGATAAGAACGGCGCCACATAGGAGAACGGCACGGAGCGCGAGCGGAGGCACATCTCCGCGCGGCCGGCATCGACCAACGGATCCGAGGGTGCGTAGCATGGAAGGGTTTCTCGAATCGACGTTCTACGGCAACACCATCTTCGCCTGGCTGCGGGCGTTGGCGATCATCGTTGCGGCGTTGCTGGTCGGCAAGACCGCGTACTGGATCTTCCAGAACGTCGCCCGCCGGCTGACCGCCAAGACCCAGACCAAGCTCGACGACATCGTCCTCGACATGATCGAAGAGCCGATCGTCGTCATCCTCACCGTCTTCGGTTTCGCCATCGGCATCAACACCCTCGAATTCGACAGCGAGCGGGTCAGCGACTTTCTCGACCACACCATGACGGCGGCGATCACCCTGAGCGTCGCCTGGCTCGTCGCCCGCCTGCTCGACGCCCTGATCCAGGAATACGTGGTGCCCCTGACCGAGAAGACCAAGAGCGACCTCGACGACCAGCTGCTGCCGATCCTGCGCAAGGGTACGAAGCTGGCGGTGTGGGCGATCGGCGTGATCGTGGCGCTCAACAACGCCGGCTACGACGTCGGCGCCCTCCTCGCCGGTCTCGGGGTCGGCGGCCTGGCCCTGGCGATCGCCGCCCAGGACACGGTCGCCAACATCTTCGGCGGTGCCACCATCTTCGCCGATCGACCGTTCGTCCTCGGCGACCGGGTGCGGGTCGGGGGGTACGACGGCGTGATCCGCGAAATCGGCATCCGCAGCTCGCGGATCGAGACCCGGGACGGGGCCATGGTGACGATGCCCAACTCCAAGTTCACCAGCTCGGCGGTCGAGAACGTCAGCGCCGGGAGCGGCCGTCGCATCGTGCTCAACCTCGGTCTGGTCTACGACACCACCCCCGAGCAGATGGAGCAGGCGATGGAGATCCTGCGCCAGATCGCCGCCGACAACGACAACGTCACCGACGACGTCAAGGTCAGCTTCTCAAGCTGGGGGGACTCCGCCCTGGGGATCCGTTTCGCCTTCTTCGTCCGCCTCGATCGCAACTTCCGCCAGACCGAAAACGCCATCAACCTGGAAATCCTCAGACGCTTCCATGCCGCCGGTCTCGAATTCGCCTACCCGACGCGCACCGTCTACACCGTTGCGCCGTCGTAGAGCCGCTCGCGCTAGAAGGCGTTGGCCAGGACCATCACGCCGCCGACGAGGAGGAAGAGAACGCCGAGCGCGCGTTCGAGCAGGCGCTGGGGGATGCGGCTGGCGATGATCGGCCCGAGCTGGCCGCCGAGCAGAACGCCGGGGACGGTAAAGACGACGATCGACAGAACCTGGTCGACGACCTCCGGACCGGCGCGGAGGAATTGCACCAGGTGACCGGATGCCGCGGACAGGGCGGTGACCGCGACGGCGAAGACGCTGGTGGCGACGGAGACCCGGCTCGGGACGCGGCAACGCTGCAGCAGGTAATAACTGTTGAGCTCCCCCAGCCCCGCCGAGATCATGCCCATAAAAAGACCGCCGACGGCGCTGACGACGCCCCCCTCAAAGCGGTTGCAAACCGTGTAGCAGATCGACTCCCCGTCGCGCGTGACGACGCAGGAGGACCCCTTGCCGCCGCCGTGCTGGTCCTCGATGGCGGCGTCGAGCAGGTCGACGTCCTCGCGTTCCGGCACCCGCAGGAAGCTCAGCCCGAGAGCGATCAGCCCCATGCCGAGGATCGCCTTCAGGATCGACGGCTCGATGCGGTTGGCCAGCCAGGCTCCGATCAGGGCGGCGGGGACCGCCAGCATCACCAGCTGCAGCCCGAGCCGGAAATCGATCAGCCGCCGGCGGACGTAGGCCGAGAGACCGCTGGCGAAGCCGAAGACCTCGGTGATCAGGCCGGTGCCGATGGCGACCTCCGGTGGGAAGCGCAGCGCCAGGATCAAGATCGGGGCAAAAAACGTCGCCCCACCAACCCCCGACGCCATCGCCGTCGTCGCCACCGCGACGGCAACCGGCAACATGTACCAATACTCAAAACTCATCCTCACCCCCACCTGCCGAT
>RFGL01000056.1 GCA_003697015.1 Acidobacteriota bacterium | reverse complement strand
TGGCTGGAGCGGCCGGCCGAGCCCCTCGATCCGGCGCTGGCGATCCTCTACATGCACGGCTTCGGCTCGCGCCAGGACGGCGAGAAGGCGGTCTTCTTCCGCCGCCGGGCGCTGGCCGACGGCATCGCCTTCTGCTCATTCGACTTCCGCGGCCACGGCGAGTCCGGCGGCGAGCTCGGCGAGCTGACCTTGAGCCGCAACCTGGAGGACGCCGCCCGCGTCCACCGCTGGCTGGCGGCGCGGGGCTTCCGCCGGCTGGTGCTGATGGGCTCGTCGATGGGCGGCGCCACCGGCCTGTGGCATGCCGCCGCCGGCGCCGCCGGCATCGCCGCCGGGATCCACGTCGCCCCGGCCCTCGGGCTGGCGGAGGCGATGCTCGAAGCGGTGGGGCCGGAGGCCGCCCGCCGCTGGCAGGAGACGGGGCACCACACGTTCGCCAGCGAGCTGGTCACCTGCGACCTGGGCTGGGGCTTGATCGAGGACCTGCGACGCTACGATCGCCGCCGCCTCGCCAGCGACTACCGCGTCCCCACCCTGATCTTCCAAGGCTGCCGCGACGACTCGGTCGATTGGCGCCAGGTGCTCGACTTCGCCGTCGCCTGCGAAGGCGCCGCCGTCGAGCTCCACCTCTTCGCCGACGGCGACCACCGTCTGATCCCGTGGACCGAGCACATGTGGCGCCTGGCCCGCAGCTTCCTCGCCGCCCGGGGGGTCGTGGCATGACGACCTCCGCCGGGCGGACGCTGGCGTGGCGGCATCTCGGGCGGATGGCGTATGCGCCGGCGGTGGCGTTGCAGGAACGCCTGGCCCGCGCCCTCAAGGACGGCAGCGGCGAGGAGCACCTGCTGACCCTGGAGCACGAGCCGGTCTACACCGTCGGCCGCAACGCCCGCGAGGAGGACGTGGTCGCCGGCCGCGCCTGGCTCCAGGCGAGGGGCATCGAGGTCCACCGCTGCGATCGCGGCGGCAAGGTGACCTACCACGGGCCCGGGCAGCTGGTGGGCTACCCGATCCTCGATCTGCGGCCGGATCGCTGCGACGTCAAGCGCTACGTCCACGATCTGCAGGAAGTGCTGATCCGCACCCTCGACGACTTCGGCGTCGCCGGCTGGCGGCGCGAGGGCAAGGAGCACGTCGGGGTGTGGGTGGGTCCGCCGGAGTCGCCGCGCAAGATCGCTTCGATCGGCGTCCACCTGAGCCGCTGGGTGACCACCCACGGCTTCGCCCTGAACGTCACCACCGAGCTCGAGGTCTTCTCCGGCATCGTCGCCTGCGGCCTGCCCGGCGTCGAGATGACCTCCATCGCCCGCGAAAAAAGCCTGGAGCCGGCCCTCGAAACCGTCGCCGAACGCGCCGCCCACCACGCCGCCGCCGTCTTCGAGCGCCGCCTTCACCGAGTCCCCTGACAGCCCTCGAGTCCCCCGCTTCGCCGGCCGGCGCGAGACCGCGCGCCGTCCCCGGACTTACTCCTGGGTGGGGTCGACGATGCCGTGGCGCAGGGCGTAGCTGACGACCTGGGCGCGGTTGTGGACGTGGAGCTTGTCGAGGATGTTGCGGACGTGGAATTTGACCGTGTTCTCCGACACCCCCAGCTTGCGGGCCAGGGAACGGTTCGAGGTCACCCCTTGGACCATCAGCTCGAGCACCTCGGTCTCGCGCGCGGTGAGGGCGTCCGGATCTTCGTTCTTGGGGCTCTTCGACGGCTGCGCGAGCTCCTTGAGCAGCTTGCGCGCCAGCGCCGGGGTCAGCGCCGGCTCGCCCTTGGCCACCCCTTCGAGGAGGGCGAAGAATTTGTCCGACTCGAGATTCTTGAGCAGGTAACCCTCGGCGCCGCTCTTGATCGCCTCGAAGAGGTCGGCGTCGTCGCTCGAGGCGGTGAGCACCACCACCTTGACCTGCGGGCATTCGGCGCTCAGCAAGCGGGTGGCGGCGAGGCCGTCGAGCTCGGGCATCGACAGGTCCATCAGCACCACGTCGGGCGACAGGCGTTTGGCCAGCTCCACCGCCTGCCGGCCGTCCGCCGCTTCCCCCACCACCTCGAAGCCGCGGGCGGTGAGCAGGCTGCGCAGGCTGTCGCGGAAGAGGGCGTGGTCGTCGGCGATGATCAGGCGCATATCGCACTCCTAGGAAGCCACGGGAGCAGCACGCTGCGGCTGCGGGGCGGCGTCGGGCGCTCGCGAGCTCTGATCATACTCGACCACCACCCGGGTGCCGGCGCCGGGCCGCGAGCGCACCGTCAGGCGGGCACCGATGGCCTCGGCGCGCTCGCGCATCGTCGCCAGGCCGAAGCGCGGCGTCTTGCCCGGCGCGCGAGCGCCGGGATCGAAGCCGACGCCGTCGTCGGCGATCTCGATGCGCAGGCGTCCGCCGCTGCCGTCGACGCGGATCCTCACCCGCTCGGCACGGGCGTGCTTGCGCACGTTCGACAGCGACTCCTGGACGATGCGCAGCAGCTGCAGAGCGACCTCGGTGTCGACCGCCGGCAGCGGCTGCACCATGTCGAGGGATACCGGGATCCCGACCTGGTCCTGCCACTGCTCGGCGTGGTTGCGCAAGGCGCTGGCCATGTCCCGGTCGGCATCGACCACCGTGCGCAGGCCGAGGATGCCCTCGCGCACGTCGGCCAGCACCTCGCGCGCCGCCGCCGCCAGCTGCTCGAGCTGGGCGTTGGCTTCGTCGATCTTGCCGGCGCGCAGGAACTCGCGCACCGCCTGTGCCTTGGTGTTGACGTAGGCCAGCACCTGGGCCTGGCCGTCGTGCATCTCGTGGGCGATCCGCACCCGTTCCTGCGCCACCGCCAGGTCGCGCACCTGACGGTGCAGGTGGGCGTTGTCGATGGCGATCGCCGCCTGGGTGGCGAAGCGGGCCAGGGTCTCCTCCTCCAGCGGGGTGAAATCGCTGCCGTCGTGCTTCTCCGACAGGTAGAGGTTGCCGCGGAAGGGCCCGTGGCAGACCACCGGCACCGCCAGCAGGGAACGCATCGGCGGGTGGTGCGGCGGCAGGCCCCCGGCGCGCGCGTCCTTGGTGATGTCCGCCAGGCGCAGGCGCTGCCCCTCGCGCAGCACCACGCCGAGGAGGCCTTTGCCGGTGGGGGGGGCGCCGATGCGGCGGCGCAGCTCGGGGGAGATGCCGGAGGTGATGAAGGTCTCGATCGCCCCCTTTTCGTCGACCACCGACAGGGCGCCGTAGCGGGTGCCGATCAGGTTGCGGGCCTGATCGACCACCTTCTGCAGCAGCACGTCGAGGGAGAGCTCGGAGACGATGTCCAGGCCGGCGCTGCGCAGGGCCTCGAGCTCGCGGTTCTGCTGCTCGAGGCGGTCCTGCATCTTGGAGAGCACGGTGAAGATGGCGCTGTTGAAGAAGAAAGCGACGATCAGCACCACGCCGACCAGCAGCGCGTGCCCCTGCCAGGAGGTGAGCCGGTCCCCCAGGGCGTAGAAGGCATACTCCAACACCGCCAGGAGGGCGACGGTGGCGAGGATCGGCAGCCACTGGAGCCGTCGCAGATCGGGGCGCTGAGGTTCCATAGTCGGCATGTCGCAAGGCGATGACATCGACGGATGGCCACCCGACGATACCACGTCCGAGCGAGCCCTTTCCCACCCCAACGGACGGTGCGGCCGCCGCCGACCTACCCGGCGGCGCGAGCAAGACCACCCCGCCGGCCGTGGCCCCGCCGGGCGGCGGCCGCCGATACTCGGAGGCGCATCATGCGGCGAGCCGCACTCTCGCGGGAGTCCTCCGTGCCTGGCGAACGTCTGCTCAAGCCCAACGTCAGCTACCGAGCCCGTCTGCTGTGGTTGCTTCTGGCGATCTTCATGCTCACCCTCGGCTGGCACTACGATCTCGGCATCTGGGCCATGGCCCTGCGGCTCTTCGCCCTCTATCCGCTGATCGTCGCCGTCGCCGGCTGGAGCCCGCTCCGCGCTCTGCGCGAGCGCAGCGATCAGGCCGACCGCGCCGGTTCCTGAGGCCGACCGCCGCCGCTGGCCGGCCGGCGCCCGCTGCGGTAGGCTGCCGGCCGTGGACGCCAGCCGCCTGACGACCTGGATCGAGATCGACGAGGGAGCCTACGCCCACAATCTGGGTTTCTTCCGCCGGCTGGTCGGCCCGCGGGTCGAGCTGGCGGCGGTGATCAAGGCCAACGCGTACGGCCACGGCCTGCTCGAGATCGCCCGCCTGGCGGCGCGTCACGGCGCCGACTCCTTCTGCGTCTTCGAGCTCGACGAGGCCCTCGCCCTGCGCCGGGCGGGCTTCGACCAGGACGTCCTGATCCTCGGCCACACCCCCCTGGCGCGGCTCGACGAGGTGGTGGCGGAAGACTTCCGCCAGGTGCTCTTCAACCGCCGGAGTCTCGACGCCCTCGCCGCCATCGTCGCGCGTACCGGCAGGCGCTGCCGCCTGCATCTGAAGCTCGAGACCGGCACCCACCGACTCGGCGTCGACGAGGGCCGCCTGGCCGATTTCCTCGCCCGGCTGGCGGCCAGCCCGGGGCTCGAGCTGGAGGGCGTCTACACCCACCTGGCCAACGTCGAGGACACCACCGACCACCGCTACGCCCGCCGCCAACTGGAGCGCTTCGAAGGCATGTGCGAGCGCATCGCCGCCGCCGGATTCAAGCGGGTCAAACGCCACGCCGCCTGCACCGCGGCGGCGCTGGTCGTGCCCTCCACCCATCTCGATCTGGTGCGGCTGGGGATCGGCCAGTACGGCCTCTGGCCGTCGAAGGAAACTCTGCTGTCCTACAAGCTGCGCCACCACCTCGGCGACGGTGCGGCGCAGGTGCTGCGGCCGGTGCTGACCTGGAAGGCGCGCATCGCCCAGCTCAAGGAGGTGGCGGCGGGCAGCTACGTCGGCTACGGCTGCACCTACCAGACCACCCGCCGGACCCGGATCGCGGTCCTGCCGGTGGGCTATGCCGACGGCTACGACCGGCGGCTCTCCAACCAGGCCCACGTCCTCGTCGGCGGCCGCCGGGCGCCGGTGCGCGGTCGGGTGTGCATGAACCTGATCATGGTCGACGTCACCGACGTCCCCGGCGTCGCCCTCGAGGACGAAGCCGTCCTCCTCGGCCGCCAGGGCGAGCAGACGGTCAGCGCCGAGCACCTCGCCGCCCTCGCCGGCACCATCAGCTACGAGATCGTCGCCCGCCTGCGCCCCGGCATCCCCCGCCTGGTGCGCTCACCGACTGCAACAGCGAGTCGGCCGCAGTCCCAGATAGGCCCGACAACTCGTTGGTGAGCCGCAGGGCGACCGCCTGCAGGAAGCGGCGGATCTTCGCGTCCGAATGGGGTTGGGGCAGGACCTGTGACAGGTCGGCGTCGCTCGCCAGGGCGTCCCGGACGGACTCGAGCAGGGTCGCGGGCGGCAGATGCGGCACCTCGTTGGCGAGGATCGGCCGCAAGGCGCGCTCCAGCCCTTGCAGAGGGTCCGACTCGAATTGAATCGGATAGATGACGGCGGTGAGGTCCTTCACCCACTGGGCTGTTGAGCTCACGTTGGCTTCCCTTCTTCGAGCGGGCCAGCTCGTCAGACGTAGTCCTTCGTTACGCCACGGACTTCGACGCCTTGCTCGGCGAGCAGCTCAAGCAGCTGGTCTGCGTGCTCTGCGAGCGGACGATAATGGCCGCTCTTGTTCGAGACGAGCCTCAAGATTCCGTCCTCGACCTCGATCTCTCCTGCCGCGGCAACCGAATCGCCCGCCACCAAGCTTGAATGGTGGAACCGATGGATCCGCTGCTGTTTCGAGACATAGATGCTGCCATCTGGCGCCATAACGAATATGGCACGGGGCTCGTTACTGTGGACCGAGGTGGCGTCTCGGGTGTCGAAGAGCCCTCCTTCCGAGTCATAGAGCTTGCCGTTTTTGACGTCAAGGCGATAGGCCTCACGTTCCTCCGGCGAGAGGTAGTCTACCACGCCAGGGCAACACCACCGATCGGGGTTCGCAGGGTCGTCTTCACCACGATAGAGATCGAGTAGGGGCACGGTCCGCCAGACCATCGGCTTTCTCCCGAGGAGTGGGAAAACGTCGGCGGAGTATGGGAGATCCCGGGGTAACCGTCAAGGCCGGCGCTCTGATAGGCTGCGCGCGATTCATGACCACGAACGCCGGCCTCTTCCGGCGGACATTGATGGAGGATCCGAACATGGGCAAGCCAAGCGCCGGGGGGCGCGCCGTCCGGGGCGCGCTCGTCGCTCTCAGCCTCGCCGCCTTCTGCGGCCCCACCCTCGCCCAGGGCAATCCGGCGGACGTGCCGATCACCAGCGTCGAGGTGGCTCCCGGCCTCTACGTGCTGCAGCATCCGACCAGCGGCAACGTCGGCGTGTCGGTGGGGGAGGACGGCATCATCCTGGTCGACGACCAGATCGCGCCGCTGTCGGAGAAGCTCAAGGAGGCGCTCAAGAAGATCAGCGACCGGCCGATCCGTTTCCTGCTCAACACCCATTGGCACGGCGACCACACCGGCGGCAACGAGGCCTTCGGCAAGGCCGGCGTGGTGATCGTCGCCCACGACAACGTGCGGGTGCGGATGAGCAGCGAGCAGGTGCTCGAGGCCTTCGGCCGAACCGTCCCCGCTTCGCCCCCCGAGGCCCTGCCGGTGGTCACCTTCAACGACGCCGTCACCTTCCACGTGAACGGCGGCGAGATCCACGCCTATCACGTGCCGCCGGCCCATACCGACGGCGACGCGGTGGTCGAATTTCGGCAGGCCGGCGCGGTGCACATGGGGGACCTCTACTTCAACGGCATGTACCCCTTCATCGACGTCTCGAGCGGCGGCTCGATCGACGGCGTCATCGCCGCCGCGTCGCGGGTCCTGGCCGGACTCGACGACGACGCCACCGTCATCCCCGGCCACGGCCCGCTGTCCACCAAGGCGGAGCTCACCGCCTACCGCGACATGCTGCAGGCCGCCCGCACCCGGGTGGCGCGGTTGATCGCGGCGGGAAAGAGCGCCGACGAGATCGTCGCCGAGAAGCCGCTGGCGGACTACGACGAGGCCTGGGGCAAGGGCTTCATCAACCCCGAGCAGTTCCTGCGCATCATCTACGACAGCCTGACCGCCAAACGCTAGGTCGGCTCGAGGTCCGGCTTGGGTCGCCCGGGGCTGGACGCCGCAGATCCGGGGAGCCGCCGCTTCGCGTCGGGGGTTTGGCTGGAGAATGCGGGCTAGGGGGTCTGTCGTCGGCCCAGACGGCGGGCCTGGCCGATCCAGTCGTCGCGCAGGATGCGCCCGTGCGAGCGGCCCAAGCCCGCCGCCAGCCGCTCCACGTCGGCCTTGCTCCAGCCGGCGATCTGCCGGAAGGTGAAGACGCCGGCGCCGTGCAGGCGTTTCTCGAGGGTGGGGCCGATGCCGCGGATGCGCTTGAGGTCGTCGCCCGCCGACCGCC
>RFGL01000055.1 GCA_003697015.1 Acidobacteriota bacterium | reverse complement strand
GGCGAGCACCGTCGCCGCCTGCCGCAGCGCCGGCCGGCGCCGGTAGGCGGCGGCGGCGAGAATGCCGGCGGCGAGGCCGGCGGCGAGCCACGGCCAGCCGCCGACGTGGCGGCGCAGGGCTTGGAGCGCGATCGTGGCGACCAGGCACGCCACCGACGCCGCCAGCGCCCACCGCCCCAGTCGGGCGTCGCGGCGATCGGCCAGCGCCACCAGGGCGGCGAAGGGCAGGGGCGGCAGCACCACCAGCGCCAGCGCCAGCAACGCCAGCGCCCCGCCCCCCAGGCCACGCACGGCAAAGAACGCCGGCGTCCGCCCGAGCAGGTCGAGCAGGGGCTGCGCCACCGCCAGGCAGGCGAGACCGGCCAGGTGGAGGTAGGGGAGCAGCCGGGATGCTCCCGCAAGCCGGGCTCGCTCCGTCGCCTCAGAGGATCGGTCCATGGATCGTCGAGCCGCGGTGATGGCCAGCGAAGATTCGGAAGATTCGGCTGAAAAGGCGCGCCCGCAGGGTGGCCGAAGCTCGGCTCCGGGCTGCCTGGGGCCGGGATGAGGCTACACCATTCGACGCCGCCATCGCAGCCGTCGCCTGCGGCCCGGCGCCGGCGGACCGGACGCGCTGAGGGAGGGGCGTCAGACCACCACGTTGACCAGGCGGTCGGGGACGACGATGACGCGCTTGGGGGTCTTGCCGCCGATGAAGCGCCGGGCGGTTTCGGAGGCCAGGGCGAGGCGCTCCAGCTCCTCCTTGCCGGTGCCGGGGGGCACCTCGAGGCGGTCGCGCAGCTTGCCGTTGACCTGCACCACGACGGTGATCGTCTCCTCCGCGCACAGCGCCTCGTCGTGGTCCGGCCAGCGGGCGCAGGCCAGCAGCCCTTCGCCGCCGAGGCGCCGGTGGAGCTCCTCGGCGATGTGCGGGGCGTAGGGCGCCAGCACGCGGAGGAAGGTGAGGACGATCGACCGCGGCAGGGTGGCGCTGGCCGTCGCCTGGTTGACGAAGACCATCATCTGCGAGATGGCGGTGTTGAAGCGCAGGGCCTCGGTGTCTTCCTTCACCTTCTTGATCGTGCGGTGCAGGGTGCGGCAGAGCTCGGGCTCGCAGCCTTCCGGCTGATCGATCAGCCGCGGCGACGGCTCGCCGCTCTTGTCGTCGACCACCAGCCGCCAGACCCGGCAGAGGAAGCGGTAGAGCCCCTCGAGCCCCTCCATCTGCCACGGCTTGGTCTGCTCCAGCGGGCCCATGAAGAGCTCGTAGAGGCGCAGAGCGTCGGCGCCGTAGCGCTCGATGACCCACATCGGGTCGACGCCGTTCAGCTTCGACTTGGCCATCTTCTCCAGCTGCACCGTGACCGGCTCGCCGCCGCCGGGGGGGTAGAGCTTGCCGTCGCGCTCCTCGAGCTCGTCGCGGCGGTAGTACTTGCCGCTGGCGTCCTGGTAGCTGGTGGCGAGGATCATGCCCTGGTTGAAGAGGCGCTGGAAGGGCTCTT
This sequence comes from Acidobacteriota bacterium, assembly GCA_003697015.1. GTDB lineage: Bacteria > Acidobacteriota > Thermoanaerobaculia > Multivoradales > J023 > J023. The sequence goes on along the minus strand of RFGL01000055.1, from coordinate 9,798 downwards.
TCGACGCCACCAGGCCGCAGTCGTAGAGCACCTTGTGCCAGAAGCGGGCGTAGAGCAGGTGCAGCACCGCGTGCTCGACGCCGCCGACGTAGAGGTCGACCGGCAGCCAGTAGGCCTCGAGCTCCGGATCCCAAGGGCGCTCCTCATTGTGGGCGTCGACGTAGCGCAGGTAGTACCAGCAGGAGCCCGCCCACTGGGGCATGGTGTTGGTCTCCCGCACCCCGCGGCGGCCGTCGGGCAGCTCGACGATCAGCCAGTCGTCGCCGGCCCGGGCCAGGGGCGGGCGGCCGTCGTCGGTGGGGCGGAACTCGTCGACCGGCGGCAGCTCCACCGGCAGCTCCTCCTCCGGCAGGGCGACGACGGTGCCGTCCTCGAGGTGGACGATGGGGAAGGGCTCCCCCCAGTAGCGCTGGCGCGAGAAGAGCCAGTCGCGCAGCTTGTACTGCACCTTCGCCCGCCCCTTGCCGTGGGCCTCGAGCCAGGCGATCATCTTCGCCTTGGCCTCGGCGATCGACAGGCCGTCCAGGAAGTCGGAGTTGATCGCCGGGCCGTCTCCGAGGTAGGCCTCGCCGTCGAAGTCCGCCGGCGGCTGCACCGTGCGGACGATCGGCAGGCCGTAGGCCTTGGCGAAGTCCCAGTCGCGCTGATCCTGCCCCGGCACCGCCATGATGGCGCCGGTGCCGTAGGACATGAGCACGTAGTCGGCGATCCAGATCGGCAGCCTGGCGCCGGTCACCGGATGGCGGGCGCAGGCGCCGGTCGCCACCCCGGTCTTCTCCTTCGCCAGATCGGTGCGGGCCATGTCGCTCTTCTGCTCGGCGGCGGCGACGTAGGCTCGCACCGCCTCGCGCCGGTCGGGGGTGGTGATGCGCTCGACCAGCGGGTGCTCGGGCGCCAGCACGCAGTAGGTGGCGCCGAAGAGGGTGTCCGGCCGGGTGGTGAAGACGGTGAAGGAGAGACCGTCGTGGCCGTCGATCTCGAAATCGATCTCGGCCCCCTCCGAGCGGCCGATCCAGTTGCGCTGCATCTCCTTGACGCTCTCCGGCCAGTCGACCAGTTCGAGGTCCTGCAGCAGGCGCTCGGCGTAGGCGGTGATGCGCAGCATCCACTGGCGCATCTTGCGGCGCTCGACCGGATCGCCGGTCTCGACGTAGACCCCGTCCTTGACCTCCTCATTGGCCAGCACCGTGCCCAGGGCCGGGCACCAGTTGACCGGCACCTCGGCGAGGTAGGCCAGGTCGCGCTCGAAGAGCCTGAGGAAGATCCACTGGGTCCAGCGGTAGTAGTCCGGGCTGGAGGTGTTGATCTCGCGCCGCCAGTCGTAGCTGAACCCCAGGCGCTTGGTCTGGCGGCGGAAGTTGTCGACGTTGCGCTGGGTGATCACCGCCGGGTGGATGCCCTCGCGTACCGCCGCGCGCTCGGCCGGCAGGCCGAAGGCGTCCCAGCCGAAGGGGTGCAGGACGTGGAAGCCGGTCATGCGCTTGAAGCGCGCCACCACGTCGGTGGCGGTGTAGCCCTCGGCGTGGCCGACGTGGAGCCCCGAACCGGAGGGGTAGGGGAACATGTCGAGGACGTAGTACTTGGGCTTGCGGCGCAGCTCGGTCAGGTCCTGCGGGGTGCGGAAGACCTCGCGCTCTTCCCAGATGCGCTGCCAGCGCGGCTCGATGGTGGCCGGATCGTAGCGCCGCTCCCGGCGCCCGCTGGCGGGCTCGGTGGCGGTTTCGGCGGTCGCGTCGGTCGATCTGCTCATGCTCGGAGCGCTCGTTGGTCGCATCGTCGGGAGGCCGCGGCGGCTCGCCCGCCGTCCGTCGCCGCTGCGGCGGGGGTCCGCCGCGGGTGACGGTGTGGCATCCCCGGGTGACGGCCGGCGGCATCGTCGCGGTGGCGTCGCCGGGCGGCCGGCGAAGAGCGCAGGATAGCAAGCGGCTCGCCGTCGAGACAAGCGGTCGGGCGGCTGCCCGCGGCTCCCGCGTGGCCGGCCGGCCGGCGTATGGTATCGCTTTTGCTTGCTGGAGGACGACGTGACGGCCCGCGCGACCGCGGGCCGAGGACGAATTGAGCATGAACGCGCGCCCGCTTCCCGCCCTGCGCCCGGCCCTGCGGCCGGTGGTCGCCGCCCTCGCGGCGCTGCTGCCGGCGCTGGACGCCGGGGCGGCGTTGCCCGCGGCGCTGCGCGATCCGTCGCCGATCGATCTGGCGGTGCAGGTGACGCGTCGCGGCGAGCTGGTGCACGGACTCGGCGCCGCCGACTTCCGCCTGCGCGTCGACGGCCGGGAGGTGGCGATCGACGACCTCCTCGAGGTGGTGGCGGGGCGCGCCTCCGGCGCCTCCGGCTCGCCGGTTCCGCAGCGTTATCTCGTCTTCGTCGACGACCTCTTCAGCGTCCCGGTGCAGCGCAACCGCCTGCTCGACCAGCTGGCGCAGCAGCTCGATCAGCTGGCGCCGGCGGACCGCATGGCGATCGTCGCCTTCGACGGCCGGCGGCTGGCGGTGCTGAGCGACTGGTCGCGCAGCCTCATTCAGCTGCGCGGCGCGCTGGCGGCGGCGCAGCGGCGCCCCAGCTACGGACTCGAGCGCCTGGCCGAGCAGCGCCAGGAGGAAGCGACCTACCGGCTCTTCGATCCGCGCGGCCTGCCGCCCGGCGTCAACCGCTTCGGCGGCGGCCGGCCGCTCGACGCCGAGCCGCGTCTGAGCCAGCGCCGCAGCCGCCAGCTGAGCGCCCAGCTGGGCTCCCTGGCGTCGGCGGCGAGCGCCGCCGTCGAGGGCCTGGAGGCGCCGCCGGGAGGGCGCCGGGTGCTGCTCTTCGTCGCCGGCAGCTGGCCGGTCTCCGCCGATTTCCAGCTGATGCTCCTCGACGTCGGCGGCGGCTCGGCCCAGAAGCTCTTCGCGCCGCTGGTGGAGAGCGCCGATCAGCGCAGCTACGCCATCTATCCCCTGCGGGTACCGACCTTCTCCTCCACCGGCACGCGGGGCGCGATCGGCGCCCGCACCCGCCTGCCGGCCGACGATCCGCAGGCGCGACTGCTGCACCATCTGGCGGCGGAGACCTGCGGCCTGGCGCTCGTCGACGACCTCGGCCGCGGCGCGCTGCGGCGGGTGATCGAAGACAGCGGCTCGTACTATCGGCTGCGTTTCACCCCGGCGTGGCGCCACGACGACCGGCGCCGGCGCCTCGAGGTCGACGTGCGCCAGCGCGGCTTGCGGGTGCGGGTGCGTCCGGGTCTCGCCGACCCGTCGCGCCACAGCCGCATCGCCCGGCTGGTGGAGAGCGCCCGCTGGCTCGATAAGCCGCCCCCCGGCGCCGACGCCCTGGGGGTCGACGTCGGCCGCGGCGCGGACGGCGACGTGGTCCTCACCCTCCGCATCCGCCCCGAGGCCGTGGCCGCAGCGGCGGTGCTTGAGCTGCGGGTGGCGCCGCTCGACGAGGCGCAGGGATGGCGTCCGCCGCTGGCGGTCGAGCGCCTCGCCCCCATTTCCCTGGCGTCGCGGGACGGGCGGCTGGTGCACGCCACCCGCCTCTCTCTGCGCCAGCCGCCGCCGGGTTTCCTGGTGTCGCTCTACGATCCGGTTGCCGGCACCTTGCTCGCGCGGCCGGTAATGGTCGATCATTAGGACGCGACCTGCGGCAGGGATCGGCCGCAGGCAGAGCGAAGGAGCTCGATGATGGACGCGAAGCTCGAGCGGAAACCGTTGTCGGCCGGCGCCGTCGTCGCCGGCGCCGTCGTCCTCCTGTTGCTCGCCGGTGCCGCCGGCGGTCAGGATCAGCCCGAGCTGCAGCCCGGGGTGTTCACCGAGATCATCGACGTGCGGGTGATCAACCTCGAGGTGGTGGTCACCGATCAGGACGGGGTGCGGGTGGTCGGCCTGCAGCCGGAGGACTTCGTCCTCACGGTCGACGGTCAGGAGGTGGCGATCGAATACTTCACCGAGGTGCTCGGCGGCGCCTCGGTGGCCCCCGACGCTCCCGAGGGCACGGTACCCGCTCTGCTGCCGGGGGAGCCGGTGAGCACCAGCTACCTGCTGTTCATCGACGAGTACTTCGCCATCAACCGCGACCGCGACCGGCTGCTCGACCGGATGATCGAGCAGTTGTCCCTCCTCGGCCCCCAGGACCGCATGGCGGTGGTGGCCTTCAACGGCAGCAGCATCGAGATGCTGAGCAGCTGGACCGGCTCCCAGGAGGCCCTGCGACGGGTACTCGAGAGCGCCAAGGAGCGGCCGGCCTTCGGTCTCCAGCGGCGCGCCGAGCTGCGCAGCTTCACCGCCGGCCGCGAGCTGCGCGACCGCACCGGCCTGCGCTTCAGCGGCGAGCGCGCGGCGGGGCTCAACACCCTGCTCGACATCGAGGAGGAAGCGGAGGTGGCGCGCATCACCGGCCAGGTCAAGCGGGCGGTGATGGCCGCCGCCGCCACCCTGCGCGGCTTCGCCAACCCGCCGGGGCGCAAGGTGATGCTCCTGCTCTCCGGCGGCTGGCCCTACAACCCGGCCCAGTGGGTGCTGGACGACCCGGCGCGCAACATCTACACCACCTCCCTGCCGTCGGGGGACGACATCTACGCCCCGTTGATCGAGACCGCCAACCGCTTGAGCTACACCATCTACGCCGCCGACATGCCGGCGATGAACCAGACCTTGACCGACGTCGAAAGCCTGCAGGTCTCGCAGCTCGACGCCCTCGGCGCCGATCCTTCGCGGCGCTTTCTGCGCGAGCAGGAAACCGAGATGACCCTCCAGCAGCTGGCCAAGATGACCGGCGGTCGGGCGTTCTTGAACAGCGCCTCGAACGGCTTCTTCGAGCGGGTGGTGGAGGACACCCGGTCCTACTACTGGCTCGGCTTCACCCCCAACTGGCAGGGCAGCGACGAGGCCCACGACGTGCGGGTGACGACCCGCCGGCCGGGCTTCAAGGTGCGCGCGCGGCGCAACTACGCCGATCTGTCGCGCGCCACCGAAGTGACGATGATGGTCGAGAGCTCCCTGCTCTTCGGCAACACCCCGGGCTCGGAGAGCCTGCCCGCCGCCCTGGGGCCGCAGAAACGGGCCGGCATCGGCAAGGTGCTGGTGCCGTTCAAGGTGGCGATCCCCCTCCACGAGCTGACCTTCCTGCCCCAGGGCGACCGCCAGGTCGCCAGCCTCGAGCTGCGGGTGGCGGTGATCGACGAGCTGGGCAATACCGCGGAGGAGATCCCGGTCATCCCGCTCACCGTGCGCGGCGACGAGCAGCTCGACGCCGAGGGCTACACCATCTACGAGAACGTGCTCAAGATCCGCAAGCGCCCCCACGACGTGGTCTTTGCGCTCTACGAGCAGACCACCGGCAAGATCCTCACCTCGCGGCTCAAGTTCGTCCCCGAGGGCTGGAAAGAGAAGGCCGACAAGCCCAAGCTGAAGAAGAAGGACCGCTGGCCTTCGCGCCGCGGCGGCGGCGGATAGGACGGCCGTAGCGGTCGCGCCGGGGCGTCAGAGCAGGCGGCCGACCTGCTGGCGGTTGATCCGCTCGACCAGGCGCTCGAGATGGCGGCGGCCGATGGCGCCGACGGCGTCGTGGCTGAGCTGACGGCCGATGGCGTCGCGGCCGCGGCGGCCGACGTCGCGGGCCTCGTCGCGCCGTTCGTAGACCGAGCGCAGCTGGCGCGCGGCGTCGCCGACGTCGGGGTCGGCCCAGCAGGCGCCGGCGGGGTAGGGGCCGACGTCCTGGGCCAGCGCCACCAGCTCGTACGCCACCGGGAAGCCGGTGCCGGCGTGGAAGAAGTCGGTGACCCCGCCGTAGGGCGTGGCGACCACCGGCTTGGCGCGCGCCATGGCCTCCGCCAGGGTGAGGCCGAAGCCCTCCGACCGATGGAGGGAGACGTAGCAGTCGGCGAGGTCGGTCAAGGCGTCGGTCTCGGCGCGGCTCAGGTAGCGGTCGATGAGCACGATGCGGCGGTCGCGCTGCGCCGCCGCGACGAGGCGGCGGTGGGCCTCGGGGGCGAAATCGCTCTGGGAGGTCTTGAGCACCAGGGCGACCCGCTCGCCCGCGGCGGCGGGGAAGGCCCGCTCGAAGGCGGCGATCAGGGCGAGCGGATTCTTCCGCTCGGCGTAGCTCAGGTAGCTGAAGCTGAAGAGGAAGACGAAGGCGCCGGCGGGCAGGCCGAAGGCGTCGCGGGCCGGCGTCGGCGCCCCCTCCGGGGCGCCGCCCTCGATCCCGCCGTCGCCGCCGGCCCGGACCTCGACGGCGAGCGGCAGGCGCCGCACCGGGATGGGGGAGATGCTGGAGATGGCGTCGACGCAGAAGGTCGACGGCGTCCACACCTCGTGCAGCAGATCGAAGGCGGGCAGGAAGCGGTCGGGGAAGTGGGCCAGCTCCCACAGCCACAGGCCGACGTTGGCGCGCCGGCCGAAGACCTCGCCGCCGAGGTGGTCGTAGACCGCCGGCACCTGGTCGGCGTTGACCACCAGCAGGTTGACGTCGTAGGGGAAGTCGCTGGTCGTCTCGGCGAAGGTCGTATCCTGGCGCCGCGCCACCACCCCGAGATCGAGGCTGTGGAGGGAGAGGGGCACGCCGGCGGCGTCGAGGGCCCGCACCGTCGCCCGCGCCGCCTCCCCCATGCCGGTCTCGGCCTGCAGGTAGCCGACGACGTTGATGCCCACGCGCTCGATCGCCGGCGGCAGCGGCAGGCGAAAGCGCCCCGGCGCCGGCGCCGGCGCCGGCGTCTCGGGCCGCAGGCGGCGGCGCAGCTCGCCGTAGCGATGGTGGCCGAGAAGGCGTTTGAGCTGGCTGCGGGCGGTGCGGCCGGGGGCCGAGTGGTAGAGGCGTCGGGCGCGGTTGGCCAGCCGCCGTCTGAGGCCGGCGACGGTGAAGAGGGTGGCGCGCGAGTCGCGGTGGACGTGGCGCAGGAAGGCGTCGTCGAGGCCCCACTCGTAGCGCCCGAAGCCCTCCAGCCAGCTGCAGAAGGCGGCCAGGTCCCGGTCCTCCACCCGCGGGAAGATGCGCCGCAGATCCTCGCGGCCGGCGTAGAGGTGGTAGAGCAGCCGCGACAGGTAGGGCGGCCGCTGGCCCGGGCGGTGGGGGGCGTTGAGCCAGGCGAAGAAGCTGTCGTCGCCGGCGCTCTCGAAGGGGTTGCCGAAGCGCCGCCGGCGTTCCGGCCCGAGGTCGAGGAACAGCCGCCGCGCCAGGTCGGGGATGGCGACCCCGTTGTCGAAGCGGCCGAAGGCGTAGGGCCACGGCTTCGCCTGCCGGTGCCCCGCCGCCAGCAGCCGTTCGGCGTAACGCCGGTAGAGGAAGGCGGCGTCGCCGAGGTCGCTCAACCGGTAGCGGTCCTGGTGCTTGGAGACCCCTTCGAGGTGCTCCGGGTCGATGCCGCTGAAGTGGAAGAAGACCAGCGGCTCGCCCGCCGCCCGGGCGCTCGATACGTCGTCGCCGGTGAGGGTCACCGGCCGGTCGTGGAGGTTCCAGTAGGCGACGTTCAGGCCCCGGTCGGTGAGCACCGCGACGTCGGGGAAGAGACCCGGCACCAGATCGATCCACTTCTGGTCGACGAAGAGGGCGTCCTCCACCCGTACCACGCAGCGGTCGTAGAGCCGCTCCTGCCACCAGCGCAGGAAGCGCCGCACCAGGGGCGCCGAGCGCAGGCCGAGGAAGCCGAGGTTGTAGGCCCCGGCCTGGAGGATCGCCAGCTCGCCGGGATGGGCCGCGTCGTCGAGCGGCGCGGTGAGGTGCGGGGTGAGGGCGATGGCGTGCCGGTCGAGGGCCTCGGCCACCGCCGCCAGGGGTCGCAGGACCCAGATGTCCGGGTCGAGGTAGACCAGCCGCTCGAGCTCGTAGCGCGCCAGGAGGTGCTCGAGCAGGTAGGGCTTGACCGCCGTATTGCACTCCAGCAGGGTGTACTTGAAGAGGAAGGCGTCGCGCTCGGGGACGTTGTCCAGCTCCTCCACCTCGAGCAGCTCGAAGGGCTCCTGCGCCGGGTCGATGTGGCCGTCGTTGCGGTCGACCAACAGGACGAAGAAGCGGCCGCCGGGATGGTGGTCGAGAAAAGAGCGCGCCAGCACGCGGGCGAAGGCGACGTAGTTCTTCGACACGATGGTGCAGGCGTTGAGGACCGTCATCGCTCGCCCTCCGCGGCGGCGGCGCGGTAGGCGGCGAGGGTGGCGCCGGCGGCCCGCTGCCAGGAAAAGGCCGCCGCCCGCTCGCTGCCGGCGTCGCGCAGGCGCCGGGCCAGGTCCGGCTCCGCCAGCAGCCGGCGGATGGCCCCGGCGACGTCGGCGACGTCGGTGGGGTCGACCGCGAGCGCGGCGTCGCCGGCGACCTCGGGCAGGGAGGAGACGGCGGAGGCGATCACCGGCGCCCCGCAGGCCATCGCCTCCAGCACCGGAAAGCCGAAACCTTCGGCCAGGGAGGGGTAGACGAAGGCGGCGGCGCCGCTGTAGAGCGCCGGCAGGTCGGCGTCCGCCACCCGGCCGAGGAGACGGATGCCGGTGCCCTGCTGCAAGCGCCGTTCGACGTCGTCGTGGAGCCATCCCCGGCCGCCGGCGAGGGCCAGGAGGTGGCGATCGCGCAGGGGCCGGGGCAGGCGTTGCCAGGCCTCGAGCAGGCGGCCGAGATTCTTCCGCGGCTCCCGGGTGCCGACGGCGAGGACGTAGGGCCGATCGAGCCCCAGCCGCTCGACAACCGCCGCGCCCTCGGCCGGGGGCACGGGGCGGAAGCGCTGCGCCACCCCGGGCGGCGTCACCCGGATGCGCGCCGGCGGCACCTCGAGGCGCCGTTCGAGCTCGCCGGCGGCATGCCGCGAGAGGGTGAGGAAGAGGGCCCCCGCCAGGCGGGCCTCGAGCAGCCCGGTCAGGCAGTGGATCTTGTTGGCCAGGGCGTGGGTCTGGGGATGGCTGAGGACGGTCAGGTCGTAGCAGGTGAAGACCAGCGGCCCTTCGAAGCGCGGCGGACAGCTCCAGGTGGTGGCGTGAAAGAGATCGACCTCGCCGCTCTCCGGCGCCGGCTGCGAGGCCAGCGATACGTTCGCCGGCGGCCCGGGCAGGATCGCCGCCACCGCCTCGTCGCGGATCGGGTGGAGGGTGCCGTAGAGACGGAACTCGTGCTCCGGCGCCGCCGCCACCAGCGCGCGCAGCAGCTCGGCGACATAGGTGCCGATGCCGTCGCGCGGCGGCATGATCTTGCTGGCGTCGAAACCGATGCGCACGGCAGGCTCCTACGGCGCGCGGCTCTCCCGGCGCAGGCCGAGGACGTAGCCCTCGAGCTCGCCGGCGGCGGCGTCGGTGAGCAGGCCGCGCCGCCGGGCGTGGCCGACCAGGGCCGCCAGGTGGTCGAGGCGCTGCTCGACGGCGAGCCGGTCGAGGCCCCTCTCGAGGGCGTCGCAGCGCCGGTCGAGAGCCAGGGCGCGGTCGTGGATCGTCCGCTGCAGCTCCCCCTGGCCGCGCCGCACGCGGCACACCAACGCCAGCGCCGTGCCAGCGGCGAGCAGGGCAACGGCGGCGATGAGGAGGGCGAGGGCGGTCATGGTGCGGGAGCGTGGGTGGTGCGGGGCGCGAATCTACCACAAAGTCCGGGGCTGGCGGCGCAGCACGCAGCGACGCGGCGTGAGCCCTGACCTCCTCGCAATCCGGCGGCTCCGCCTGCGCGACCGTCCCCCGGAGACGGACGAGGGTAGCCGTTGGTCCTCGACCACCGGCGCGGGGGGACGGGGCGATTCCATCGCGCACAACCTCTAGCCCTACTCCTCCTCCGGTGCCGGCGCGGCGTCGCTCCACGGCGGAGCGAGGCGCACCGGCGCCGATGGGGGCGAATCGTCTCGTCTGCCCGGCCCGATC
>RFGL01000054.1 GCA_003697015.1 Acidobacteriota bacterium | reverse complement strand
GCGCTCGGCGATCAGGGCGAGAGCGCGCTCGAGGACCTCGTCGCGGCCGGCGGCGAGGCCGCGGCGGGTGGGGGCGGCGGGGACGGTGGGGAGGATGCCGACCAGGTGGTGCTGGCTGCCGTCGTGCTTGACCACCCGCATGCCGGTCCAGGAGACGTGGAAGCCGCCGGGGAGCTCGAAGGGATTGACGTTGCCGTTGGTGCCGGCGGTCGGCTGGCCGACGATCTCCCCCAGACGGTAGGCCTCGACGATGCCGAGGAAGCTCTCGGCGTAGCTGATCGCCCGCGCGTCGGTGAGGAAGACGATCTCGCCGCCCAGGCGCGGCGTCTTCGGCGGCAGGTGCCAGCGGCCGGAGGTCTCGTAGCCCGCCGGCGGCACGTGGTCGGGACGGATCACCCGCGGCACCATCCACCTCGCCGACTGCAGGGGCTCGGTGCTCAGGTGCTGGAGCACGGCGTGGTTGCTGTTGGGATAGCCGCGCAGGTCGAAGACCACCCCCGGCGCCGCCGCCAGCTCCTCCAGACGCGGCTCGATCTCCTTCATCGACGCCTGCCGCAGGTCGACGTAGACGACGCCCTCCGCCAGCTCCTCGATCGCCTGATGGAGATAGGGCTCAGGCGGCGGCTGGCGGCGCCGTTCGACGCTCGCCTCCACCACCTCGCCGTCGCGCTCCAGGCGCAGGCGCGCCGGCGCGTCGAGGGGTCCGCGGGCGAAGGCGTTGACCGCGCGGACGCGCTTCCACTGCGGCGACCCGGAGACGTAGCGCTCCTCCTCCGCCAGCAGCTCGGCCGCCGGACGGCCGTCGAGGGCGAGGAGCGCGTCCCCCGGCCGCAGCCGTTCGTCGTCCGTCGCCACCACCACCACCTGATCCTCGATCCAGTCCAGGGTCGCGGGCAGCCATCCCCGATCGTGCTCCAGACCGGGGTGGTAGACCCGGCCGTGGCCGTCGTCGAGGGCGGCGACCAGCAGCTGGAGGCCGCGGTAGAAGGCGTAGGGGTCCGCTGCCGCCAGCGCCCGCTCGACGGCGGCGGGCAGCTGCGCCGGCCAGTCGACGGCGACGACGTCGAAGTAGGGGTAGAAGTGCTGGAGGACGTTCCACAGAATCGTCACCGCGGCGATCCGCAGGCGCTCGTCGTCGAGGTCCAGCCGCTCGAGGTCGATCGCCGCCAGCCGCTCCTCGAGCCGCTCCAGGGCGGCGGCGTCGCCGGCGGGGGTGCGCCCGCCGCGGCTCGGCAGCACCAGGGGCAGGCGCAGGTTGAGACCGGCGCCGAGGCTCGTCTCCACCCGTTCGCCGGGCTGGGGAAAGGCGTCGAAGAGCGATGCCATGGTGACGTGCTCGGCCTCGATCCGCAGGCAGCGTTCGCCTTCGGCGGCATCGGCGCCGGTCGATCGATAGCGATAGCCGGGGCTCCCCGCCCACCAGCCCTCGGGCAGCTCCTCCCCCGCTTCGAGGCCCGGGTTGGCGATCGGCAGGGGCCGCCAGCCGCCGTCGCCGTCCTTCACCGCGAGCTCGAAGTCGTCGAAGAACGCCCGGCCGTCGCCGGCGAGAAATCCGCCGAAGACCACCCGCTCGGCGTCGTCCGCCACCTCGCCGACGATCTCGTAGCGACGCCATTCCGCGGCGGTGATCGGCCGGTCGTCCATATTGTCGAAGAAGCCCATCCGGTTCTGCGGCCGATCGACCCGCAGCCACAATTGGGCGCGATTGCCCGCGCCCTCGACCTCCACCCGCACCCTGGCGCTCAGGCGGATCGTCCGCCCGCGCAGATCGGCGGCCTCGTAGGCCTGGGTGATGGTGCCGAAGCCGGGGCCCGGCGCCCGCACGCGACGCGGCGGACCGGCCCGGAAGCTGCGGTAGAGGTTGCCGCGACGGAATTCGATCCCCTGGTGCTGCCAGGCGACGAGCTCGACGTCGTCGCCGGTCGTCGCCGGCAGCGGCGGCCGGCACGGTGGCTGGCCGTCGCGGTAGAGACAGAGGGTGGGGGCGATGGGAAGGAAGATCGCTTCCAGGGTCCGTTGCAGCTCCTCGGGGCCGGCGGCGCGCCCCGCCTCCCCGGCGCCGTAGACCGCCAGGCGATCCCAGTCGATCCCCTGCGCCTGATCGCTGGGATGGAAGAAGCGGACGTAGCCGTAGAGACGGGCGAAGGCCACCAGATTGTCGACCTCGCTGCCGGCCGCGGCGGGGGCGCCGGCCGCGGTCGCCGGTCCGGCCAACGCCAGCAGGACGAGGACGGTGAGGGGACGGATGCTCCACCTGCGCTGTGTGTCCACGATCGATCCTCCATTCGACGCGTTCATGGGGATTCTTCTCCGCCCCGGGCGGCGCGCAAACCGTTGCGGGGCGGCCGGTCCCCTGCCGGGGACGGATCGCCGTCTCATCCGCCGTCAGCCGTCGAGGCGCAGCTCCCCCCGCGGGGTGAGCAGCACGCCGCCGGGGAGGACGTCGACCGAGCAGTCGCCGCCGGGGCCGAGCTCTGCGGCCTCGAAGCGGCGCGTCCGGCCGCTCGGCAGATGGCAGGCGAGGAGGGCG
>RFGL01000053.1 GCA_003697015.1 Acidobacteriota bacterium | reverse complement strand
TGCCGCCGCGGCCGGCGTCGCCGTCGAAGACGCCGAGGACGAAGCTGGTGGTCGGCACGCCGCCGGTCTCCGCCGGTACGGCGATGCGCACCTCCAGCAAGAGGTCGCTCAAGGTCACCAGGCCGTCGCCGGCGATGGCCAGCCACTTGCCGTCGATGAATCCGGGATCACCGAATGCGGCCGCCGGCGGCTGCAGGGTGTTACAGGTCGGCAGGCAATTGAAGCCGCCCGAATTCTTCTGCATCAGCAGGGCGGTCGTCTGCGCCGGAGCGCCGGTCTGGCCGGCGGCTCGGAAGTGCTCCAGGGCCTGACGTCGCAGCTCCTGCTCGGGGCTCGCCGATCCGGCCGCCGGCTTGAACGCTGGCTGCTGATCGTCCGCCGCCAGGATTGACGGTTTCAGGGAGGCCGCCAAGGCCAATGTGGCGAAGCCCATGGCCAGCCGTCGGGTTGAAGTTCTCATCATCCTTGCCCTCCTTGTGGTCGGTTGCGTCCTTCGTCGGTCTTCCAAGCTGGTGAAGGTAAGGTCCCACCGACTCCGGGAGGCGCCGGCCCAAGGTCGGGACGGCGGGTTGGCCGCCCGCTCCGAGTGTGGGATGAGCAACCTGTCTGACTACGGACAGGAATGAAGCAATGTGCATCGTAGCATATGGCCATGAGCAACCTTTGGTCCGACAGAGCAATGGCTGCCGAACGGTCGTTCGAGCCGGTGCGGACGATGGGGATGTGGGCTGGCGTCATCGGCTCGATCTCTTGCAAACTCAGATACCGACCGGTTGGTCGGTTGCTGGCGCGAAATCGCTACGGTTGTTTGCCCGGAAATGCCCTTCCAGTATGCGGGTTAATCCCCTCGCTTGGGGTGTTCAGTGGCTATTATACCCTAAATCGACCGCATTGCAAGCCCAAATTGAGGGGAAAATCCGTGCATCGCCGTCAAAGCACTGGAAGCGTGGACCGTACAGATTGTGGCCGGGTGCCGCCCAAAGGTCGGGGGGGTGGTATTCTCAGCCACCCGATGAGCACCGCATCGCAGCCCCAACAGGTCCGTCCGCCCGCCGCCGGCCTCGACCGGTTCGGCCGGTGCGTCGCCGCGCGCGGACGGCTGATCGGGGGGCCGACCCGACGCCGGAGGTCGAGGTGAGCCGGTTGCAGATCCGCTGCTTGGGCGACTTCGAGGTGCGCCAGGACGGCCGGCCGGTGGTGGGTTTCGAATCCCTCAAGGTGCGGGCCCTCCTCGCCTACATGGTCTGCCAGCGCGAGCGCGCCTTCACCCGCGAGCACCTGGCCTCCCTGCTGTGGCCGGAGCGGCGCGAGGAGGTGGCGCGGCGCAACTTGCGCCAGGCGCTCTACAATCTGCGCACCGCTCTCGGTACCTCGTCGCCGCCCCTCGAGACCGTCCAGGGGCAGCTGCGCATCGCCCCGGATTTCGACTTCTGGCTCGACGTCAAGGCGTTTGAGAACGCCCTGCGGCGGATCGATCCGACCCAGACTCTCGATACCCACCGCCTGGCGGGGGCGGTGCGCCTCTATCGCGGCGAGTTCCTCAGCGGCTTCCCCCTGCGCGACAGCTCCGCCTTCGAGGACTGGTTGCTGACCGAGCGCGAGCGCCTGCGGGAGGGGGTGGTCACCGTCCTCCGCACCCTGATCGAGAGCTACCTGGCGCGCGGTGAGCTGCGGGTCGGCCTGCAGTACGCCCGCCGTCTGGTGGCCCTCGATCCCCTGTCGGAAGAGGCCCATCGCTATCTGATGCGGCTCTTCGCCTACTCGGGCCGCCGCAGCCGGGCCCTGGCTCAGTACCAGGAGCTCGAGAGCCTGCTCGAGCGCGAGCTCGGGGTCGAGCCCCTGGCGGAGACCCGGCGGCTCTACGAGGCGATCCTGACCGAGAAATCGCCCCTGGTGGTCGCGCGGGACGACAGCGAGCCGATCGGCCCGGTGGTGCCGCTGGTCGGTCGCACGCAGTCCTACGGCCAGCTCACCGCGACCTGGCGCCAGGTGCAGCGAGGGCGTTCCCGCGTCACCCTGATCGAGGGCGAGCCCGGGGTCGGCAAGTCACGGCTGGCGCGCGCCTTTCTCGACGCGGCCAGCCACCAGGCGGGCCTGGTGCTCACCGGTCAGTGCCAGGACCGCATCCGCCTGCCGTACGAGCCGTTCCCCGCCCTTCTGCGCAGCGCTCTGGCCGAAGGCTCGGAGCGGGTCGAGCGCGCCCTCGCCGCCGCTCCCCCGGCGCTCCTCGCCGACGTCGCCCTGCTGGTGCCGGAGCTGCGCGAGCAGAAGCCCGAGCTGCCGGCGGCCGAGCCTCTGGCCCCCGGCGGGGGTGCCCGGCGCTTGTTCGACGCGGTGACGTCCTTCTTCGGTCTCCTGGTCTCTCCCCCGGGCACCGCGACGCCGCCCGCGCCGCTGATCCTCTACGTCGACGACCTGCACCTGGCGCGGCTGGAGACCTTCGAGCTCCTCTGCCGCGTGCTGGAGGGGTTGAGCGAGGCTCCCCTGTGGCTGATCGCCACCGGCGAGCCCCTCGAGCTCGACGACGATCATCCCTTCGCCGTCTATGCGGCGGCGCACGAGGGCCGCGTCGAGCGCCTCGAGTTGGGGCGGCTGAGCAGCGCCGAGGTCGAGGAGATCGCCACCTGGCTGGTGGGCTCGGCCCCCCACGAAGCCCTGGCGCAGCTGCTCGAGCGCCTCGGCGAGGGCCTGCCGCTGCAGATCACCGAGCTGATCAACTACCTGTGGGACGACGGCGCCCTGGTGGCCGGCGAGGAGGGGCGTTGGCGCCTCCACCGGGGCGCTCCCGCCCGCCTGCCGGCGACCACGACCTTCGACGCCTTGATGGGGCTGCGCTTGCGCCGGCTGCCGTCCTCCGCCCGCCGCCTGACGGTGCTGGCGGCGGTGATCGGCCACCCCTTTCGCCCCAAGCTGCTCGAGCGGGCGGCGGACGAGCACATGACGGTGGTGGAAGTCGGCCTCGAGATCATGCTCGAGCGGTGGTTCGTGCGCCGCTTCGTCGACCACTGGACGACCGGCGACACGGCGGAGCGCCCCACCCTCGGGGACGTGAGCGCCGCCGAGGCGCAGCGCGCCAGTTTCATCTTCGCCCACGCGCGGGCGCGCGACGCGGTTTACCGCATCCTCGCCGAAGATCGCCGGCGGGTGGTCCACGGCGAGGTCGCCTCGGCCCTGGCCGACATCTACCACGACGACGAAGGGCGGGTGTGCGAGCTGCTCGCCTACCACTTCAGCATGGCGCGGGAGTGGGCCCAGGCGGTGGTCCATCTCGAACGCGCCGCCGACCGGGCCCACGCGGTGCAGGCGCGGCAGACCGCCGCCTACTACGACCGCCAGTGCATCGATGCTCTCGATCGGCTGATCGCCAGCACCGAGGACCCGGAGGAGCTGGCCCGCTTCAAGGAGCAACGGCGGCGCCTGGCGCGGCGGCAGGCGGCCTGACGGCGCTACGTCTCTCCCGCCGCCTTCTCCATCTCCTCCATCTTCTTGCGCAGGCTCAAGGGACGCATGTCGGTCCACACCTCTTCGATGTAGTCCAGACATTGCTGCTTCGTCCCCTCTTTGCCCACCGCCTTCCAGCCCCGGGGCAGCTCGCGCTCCGCCGGCCAGATGGAGTATTGCTCCTCGTGGTTGACCACCACGGCGTAGACCCGGTCGTCATCGTCCTCGAACATGGGCTCCGTCTCCTCTGGTTCGACCGCGGCGGGCGGCATGGCCTGCCGCGATCGCACCCGGCTGCCGCTGCACCGCTTCGATGAATGCTCGTCCGACTCTAGACCATCCCCGCAGCGCCGCCAAGCATTAACCGGCGGCGCGGGTGGCCTCTTCCGGCGAGGGGACGGGAGCCGGCGCGGCGGGCCGGCGGCGCTGGGCCCGCCGGCGGCCGCGACGCCTCTCGCTGCGCAGGGCGTGGCGATAGGGGAAGAAGTCGACCTGGATGGTGTGGCGCTCGGAGTGGACGTAACGCCGGCGCATGGCCTCGAGGTCGGCGTCGATGCGACGTTCCATCGCCGCCCGCTCGGGCAGGGCGCAGCGACCGGCGAGGAGCTCCGCCACCCACCGCGACTGCTCTTCGGCCAGGGGCATGACCGCACCCAGGGGCTGGATCAGACCGATGAAGTAGAGGCCCGGGTGGGCCGGCGGCACGACGTGGAGGTAGAGGCGTACCGCATTGCCCTCCGGATCGAGGATCCGCCGGTCGAGGAAGGGGAAGCGGATGCGGTAGCCGATCGCCCAGACGATCACGTCGATCGCCTCCTCGCTGCCGTCGGCGAAGCGCACCCGCTCGCCGCACAGCCGTTCGACGTCGGGCTTGATCGCGATCCGCCCGTGACCGACCAGATTGAGCAGCTCGGCGGAGACCGTCGGGTGGGCCTGGAGCAGATGATGCTGCGGCCGGGGCACGCCGAAGGTGGTCTGGGGACCGCGGCTGAGCTTCAGGATGAGCTCGAAGATGCGGCGCTGGAGGGCCAGGGGGAGACGGCTGCTGAGGGGGGTGGTGAAGGTGTCGATCGGCCGCCCGAAGGCGTACTTGGGCAGGATGTGGGCGCTGCGCCGGGTGGAGAGAAAGGTGGCGGCGGCATGGCGGGCGCTCTCGCAGGCGATGTCGACGCCGGAGTTGCCGATGCCGACCACCAGCACCCGTTTGTCCACCAGCACGTCCGGCGTCCGGTAGTCGTGGGAATGCATGGCGAGGCCGGCGAAGTCGCCCGGAGCGGTGGGCCGGCGCGGGCACCAGTGGTGGCCGTTGGCCACCAGCACCGCCCGGTGGCGCCGGCGCTCGCCCCCTTCGAGGGTCACCCACCAGCTGCCGTCGCCGGCCGGCTCGAGGCGTTCGACCGCGGTGCGGAAGCGGATGTGCCGGCGCAGGTCGAAGCGGTCGGCGTAGGCCTCGAAGTAGCGCAGGATCTGGCTGTGGTGGGGATAGTCGGGGTAGTCCTCCGGCATGGGGAAATCCGAGAACGCCATGCGCGTCTTGGAGGTGTTGATGTGGAGCGACCGGTAGGCCGACGACATGCCGTTGTCGTTGCCGTAGCGCCAGTTGCCGCCGATCCCCGAGCCCAACTCGTAACACGTCACCGGCAGCCCGAGCTCGGCCAGGCACTTCACCGCGACGATGCCCGACGAACCCGCGCCGATCACGCAGACGGAATCGTGCGAGTGGCTGCTCATGACCCGCAAGAGACTAGCAGAACCCGCCCCGCAGGCGGGTCCTGCCGGCAGCCGGAGCACCGATCCGGAGGGCGGCTCCCGGGGAAATCCTCAGTCGGGTCCGTCTACCTCAGGGACAACGATCGAACAAAAAGGAGGTTTCCGATGAGAAACGTAAGCCATCGCCCGATCGTCCTCGCCGCCGGTCTGCTGCTCTTCCTCTGCGCCGCGCCGGGCAGGGGGGAGGACGATCCGCCGACCCTGCCACGGCTGGAGGCGCTGATCGAGGCCCGCACGGCCGAGCTCGATGCCGCCTTCGCCCAGTTGATGGACGCCGACCGGGAAGGTCTGGGGCACCATCTGCTGCGCCGCCTCCAGATCTCTGCGTCGTACGGCCGGGGCCTGACGGTGCAGGACGACCTCACCGTCGTTCCCACCGTCGTCGTCGACCGCAGTCTCAAGACCCAGGCGGTCTGGTCGGTCAGCTACAAGACCTCCCTCGGCGAGCTCTTCGGTACGTCGAAGCGCGCCGACCGGCGGATCGCCCGGGCCAAGCACCGGCAGAACGTGCTGGCGGAGAGGATCAAGCTGGAGGAGCTGCACAACGAATTCCTCCACCGCAAGGCCCGATTCGGCCGCACCGCGCAGCAGGCCGTTGCCGCCGGGGCGGGCGACGACCCCCTGGAGCAGGCCTACGAGATGCGCGAGCTGGCGCTCAGACTCTTGCTCCTGGCCGGGGAGGAGGACTCGCCCGCCTTCGCCGAGTGGCGTCGATACCAGCCGGGGAGCCCGGCGCCCGGGCCGCGGATGGCGGAGCGCTGAGCCGTCCCGGCCTCCGTCTCCTCCGGACCGCCCGGCTGACGCGATAGGATGATGGGTGGTAAGGTCGCCGGCCGACCTAGGAGGTGAGACCATGAGCGACAAACCGATCATCCTGAGCGAAGAAGACTACGACATCGGGCCGGATGGCTCGGTGGTTTTCTCCCGCATCGAGCACGACGACATGGGCGTCCCGAGCGCCACGTTCATCACCGAGGACGGGGACGCCTTCAGCCTCGACCCCGAAGCGCTGGAGACGCGGCTCAAGCTGCTCGAGCGCGAGGGGCGGGAGACCCGGGAGGAGCGCCGGGCCCTCGAGGCGCTGGCCGGAGGACGAGGCTGAAGCGGGCGGCCGGGCGGTCATTCCCACGGGATGTCGGGCATGCGCAGGCGCGCCACCTCCTCGTCCCGTGCCAGCGAGCGGTCGACGATCTCCTCGACGTCGTCGAGGGTGACGCCGCCGTACCAGAAGGCGTCGGGCCAGATGCACACCGTGATGCCGCGGCTGCAGTGCTTGAGGCAGCCGGTCTTGGTCACCATCACGCCGTCGCGCAGGCCGCGCGCCCGCACCACGTCCTTGAACCGCCGGTAGACCTCGTAGCTGCCGCGCCGGGCGCAGCTCGGCTTGGGCGACGTCTCCGGCCGCTCGTTGACGCATACCAGGATCTGTTTGCGCGGTTTGGGCATCGGCGAGCTCCCCGCCGGCAGTCGGGATCGTAGACCCCGCCCGGCTCGTGGATCCACTGGGCATTCGGCTGCGGGTAGAGACTGCCCTCCTGCGGCGTATTGTACGGGCCGGTGCCTGCCGGCTCAAGCCCGCTGCGTCCCGGCTGGCGCCAGCGGCTGGAGGGCGATACGATCCGGCCGGCGGAAGGTCCGGCGGACCGAGACTGTACAAATTTTTCAAAAAGTCTTGAAAACTCCGTTGTCTTGGTGTACCTTCCGCCCGTGAGCGAGGGAACGACCATCGTCGAGGCCACGCCGGCGCCCGATCCGGCGCCGACCGAAGTGGACGAGGTCCGCCGGGCCTTCGTCCAGCTGTGGGGCTCGATGGGCTCGTTCT
This sequence comes from Acidobacteriota bacterium, assembly GCA_003697015.1. Lineage (GTDB taxonomy): Bacteria > Acidobacteriota > Thermoanaerobaculia > Multivoradales > J023 > J023. Next base: position 4,540 of record RFGL01000053.1, on the reverse strand, counting down.
GGGGCATTTCGCCGACCACCGCCCGGGTGCACAGCTGGTTGCTGTCGCAGCCCGGGGCGTCGGACGCCGAAGAGATCATGCGCGGCCTGGCGATGAGCCGCGGTGCGGTCAGCATGGCCTGCCGCGAGCTGCGCGATTGGGGCTTGATCTTCGCCGAGAAGGCCCCCGGTTCGCGCCGCGTCACCTTCCGCCCGGCGACCGACCTGGAGAAGGTGATCCGCAACATCGTCCAGATCCGCAAGCGGCGGGAATGGGATCCGGTGCTGGAGAGCCTGCGCGAATGGATCCCGCGCCTGGCCGCCGATGCGTCGCCGGAGGCGGCGGTCTTCCGCCAGCGGCTGGAAGCGATCGCCGGCTTGGTGACGGTGGCCGACTCGTTGATCGACAACTTCTTGAAAGGCGGCCTCGTCAGCCGCCTGGGGCTCAAGCTCCTGGTCAAGACGGCGGCGGGCGACGAGCGCCCTGAATCGCCGGATCCGCGTTCGGAGGAGACGTCATGAAGGCAGCCCTCAAGGCTTTGGAACCACCGCTCCCGCCGCCGCTCGAGGCGGCCGAGAGCAGCGCCTTGGCGCTGCCCGGACTGCCGGCGGGGGTCGATCTCCTCGGCCGTCTGGAGAGCATCACCGCCGGTCGCGGTCTGACCCGTCTCGCCGGCCGACTGCACGAGCTGGCGGAGTTCGTCGCCGGCGACCAGGCGGCCTTCGAGGCCGCCTTCGGTGCGCTGCCGCGCGATCCGCGGCTGGTCGGACGCACCGCCCGTCACCTGCTCGACCTGGGTGGCAAGCGCCTGCGGCCGATGTGCGTGCAGCTGGCGGCGCGCCTCGGCTCCAGTTCCGCCGAGGTGGTGATCGACCTCGGCGTGGCGGTCGAGCTGGTGCACAGCGCCACCCTGCTGCACGACGACGTGGTCGATCTCGGCGAAAGCCGCCGCGGCGCCCCCACCGCCCGCCGGGTCTACGGCAACGCGGCGTCGATCTTCGCCGGCGACTGGCTGCTGATCGAGGCCCTGCGGCGGGTCCAGCGCTGCCGACTGCCCGGGCTGATGGAGGAGCTCCTCGACACCATCGAGGAGATGATCTTCGCCGAGTCGATCCAGCTCGAGAACCGCGGTTCGGTACGCCTCAGCCGCGACGACTACTTCCGGGTGGTCGAGGGCAAGACGGCTTCGGTCTTCCGCTGGGCGATGTCCGCCGGCGCCCGCGCCGCCGGCCTCGACGAGCCCTGCCGGCGGGCGCTCGAGACCTACGGCCTGCACCTCGGCGTCGCCTTCCAGGCGGTCGACGACCTGCTCGATCTGACCGGCGACGAAGCGCGCACCGGCAAGGCCCTCTTCACCGATCTGCGGGAGGGCAAGATGACCTATCCGGTGATCCTCGGATTGGAGCGCGATCCGGCCCTCCTGCCGCTGGTCGAGTCGATCATCGACGCCGGCGACGGCGCCCCTTCCGCCGCCCTCTGTGCGCGGCTGATCCGCGCCCTGCGCGACGCCGACGCCATGCGCGACTGCCTGGCCCTCGCCCGCCAGCGGGCGGCGCACGCTACCCGCAGCCTCGAAGCCCTGCCCCCGGGGCGGGCGCGACGGGCCCTCGCCACCGTCGCCGAGGCGATCGTCGACCGGGATCTCTAGGGGGGTGTGATGAGCGCCTCGACCAGCCGACCGCTCCCCGCCCGCCCGCCCGCCGACGACCTGCCTGCCGGCGGCTCGGGGGCGATGTTCGACCACATCGCCGGACGCTACGACCTGCTCAATCGCATCATCTCCCTCGGCCTCGACCGGCGCTGGCGGCGGCAGCTGGTCGCCGCCCTCGAGCTCAAGCCGGGGCAGCGGGTGCTCGATCTCGCCACCGGCACCGCCGACGTGGTGCTGGAGATCCTGCGCCGGCAGCCGCGCCTCGAGGTCGTCGGCCTCGATCCGTCGCCGCGCATGCTCGCCGTCGCCCGCCGCAAGCTGGCGCGGGCGGGGGCCGCCGAGCGCGTGGTCCTGCGCCGCGGGCGGGCCGAGGCGCTGCCCTTCGAGGACGCCTCCTTCGACGCCCTGAGCATCGCCTTCGGCATCCGCAACGTGCCCGACCGGCCGGCCGCCCTGCGCCAGATGGCACGGGTGGTCCGGCCCGCCGGCCGGGTGGCGATCCTCGAGCTCGGCGAGCCGCGGGTGGGGGTGCTGACGCCCCTGGCGCGGTGGTACGTCCACCGTCTGGTGCCGGCGGTCGGCGGCTGGCTTTCCGGCGCTCGCGAGTACGCCTACCTCGAGCACTCGATCGCCGCCTTCCCGCCGCCCGGACGATTCGCCGAGCTGATGGCCCGGCACGGGCTCGAGGTGCTGGCGGTGCACGCCCTGGCCTTCGGCGCCTGCCACCTCTACGTCGCGCGTCCCGCCGCCGGGGTGCGGGAGGAGGCGCGATGAGCGCCCTCACCTCCCTGGCACCGGCTCCGGCGGCGCGGCCATCCGTCCTCGACGCCGCCGAAATCCGCGCCTTCGTCGCCGGCCGGCTGGCGGCCCACGCCGGCCGCCCCGCCACCCTGATGCTCTCCCTGCCGGCCCCGGCGGTGGAGCCGGAGACCCTGCTGCGGCTGATCCCGGGGCGCTACGGCTTCCTCTGGCACCCGCCGGCCGGCACGGCCTTCGCCGGCTGCGGCGCCAGCCACCGCATCGACCTCGCCGGCAGCGCCCGCTTCGACCGCTTGCGCCGCGCCGCCGGCGGGCTCTTCGCCCGCCTCGAGAGCGTCGTCCATCCGGCCGCGTCGCCGGTCCCGCCGCGGCTCTTCGGCGGCCTGGCCTTCGCCGTCGGCGCGGCCGGCGACGAGCCCTGGCGCAGCTTCGGCGACGGCTGCTTCACCCTGCCGCGGCTGCGCTATGCCAGCGACGGACGCCGGGCCACCCTCAGCCTGACGGTGCGCGGCGAGGACGAGCTCGACCGCCCCGGGCGCCGGCGCTGGCTCGAGCTGCTCGACCGCGCCGTCGCCGGGCTCACGGCCGCCGCCGGCGGCGGAATCGCAGCCGGCGACGAGCCGCCGGGCGACGTAGCCGCCGTCGCCCGCGCCGTTCATCCGCCGCCCCTCCGGCGGTGGAACGAGCAGGTGGAGGCGATCCGCGCGGCGATCGCCGACGGCCGCTGCGAGAAGATCGTCGCCGCCCACCGCTCCGTCGTCGAGCTGGCGCGGCCGGTCGCCCCGGCGACGGTCCTGCGGCGGCTGGAGAACGGTGCCCAGGCCGCTACCCGTTTCGCCTTCTGCCGCCCCGACGGCACCTTTCTCGGCGCCACTCCCGAACGCTTGATCCTGCGCCGCGGCCGGCGCATCGCCACCGAGGCCCTCGCCGGCTCGATCGCCAGCGGCAACGCCCACGCCGCGCAGCTGCTGGCGAGCGCCAAGGACCGCTGCGAGCACCAGCTGGTGGTGGAGCAGATCGTGCGTCGCCTCGAGCCTCTGTGCGCCGCCCTCGAGGTGCCGCCGGAGCCGCGCATCCGCGCCCTGCGCGACGTCCTCCACCTGCACACCCCGATCACCGCCAGCCTCGCCAGCCCGCGCCACGTGCTCGAGCTGGTCGAGTTGCTCCATCCCACCCCGGCGGTCGGCGGCGTGCCGACCGACGCCGCCCTGCGCTGGATCGCCCGCTGCGAGGACGTCGGCCGCGGCTGGTACGCCGGGCCGATCGGGTGGTTCGACGCCCGCGGCGACGGCGACTTCGCGGTCGCCTTGCGCACCTGCCTGCTGCGTCGCGATCGAGCCTACCTCTACGCCGGCGCCGGCATCGTCGCCGACTCCGATCCGGCCCTCGAGTACGAGGAGACGGCGCTCAAGATGCGCTCCTTGCTGGCTGCTCTGGGCGCCGGGGCGTAAGGACATGGACGGCGAGGGTTCGGGGCGCCACCGATGGCCGAAGCCGCCAATCTGCAGGCCGTCTGGGCGCGGCTCCTGATCCACAGCCTGGTCGACGCCGGGGTGCGCGAGGCGGTGATCTCCCCCGGCTCGCGCTCCACCCCCTTCGTCCTCGCCGCCTGCGCCCATCCCGGCCTGCGCTGCCACGACGTGATCGACGAGCGGGCGGCGGCCTTCTTCGCCCTCGGCCAGGGACGAGCGAGCGGCCGGCCGAGCCTCCTGATCTGCACCTCCGGCACCGCCGGCGCCCACTATCTGCCGGCGGTGATCGAGGCGGAGATGGCGCGGGTGCCGCTCCTCGTGCTGACCGCGGATCGTCCCCTCGAGCTGACGCGGGGAGGCGCCAACCAGACCATCGACCAGCTCAAGCTCTTCGGCGACCACGCCCGCGCGTTCTTCGAGCTCGGCCTGGCCGACGCCGATCCCGCCGCCCTGCGCGCCCTGCGGCGGACGGCGGCGCAGGCGGTCTTCCGCTGCCGCGAGCCCGTCCCCGGGGCGGTGCACCTGAACGCGCGGGCGCGCAAGCCCCTGGAGCCGGTGGCGGAGGAGGACGGCCCGCGCCGCGCGCTCGCCCGCCGCGCGGAGGCGGCCGCCGCCGCACTCCTCGCCGAGCCGATCGTGCGTCCCTTCGCTGCCCCCCGGCCGCCGCCGCCGGCGGCCG
>RFGL01000500.1 GCA_003697015.1 Acidobacteriota bacterium | reverse complement strand
GCACAATCCTGGAATCCCTGAGAGTAGCCGGATCATCCCCGCGCGTGCGGGGAACGCGTACAGAATAGCGGCGGAATCGTCCGTACGCTCGGATCATCCCCGCGCGTGCGGGGAACGCCCCTCCTGCTAAGCCACCGATGGCACCGATGGCGGATCATCCCCGCGCGTGCGGGGAACGCAATCGCAAGAAATTGTCCTCGATCTCCTCTGCCGGATCATCCCCGCGCGTGCGGGGAACGCTAGCGAGATCTGCACGATGGATGACTAGCTGGCGGATCATCCCCGCGCGTGCGGGGAACGCAGCCGGCGTAGAATTTCTCCAAGAAAATTTGCCGGATCATCCCCGCGCGTGCGGGGAACGCCGCGCGCTCGTCGAGGGCGGGGAGGTGAACGACGGATCATCCCCGCGCGTGCGGGGAACGCCCTGGCCCGCCGGCGGTGGCGAGCGCGGGGCGCGGATCATCCCCGCGCGTGCGGGGAACGCTACGGGCCGCCGCCTGCGATCACGCAGGCGGACGGATCATCCCCGCGCGTGCGGGGAACGCAGCTTCGGCCCCCTCGAGCGGACTTGGCCGGCCGGATCATCCCCGCGCGTGCGGGGAACGCCCTTCTTGTATTGTACTGGAAAATCTAGGGTTGCGGGCTCGGGTCTGGGCTACCGCGGTTTTGAGGGTCCTCCTCAGGGTAGTCGAAGGCGTCGTGGGGGAAGAAGGAGACGAGCTTGGCGCCGTCCATTTCGACGGGGATTCGCCGGTTGGGGCCCAGGGTCTGGAAGTCGAAACCGGACTCGGTGTTGGCCGACCAGGCGATGACCGCATTGCCGTCGCCGATGCCGGCTTCGACGTGCGACCAGATCATCTCGCGCACCTTCTTCGAGAAACGGCCGACGTAGACGCCGGCGCGGACTTCGAGCAGCCAAACGGCGAGGCGGCCGCGCAGGCGGGGAGGGACGTTCTCAACCACGATGACCAACATCGCCGACTCCTGGCTTGGGGGGAATCGCCGGCGGTAGAGCGTCCGGCGGGGGTTCGGGTGGATCGAGACCGCCGGCGGCCAGAACCTCCTCGATGGTGGGGATGATCTTGCGCATCAAGCGGGTCTCGCGGAAGGCGTCGCGGCAGCCCTGGCGCACCACGCGCTCCGGGGCGCGGGGGTCCTCGGCGGCGGTGGCGAAGGCGACCGGCACCACCGTCTCGAACTTGAAGAGGTCGGCGACGTCGTAGACGAAGGACCGCGGCTTGCCGGTGTGGATGAAGCCGATCGCCGGCGCATACCCCGCGGCCAGGATCGCCGCTTCGGTGACGCCGTAGAGACAGGAGGTGGCGCACGACAAGCAGCGGTTCGCCGGGTCGGCGCGGTGCCAGTCGCCGGGATCGTAGCGGCGGGCACGCCACTCGACGCCGTACTTGCGGGCCAAGAGCTGGTACATCTTGCGCACCCGCACGCCCTCGATGCCGCGCAGCTGCTCGACGCTGCGCCGCGCCGGCGGCGGCTCGCCGAAGCGCATCTCGTACATCTTGCGCACCACCTTCAAGCGCGCGCCGTCGTCGAGGGCGAGCTTCGCCTGGTAGAGCAGGCAGTCGGCGCGGGCGCCGCCGGGCTGGCCGGCGGCGTACATGCGCACGCCGCCCTCGCCGCACCACACCAGCAAGGTGCCGGCGCGGGCGGCGAGGGCGACGGCGGCGTGGGAGACGCGGGTGCCGGGCTCGAGCATCAGGCAGGCGACCGCGCCCACCGGCACGTGCACCCGCACGCCCTCGGCGTCGATGAGCACGAAGGCGCCGTCCTGCACGTCGAGCTGGCCGTATTGCAGGAAGAGCACCGAGCGCCGCTCCTTGATGGCGATCGGGCGCAGGCGCGGCAGCTCGTTCATGGCGCCGCCCGCCGGATCAACATCAGGCCGCAGCCGAAGCCCTTGGCCGGGCCGACGCCCCTCTTCCACGCCTGCAGGAAACGCTCGGCGTCGACGATCTCGAGGGTGCCGGAGAGATCGGCCACCCCGAGGCTGACGCGCCGGCCCGAGGGCTTGCGGAAGCGCCAGACGCGGTAGCCGTCGGCGAGCACCCGCACGAGACGCACGCCGAGGCCGCCGGCGCGGGCGGCGAGCCAATCGCTGAGGGCGTCCTGCACCACGAGGGCCTGGGGCTGGCGCCCGCCGGCGGACGACCCCGACCAGCCGGTCCTGCGCTTGCGATCCATCACCACGTCGTGACGCTTGCCCGCCCGGCAGACCACCGGGTTGACGCGCAGCGCGAAGTCGAGCCGGTCCGCCGGCGCCAGATCGGGCTCGAGGCGGCGGCTGGCCGATCGCCACAGGCCTTCGGGGGCCTGGGGCCGGCGCTGGGAGAGGGTCCAGAGGAGCGGCTTCCCCTGCCGGCTGTCGAGGCGGTAGAGGAAGTCGCGGCGGCGGTCCGGGCGGTCGCCGAACATCCGCCACACGCTCTGGTGCAGGGCGTATTCGCTGCCGAAGGTGCGCCAGAAGGCTTCGCTGGCGACGGCGCCGTCAGCCATCGTGAGTCGGCTCAGGTACATCGCCGTCCTCCTTTCGCGGGGATTGTCCGAGTTGGAGATGGCCGACCGCTTCGCGGCGCAGGGCGAAGCGCCAGCGGCGGCGGGAGAGGGGCTCGTCGCGGCGCTCGATCAGCTCGGTGGCGCCGTGGGGGAGCCCCGGCTCGAGCCCGAGGTCTTCGTCCCAGGCGAGCTCGACGGCGCCGGCGCGGCGGCTCAGCCGGCGGAGCTCGGCGGGCACCGGGCGGCGCTCGTCGTAGAGGGCGAAGGCCTCGGCAAGGTTGCCGGCGCGGAGGAGCTCGGGGGCCAGCGGCAGGGCCGGGACGCAGGCCTTGCGGCCGAGGGAGAGGGGAAAGACCGGCCGCTCGAGGGCCACCCGCAGGTGGTCGAGGGACCAGCGGGCGGCGGGCGTCGCCAGCACCGCGATGCTGAGGAGGGCGTCGCAGCGGTAGTGGCGCCGGGACTGGACGGTCTGGAGCTCGGAGCGCGGCACCCGCAGCTCGTCGGCGCGGGTGAGGATCAGCTCGCGGCGTTTGGGCCGGCGGTAATTCGCCGTGTGGTAGTCGACCAGGGGCTGGCCCGGAGCGTCGACGCGCACCCCCAGGCGGACGCCGGCGGCGAGGGCCGCGTGGGCGTCGTCGTCCTCGCGGCGCAGGCCGAGGGCGGCGGCGAGCAGGCCGAGGAGGGCCGAGCGGGTGGGGCGCGCGGCGCTGGGTCTCACCTCTCCCACCGCCACTTCCCCCCAGGAGGCGAAGGGGCCGAAGAGGCGGCAGACCAGGACGGAGGTCCGGTGGGTTTCGCCGCTCATGAGCCGTTCTCCGGCGCGGCGACGAAGTCGAGCAGCTCGGCGAGGGTCCCCTCCGGCACCGTCACGTCGAAGTGGCGGCGTCGGCTGGCCAGGGGGCCGTAGACCGCGTCGAACTGCTCCACCTGGCGCTTGAGGGCGTCGATGGCGCCGCGTACGTAGTCGCCCCGGCGCACGCCGCCGAGGAAGGCGACGGCGAGGGAGCGGGGCTGGCGGTCGCCGTGCTCGGCGAGGGCGAAGCTGGCGGCGGCGCGGGAGGCGAAGCTGTTCTGCTTGCCCGACGGCGCCACGGTGCAGATCGCCTCCACCAGGCCGCGCAGGGTGCGCCGCAGCAGCTCCTCGTCGCCGCCGAGGTTCCCGCTCAGGCGGTCGCGGTCGACGCAGGCGTAGAGGTAGAAGACCCCGGCGCCGTACTCGGTCTCGCCGACGTGGCCGGCGCCGACGTCGTCCTGGCGGTCGTTCAGGTCGTCGACGGCGGTGAAGTAGTCGTCCTCGATGGTCACCGGGTGGACGGTGATGGCGTGGGCGATCTGCGCCGCGGCGTCGACGTTGTAGGCCGGGTCGGCGGCGAGCATGCGGCCGAAGAGGGCGACGTCGGCGGCCCGGCGGGGGTGGCGCAGGAGCTTGCACTCCTCCTCGCTCGGCACCTTGCGCTCGGCCAGCACCTTCTGCACCAGCTGGTCGATCGCCTGCTTCTCCTCCGGGCTGACGTGGGCGAGCTGCTTGATCAGCTTGGGATCCTCCCCGTCCGGCTTGCCGAAGACCTTGGCGACCGCGGCGGCGGTCTTCTCCGCCACCTTCTCCGGCACTTTGCCGGCGATCAGCGGGTCGTAGACCCAGCGCTTGCCGAGCTCGCGGGTGCGCCAGCCCTTGTGGTCGCCCACCGCGCTCTCGAAGACCTCCGACTGGCGCCAGGCGCGCTTCAGGCTCTGGGACGAGATGCGCAGGCGGTTGCTGCCGCCGAAGACCGCGGTCTTGGGCCGGCCGAGGTCGTCGCGGTTGAGGTTGGCCGGGGGATAGGACGTCAGGACGTGGAGTTGTAGAAAGCTGGTCATCAGGCGATCTCCTTTTGTTGCGGGGCAACGGCGTAGTAGTCGTAGGCGAGCTGGCGGCGGCGCCAGGCGGTCCAATCGCAGAGCACGCCGGCGAGCTCGACCAGGTCGGCGGCGGCGTCGCTGCCGCCGCCGAGAAGGGGCAGGATGCGGCGCAGGACGTCGAAGCGGTGCTCGAGCTCGCCGGCGGCGAGCAGGCGGCGGAAGCGGGCTTCGCTCACCGGCGCGGCGGAGCTGCCGGGTTTCGGCCGGCCGAGGTGGGTGCCGAGGGCGAGCTCGGCGTCGCGGCCCGCCATCGCCGCCACCGCCGCCACCGCCGCCAGGGCGGAGAGATCGGCCGGTTCGGCCCGGCGCTCCTCGCCGTCGCCGGCGGGGCTCAGACCGAGGCGGCGCAGGAGGCGGTGGAAGGCCGGCTCGAGGGCCGCATCCTCGATGGTCCTGGCCCGGCGCAGCCGGGCACGGTCGCCGCGGCGGTATTGCTGCACGAGGTCGGCGTGCCACTCGCGCAGGGCCTGGGATTCGCGGTCGTCGCGGTTGCGGAAACGGAGCCGTCTGCTCATCGTCATCCTCCCTTGGCGGCCTTCTCGGCCGCCGGTCGTTTCTTGATCGGAAGGTCGAGGGCGGCGAGGATCTTCTTGCCGCGGAGGGCGTTCTGGAGCCCCTTCCAGGCGCGCGCCACCTGGCCCGGATCGGCGGCGCGGAAGTCGGCTTCGCTGACCTCCTGCTCGAAGATGCGCCGGGCGTGGTGCGCCAGCAGCCGGTGCCAGTGACGGCGCAGGGGCTCGTCGTCGTCGCTCGCCCGCAGGGCGTCGAGAAGCTGCCGGGCGAGGTCGTAGAAGGCGACCTCGGTGCGCTCCCAGAAGCGGGTGGAGACGTTCTCCGGCTCGTTCTTGACGTCCTTGGGCCGGCGGGCGATCAGCTTCTTGACCGCGAAGCGCAGATAGCGCTCCGCCAGACTGGCGCCCTCCACCAACCGGCCCACCTGGGCGGCGTAGGTCGCGGCGAGCTCGGCGGGCACCAGGTAGATCGGCATGCGCCCCTCGCACCAGGCGATCGGCCGCATGTTGTCCATGGCGTAGCCGAAGGCCCACAGGCGCAGGTCGCCGGCCTGCTCGAAGCGGACGCCGTCGCGGTTGATCTCCTGCACGACGAGCGCCGGCTCGACCGCGCCGCCGGGGGGGGCGACCACCAGCCCCAACCAGTGGCGGTAGCCGAGGCCCGCGCGGTCGCCCTTGAGCGCCAGCCGCTGCTCGTCCTTCGTCCGCCGGTAGGGCGACAGGGGGTGGATCCAGGCGCCGGCGTAGCGGATGCCGTTGGGGCGGGCGAGGAAGGCGGTGACGACCGGCAGGTCGCGGCGGCCGCAGAGACCGCAGTCGCCGTCCTCGGGGTCGCCGAGCCACAGGCGGCGCGGCATGCTGAAGTAGCACTGCAGGGGGTGGGCGTCCTCCGGGGTGAGCTCGGGTGCGCGCTTGGGCTCGCCGGGCCCGGTCGCCGCCAGCCAGGGGAAGACCCGCTCGCTGGCGGCGAGGTCCGGCGGCGGCGGATGCGCCCAGGAGGACAGGGGCAGGACGTTCAGCCACACCGCCGGCCACAGGGTCGCGCCGGCGCCGGCGGCGGTCACCAGGGTGGTGAGGGGGCCGCCGCCGCGCATGCCGGTCATGTGGCCGCGGCCGCCGGTGGGAGCGCTGGTCTGGAGGGTGGTCAAGGCGGCGGCGGCGCAGGCGGTGCAGAGATCGCCGACGCTGCCGTTGCGGGCGAAGTGATCGGCCCCCTCGCTCAGGCCGAGGTCGATCAGCAGCTTCTCCGCCGGCCACGGCTTGTCGCCGGCGCGGGCCACCCGCGGGTCTTGCAGGAAGCGCGGGCCCGGCCCCAGCAGCTCGAAGGCCGGTGCCAGGGGCTCGAGACGCCGGCGCAGCTCCTCGGGCGCGGGCGGCCCGGTGGCCCGCAGCGCCCATTCTTCCTCGTCGCGCGGCGGCATCACCGCCTGCAGCAGGCCGATGAGGAGCTGCACGATGCCGCCGTCGAGGTCGGCGCGCGGGCTGGCCGGCGCCATCGCCGGGTCCTCCGCGTCGCCGAAGACCTGCCACGGGGCGAGATACGACCGCCGTCCGCTGCGCCGGCGCACCGGAATCCAGGGGTCGAGGATCAGGTTGAGGTTGGTCATGGTG
>RFGL01000499.1 GCA_003697015.1 Acidobacteriota bacterium | reverse complement strand
CGCCGGGGCCGCCGGCGGCTTGGCGGGCGAGCTCCGGCCGTCCGGCGCGGGCGAGGAGCAGAGCGCGCACCCGCTGCCACGCCGCCGCCGGCCCGCCCTGGAGCTCGGCCGGCAGGCCGCCGGCGAGACGGCGGCTGGCGCCGTCGAGCTCGCCGCGCTGGAGCAGGGTCCTCACCAGACGCAGCTCGAGCTGCCAGGGCAACGGGCCGCCGTCTCGCTCCAGCTGCTCGTAGAGCTCCTGAGCTCGCGCCGGCTGGCGGCGCTCCTCGGCCAATCGGGCCAGACCGAGGATCACCCCGGCGTCCGCCGGCGCCTGCCGTCGGGCGCCCTCCAGCACCGCTTCCGCCGCGGCCAGCTGGCGGTCTTCGATCAACAGCCGGCCGAGGGCCACCCGATCGGCGGTCGCCACCGGCTCGAGCTGGAGCAGGCTGCGGTAGGCGGCGATCGCCGCCCCGATCTCGCCGCGGCGGTGACGGATCTCGGCCAGCAGCCTCAGGGCGCGGCGCCGGTCGTCGCCGGCGAGCTTGGGCAGGCCCTGCTCGAGCCAGCGCGCCGCCTCCGCCAGCTCGCCCCGGCGAAAGGTGATCTGGCCGAGGTGGAGGCAGGCCAGGGGCAGGGTCGGGTCGCGCTTCAAGGCCCGCCGGTAGGCCGCTTCGGCGGCGGCCTCGTCGCCGCGCTGGTAGTGGACGTAGCCCAGGTTGTAGAGCGCCTGGGTGGCCTCCGGATCGAGACGCAGAGCCTTCCCATAGGCCTCCTCCGCCGCCGCCCAATCCCGTCGCTGGACGTGGATCGCCCCGAGGTTGAGATAGGCCTGGGCGTACATCGGCTCCACCTTCTGGCCGCGTTCCAGGGCGCGGTCGATCGGCTCGAGGGCGAGGCGGTAGGCCGCCAGCGCCGCCTCCAGCTCCCCTTCCTCGAACAGCACCGCGCCGAGGTTGTAGGCGGCGCGCAACAGCCCGGGATCGCGCTCCAGGGCGGCGCGGAAGGCGTCGACGGCGCGCTGCCTCTCCCCCAGCTCGTAGAGCTGGTTGCCCAGCCGGAACCGCATCTGGGCATCGTCCGGCGCCAGGTCGACCGCCGTACCGAGGGCCTGGAGGGCTTGCTGCGGGCGGCCGAGACGACGCAGCACGGCGGCCTTCAGGGCATGGGTCTCGGCGTCGCGCGGGCGCGCCGCCAGGGCGCGCTCGACGTAGGACAGCGCCTCGTCGAATCGTTCCAGCTCGAAGGCCACCACCGCCGCGTTGTAGGCCAGGGCGGGATCCGCCGGCGCCCGGTCGAGGCCGTCGCGGAAGACGGCGAGGGCCGCCGGCCGGTCGCCGCGGGCGTGCAGCAGAGCGCCGAGGGAGCGGTAGGCGTCGAGCGCCCCCGGGGCGCGGCGGATCACGTCGCGGTAGCCGGCGATGGCGCGCTCGGGGCGACCGGCATCGCGCTCGCGATCGGCGGCCTCGAGCAGGGTCTGGACCACCTCCGGCAGCTCCTCCTGCTGGGCCCCGGCGGCCACAGGGAAGACGAGGAGGACGATGCCCAGCACCACCCGGCCGCAGCGCGGCGTTCGCCGATGCCCGATCAAAGCCTAGAACCCCAGGTCGAAGGCGCCGTAGAAGGTGCGCCCGACCAAGCTGCTGTCGATGCCGACGAAGGTCTCCCGCGGCCGCTCGTCGAGCAGGTTCTTGCCGTAGACCGAGAAGCGCAGCGGCCGGCTGGCGTTGGGCAGGACCAGCGGCAGCTCGTAGCTCAGGCGGGCGTTCACCAGCGCGTAGGACGACAACCGCGCCACCCGATCGACGTCGTTGTTGATCACGTTCCAGAAGCTCGGCGCCAGGCGATCGTCGCGCCAGCTCAGCTCGACGGCGCCGCGCAGGCCGGCGAAGGGGCCGAAATAGGCGCCGGCGTTGAGCTTGTGGCGCGGGGCGTAGACCAGCTCCAGGGGCTTGCCGCTCGAGTCGAGGCCGCGGCCGCGCCCCTCCGCCGCCTGGTAGCTCCAGTTGGCGAAGCCGGTGAAGCGGCGGCGGCTGTCCCAGCGCAGCTCCAGCTCGCCGCCGTGGATCGCCGCCGTGTCCGGGTGGTTCTCGAAGCGCAGGGTGCCGTCGCCGAAGGCCATGACGATGAAATCGTCGATCTCGGAATAGAAGAGGGCGGCCTTCAGCGACAGATCGCGGTGGAGGCGGTAGTCCCCCCCCACCTCGATGGTGTCGATCGACTCCGGCCCGAGCTCCGGATTGGGCTTGAAAACGAAGACCGGCAGGACGCCCTGCGGCGCGTCGACGCTGAAGAACCATGAGCTCTGGTAGAGCTCGCTGAAGTTGGGGAAGCGGAAGGCCTGGCTCCAGCTGGCGCGCAGCACCAGGCGATCGCTGGCGTTGTAGAGCACCGCGGCACGGGGCGAGAGCTCGTCGTCGAAGAGGGAGGAACGGCCGTCAAATCGCAGGCCGAGGGTGAAGCGCAGGCGATCGTCGAGGAGCGAGATCTGGTCCTGGACGTAGAGTGCCACCTTGCGGTTGGACAGGATCGGTTCGGGATGACGGTCGCCGAGGGGCGGCGGCTCGGCGGCGAGGTCGCCGCCGAGCAGCTCGTCCTGATGGTCGCCGGCGTCGATGCGCCGCGCCTCGATGCCGAGCAGCAAATCGTGCCCCCGGCCCGGCTCGAAGCCGACGCGGAAGTCGGCGATCAGCTGGGAGCCGTGATCGGCGCGGGTGTTGTTGAATCCGGGGTCCTGGAGCGCCGCGTGGCAGGCGCCGCAGTGTACCCCGCGGCGGCGGGCGAAGGAGAGATCCCCGCCCAGGGTCAGGCCGCGGCCGGGGAGTCGCCGGTCGTACTTGAGCGCCGCGATCTCGACCTCCTGGCCGAGCTCGGGGATGCTGCGGAAGATGCTGCCGGCGGGCAGGTCGTCGTCGTCGATGGGCTCGGCAAAGCCGTCGAGCTCGTCGTCGTAGCGGTAGTAGGACAGCTCGAGATGGCGATGCTTGGCCTTGACGAAGAGATCCCGGGCGGTGATCTGGGAGTCGTTGTCCTCGGCCCAGAAGCGCATCGGCAGCTGGCCGTTGAGCCACTTGCCGGAGACCAGCAGGGAGCCGTGGGCGAAGCGCTTGCCCCACATGGCGCTGGCGGAGCGGCTCTCGAGGTCGCCGCCGAAGAGCTCGACCGCACCGCCGTCGAGATCCTCCCCCGACAGGGAGACGATGTTGATCACCCCCCAGAAGGCGTTCTCGCCGTAGAGCGCCGAACCCGGTCCGCGCACCACCTCGATGCGCTTGACGTTCTGCAGGCCGAAGAAGTCGAAGCCCGGATGCTGGGGAAAGCCGCCCTTGTTCCACGAGTTGTAGGGCACGCCGTCGATCAGCAACAGCACCCGGCTGGTGAACGGGTTCTCGCCGAAGCTGCGCAGGTCGATGGTCTGCACCATCGGATTCCAGCGCACGTTGACCCCGGCCACCAGGCGCAGCAGCTCGGGGATGGTACGGGCGCCGGACTGGCGGATCTGCCGCGCGGTGATCACCGTCACCGACGACGGCGCCTGGGATAGGGGCAGCTCGGTTCGGGTGGCGGCCTCGATGGTGAAGGCCTCGTCGCCGAAGAGCTGCACCTCGCCGATGCGCCGCGGCGTAGCGGCTTGCTGGGCGCGGGCGCCGGCGGCGAGCAGCACGGTCGCCAGCGCCAGCGCCACCACCGCCCGCCGCCGTGCCGCAGGCGGCGGCGGCGCCTCCTCCAGGCCGGCGGCGGCGTCCGCCGGCAGCAAGACGGTGAACGTGGTACCCACCCCGAGCTCGCTGTCGACCTCCACCCGACCGCCCATCATCTTGACGAAACGCAGGCTCAGCGCCAGCCCCAGGCCGGTGCCGCCGTAGTCGCGGGCGGTCGACGGATCGGCCTGGGTGAAGGGCTGAAACAAGCGCCCCAGCTGCTCCCGGCTCATGCCGATGCCGCTGTCGGCGACGCGCAGCTCGAGGGTGGCGTCGCGGCTCCGGGAGACGCTCAAACGCACCTCGCCCTGGCGGGTGAACTTGGCGGCGTTGGACAGCAGGTTGAGCAGCACCTGGCGGGTCTTGGTGACGTCCGTCCGGACGGTGCCGGCGTCGTCCGGGCAGTCGACGATGAAGTCGTTGCCGTTTTTCTCCACCAGCGGCGCGACCGTATCCGCCACCTCCCGCACCAGCTCGCCGACGTCGAAGGGCTCGACCAGGAGATCCATTTTGCCGGCCTCGATCTTCGACAGATCGAGGATGCTGTTGATCAGTCCCAGCAGGTGCTTGCCAGCCCCCTGGATCTTGCGCAGATCGGGCAGGAAGTCGTCGACCCCCATCTCCTCGGCGTCGTCCTCCAGCATCTCGCTGTAGCCGATGATCGCGGTCAGCGGGGTGCGCAGCTCGTGGCTCATGTTGGCGAGGAAGAAGCTCTTCGCCCGATTGGCCTCTTCAGCCCGATCGCGGGCCACCCGCAGCTCCTCGTCGCGGCTCTGGATCTGGTCGAGCATGGCGTTGACGCCGTCGACCAGCCTGCCCACCTCGTCGCCGCCGCGGGGCCGGGCGCGGACGCCGTAGTCCTCCGCCTCCGACACCCGTCGCACCACCGACGCCAGCTCGAGGATCGGCGCCGACACCACCCGCTGCAGGCGGGAGGAGAAGAAGAGCGCCACCAGGGACACCCCGGCCAGCACGATGGCGAGGATCTTCAGGTAGTCGTGGACCCGGGTCTCGATCTCCTGCAGATCGGAGAGCAGGTAGAAGGTGCCGGCGCGCTGCACCGGCTGCTCGCCGAAGCGCAGGGTGCGGGCGACGAAGAGCCGGCCGCCGGCGAAGACGTGGCCGTCCTCCGCCGCCGCCTCGACCAGGGCCGGCGGCGGCAGGGCCGGGCCGGCGGCGCGGTGGAAGCTGGCGAAGACCCGGCCTTCCTGATCCACCACCCAAGCCGAAAGGACGTGCGGGTGGTGATCGCGCAACGCCGCCAGCACCTTGTCGACGCCGTCGCGGTCGTTGACCACCAGGCGCTCGGTGGCGCTGGCGCTCAGGGTGTCCGCCAGGGTGCCGAGGACGTTCGCCAGCTGATTCTTGAAGGTCAGGTAGTCGTAGACCAGGAAGGTGACGGCGGCCAATACCAGAGCCAGCACGGTGGTGAGCATGATGATGCCCATCAGCTTGCGCTGGAGGGAAAGGTCGCGCAGTCGCATCATCGTTCGTTCCGCCACCATCCGGCCGCAGAGCGCCGGTCGGGCCGGCTGCGCCGCGCGGACTCTCGGGGTCTTGCGCATTATAGCGGCGCAGCACCTTGCTCCGCCGCCGCCGGTGGGGTATATAGTCGGACCGTCCAACGAGGGCAGGTGTTTGAGCCCGGTCGCGCCGCCGCGGCCGCCCCGCCGTCCGATCTGTGGAGACCTTGGTCACGATGCGCTGGATCGTCGAGCCGGTGCTGCGTTCGCCCGTCCGTTTCGCCGCCGGGATCTCGCTGCTGGCAGCCGGCGCCCTCGCCCTGGCGGCGTGGTCGGCCCCGCGCGCCTTCGACCGCGAGCTGGCGCAGCCCTTCGAGCAGCCGAAGACCGGCTGGAAGACCTCGACCACCTGCCGCTCCTGCCACCCCGATCAGTACGCCTCCTGGCATCGCACCTTCCACCGCACCATGACCCAGGTGGCCGACCGCCACAGCGTACGCGGCGCATTCGACGGGCGGATCATCCGCTACCAGGACGTCACCGTCCGGCCGCTGATCGACGGCGAGCGCTTCGTCTTCGAGATCACCTACCCCGGCGCGCGGCCGGTACGCCTGCCGGTGCTCTACACCGTCGGCTCGCGGCGCTACCAGCAATACCTGGCGCGGCTGCCCGGCCGCGGCGAGAACCTCTACCGTCTGCCCGTTCTCTGGCACCTCGAGGAGAGGCGTTGGGTGCACATGAACGGCGTCTTCCTCGGCGCCGACGGCCGTCCCTTCGACACCCACCTGGCGCTGTGGAACCAGAACTGCATCTTCTGCCACAACACCGGTCCGGCGCCGGGGCTGACCAATTGGGACGAGATGATGGCGCGCCAGGCGCGGGGCGAGCCGGTCAACCCGCAACGCGACGCCCGCCACCGCTCGCGGGTGGCGGAGCTGGGCATCGCCTGCGAGAGCTGCCACGGCCCGGGAAGCGCCCACGCGGCGCGCAACCGCAGCCCCCTGCGGCGCTACTACCTGCACCTCACCGGCCGCGACGACCCGACCATCATCAACCCGGCGGAGCTGCCGCAGGCAGAGAGCGCCGGCGTCTGCGGCCAGTGCCACGGCCAGCGCGTGCCGCGCTCGGTCGACGAGCTCGTCACCTGGGTCACCGACGGCCCCACCTACCGCGCCGGCGAGCGCCTCGCCGAGCACGTCGACAACGTCTGGCGCGACACCGCCGACCTGTGGGGGCAGAACGACGTCTTCCGCCTGCGCTTCTGGGCCGACGGCACCGCCCGTCTCACCGCCTACGAGTATCAGGGGCTGCTGCAGTCGCCGTGCTACGAGCGCGGCACCCTGACCTGCCTCTCCTGTCACGTCATGCACGGCGGCGACGTCCGCGGCCAGCTGCCGCCGGAGAACCGCGGCAACCGCGCCTGCCTCGCCTGCCACCAGGAGCTCGCCGGCGACGTTCCGGGGCATACCTTCCACGCCCCCCGGAGCAGCGGCTCGAATTGCTACGAATGCCACATGCCGCGCCTCGCCTACGGCATCATGGAGATCCACCGCAGCCACCGCATCGAGAGCCCCGACGCGGCCCGCGACGCCGAGGCCGGCCGGCCTCACGCCTGCACCTCCTGCCATCTCGACCGCTCCCTCGCCTGGGCGGCGGCGGCGTCGCGGGAGTGGTGGGACGGGAGCCCGCGGCCGCCGTCGGCGCGCGCCGACGGCGCCGATCCGGAGACCGTCGACGCGGTGGCCTCCCTGCTGGCCGGGGATCCGGTGCAGCGGGCGGTGGCGGCGCGGCTCGCCGGCCGCGGCGACAGCCCCCTCAGCGCCCGGCAGCGGGCCTTCCTGCTCCCCCACCTGCTGGCGGCGATGGACGACGACTACCCGGCGGTGCGGCGCTTCGCCCACCGCAGCCTGACCGCCATCGCCGCCGACCTCGCGGCCGGCGGCGTCGATCCGGGCTGGGGCGACGCCGTCGCCGCCTTCGACTTCATGGCGCCGCGGGAAGCGCGACGGCGGCGGCTGGCGGATCTCCGCCGGCGCTGGTCGCAGATGCCCAAAGACGCCCTCGGAACGCCGCCCCCCGGCTCCCTGCTGGACGCCGCCTTCGAGCCTCTGAGCGCGGAGGTCGAGCGCCTCCGGGCCCTCGGCCGGGCGCGCTCGCAGGACATCCACATCGGCGAGTGAACGATGGACGACCGCACCTGGAACGACGACGCCTGCCGCGCCTGCCTGCGCTGGGGCTGGACGGCGGTGGCCTGCTTCCTGCTCCTCGGGCTCGGCCTCGAATTGCTGCACCTGATCAAGGCGCCGTTCTACCTCGAGGTTCACCTGCGCCGCGAGCTGTGGACCCTGGCCCACGCCCACGGCACCCTCCTCGGCCTGGTCACCGTCGCCTACGGCTTGAGCGCCCGGCGGCTCGTCGCCAGCGCCGCCGGACGGCGGCGGGGGGCGTGGCTGATGCGCGCCGGCCTGGTCCTGGTGCCCGGCGGCTTCTTGCTCGGCGGCGTCGGCAACGCCGAGGGCGATCCGTCCCTGGCCATCGTCCTGGTGCCGGTCGGCGCCCTCCTCGCCCTGAGCGCCACCGCCACCCTGGCGGCCGGCGCCTGGCGCCGTCGTCCCCGGCCGGCCGCGGCAACCCCGCCGGCGACGCCCGGGCACGCCTCCCCGTCGAAGAAAAAAGCCCGCAGGCGCTGAGCAGGTGAGATCCTTCGCACCCGGCCGCGCCCGGGACTGAAGTCCCGGGCTACCCTCGTGCGTCCCTCCGGGACGCGCGGCTCTTCTTCGTCCCGCAGGGACGTACCAAGGTAGCCCGGGATTTTAATCCCGGGCGGGGTGCGGCGCGGCAAGGGCGTACCCGGCCACGCCCGGGACTGAAGTCCTGGGCTACCCTCGTGCGTCCCTCCGGGACGCGCGGCTCTTCTTCGTCCCGCAGGGACGTACCAAGGT
>RFGL01000498.1 GCA_003697015.1 Acidobacteriota bacterium | reverse complement strand
GATTCTGGACGATCGTGGCTGGGCTTGAGCTCGGCCGGCGGTCGGCCGTCACCGCAGGAGGCTGTCGTCGAGCTGGTCGATGAGGTAGCGGCTCCAGTCGCCGTAGCCGCTGGCGGAGAGGTGGATGCCGTCGGTGCCGAGGAGAGGGCGGATGTCCTCGTCGGGGATGCGGACGTGTTGGGCCTTGCCGAGGTGGGAGGCGAGGTCGCGTAGCTCGTCGTCGAGCTCGGCGGCGCGCCAGCCGAAGAAGGCTTTGAGGGGCCAGGGCAGGCCGGGGAACTGCTCGACGGGCGGCAGGCCGGCGAGGAGGAAGGGTACCGGACCGAGGCGCTGGCGCAGGGCGAGGAGGAGCGCCTCGAGGTCGCGCCGCCAGCGCCGCCGGCTGTGCAGCTCGAGGGCGTCGTTGACGCCGAGGGCGACCGTCACCAGGTCGGCAGCCTCGCCGTCCACCCGCGACAGCAGGTGGGCGTGCCAGCGACGGGCGGTGTAGCCGCTCTCGCCGATCACCCGCCAGCGGACGGCGCGGCCGGTGCGCTCGGCCAGGGCGCGGGCGAGCTGGCCGCCGCAGGCCTGGTCGTGGCACGGCGCGCCGACCCCGGCCACCGTCGACTCGCCGACCGCCAGCAGGGCGATGGGCGGTCCCTCCCCCACGACCTCGCCGGCGTCGGCACCGCCCGCCGCCGGCAGGCGGGTGAGGCGCAGGTGGCACCAGACCAACTGCGGCGCGACGACCGGCAACCAGGGCGCCAGGCCCAGGCCGGCCGCCCACCCGGGGCGGACGCGGGGCGGAATCTTCTTCGACATGGCCGTACCATGAGCTTATACCGCCGGCCGGAGGTTGATATCCTGCCGCCATGATCGCGGTCTCGTCCCTCGCCAAGGCCTACGGCCAACAGACCCTCTTCGAGGGGGTCTCGATGCAGCTCACGGCGGGCAATCGCTACGGCCTGGTGGGGGCCAACGGCTCCGGCAAGTCCACCTTCCTGCGCATCCTCGCCGGCGACGAGCCGCCGTCGGACGGCACCGTGGCGATCCCCAAGCGATTGCGCATCGGGATGTTGCGCCAGGACCACTTCCGCTACGAAGAGGTGCCGATCCTCGACGTGGTGATGATGGGCCACGAAGAGGTGTGGCGGGCGATGCAGATCAAGGAGGAGATCCTGGAGAGCGCCCACCGGGACTTCGACGCCGACCGCTACGCCGAGGTCGAGGACGTCATCCTGCGTCACGACGGCTACGCCCTGGAGGCGCGGGCGGCGGAGATCCTCGAGGGCCTGGGGATCCCCAGCGAGATCCACCGCCGGCCGTTGTCGACCCTCTCCGGCGGCTTCAAGCTGCGGGTGCTCCTGGCCCAGACCCTGGCCGCGGATCCCGGGGCCTTGCTTCTCGACGAGCCGACCAATCACCTCGACATCCTGTCGATCCGCTGGTTGGAGAAGTTCCTCGTCGACTACCCGGGGCTGGTGGTGGTGATCTCCCACGACCACCGCTTCCTCGACAACGTCTGCACCCACATCCTCGACGTCGACTACCAGACCATCCTGCTCTACCCCGGCAACTACCAGGCCTTCGTCACCGCCAAGGCCGCCGAGCGCGAGCGCAAGGAGGCGGAGATCGCCAAGCGCGAGAAGGAGATCGCCGACCAGCAGGCTTTCATCGAGCGCTTCCGCGCCAAGGCGACCAAGGCGCGCCAGGCGCAGAGCAAGCTGAAGAAGGTCGAGCGCATCACCATCGAACGCCTGCCGCCGTCGTCGCGGCGGTATCCGACCTTCCGCTTCGAGGCCTGCCGTCCGAGCGGCAAGCTGGTGCTGCGGATGGACGGCATCAGCAAGTCCTTCGGCGACAAGCCGGTGCTCCACGACGTCTCCCTGCGCCTGCAACGCGGCGACCGGCTGGCGATCATCGGCCCCAACGGCATCGGCAAGTCGACCCTGCTGAAGATCGCCATGGGCGAGCTCAAGGCCGACGCCGGCAAGGTCGAATGGGGCTACGAGACCCATCCGGGATACTTCGCCCAGGACCACCGCGAAACCATGGGCAACCCGAAGGCGAGCATCGAGAGCTGGCTGTGGGACTTCTGCCCCGGCGAGCCGATCGGCTTCGTCCGCGGCCGGCTGGGTTGGGTGCTGTTCTCCGGCGACGAGGTGGAGAAGAAAGTCGGCAGTCTCTCCGGCGGCGAGGCGGCGCGGTTGGTCTTCGCCCGCCTGGGCATCCAGAAACCCAACGTGCTGGTGCTCGACGAGCCCACCAACCACCTCGACCTGGAGGCGATCGAGGCCCTGGTCGCAGGGCTCAAGGCCTACGACGGCACCCTGGTCTTCGTCTCCCACGATCGCTGGTTCGTCTCCCGGCTGGCCAACCGCATCCTCGAGATCACCCCCCAGGGCATCCGCGACTACCGCGGCACCTATGCCGAGTACGTCGAGCGCTGCGGCGACGACCACCTCGACGTCGAGGTGGCGGTGCTGCGCGCCAAGCGGGCGAAGAAGCGTGCCCGAGCCGGGAGCAGCGCGAGCAAGCGCGACGATCGCCAGCGGCAGAACCGCCGCAAGGCCCTGGAGCGGAAACGCGATGCCCTGACCGCCGACATCGAGCGCGCCGAGGCGCGGGTGGGGGAGATCAACGAGCTGTTCTGCAATCCGGGCTTTTTCGACCAGCATCCGCCCGCCAAGGTGAAGAAGCTGGAGGCGGAGCAGAAACGCCTCGGCGAGCGGATCGACGGCTGGATGAGTGAGTGGGAGAAGCTGGAAGCGGAGATCGAGGCCCTGAGCCCGCAGACCGTCGCCTGAGGAGGAGCCCATGCAGCGCGAAGGCATCCATCCCGGGGTCATTTTCCTGATCCTGCTCTTCGTCCTCGGTACCAGCGGCTATCTCTTCTACGCCTTCGTCTGGAAGGCGCCGCCGGCGGCGCCGGCCGGCCTG
>RFGL01000052.1 GCA_003697015.1 Acidobacteriota bacterium | reverse complement strand
GGCTCGCCGCCGTCCTCGGCCGGCGGTCGGCGCGGCTCCGCCGTCGCCGGCTCCTCGCCGCCGTCCTCCTGCCGCGGGATGAGCTGCGACCAGGGGATCATCTCCCGCTGCCGCGGCCGCGGACCGGTGCGGATGACGCCGGGGCTGAAGCGGCGGGTGATGGTCAGGGTCATGCGCAGGTGGTCGGAGACGTTGCCCAGGCGCTGGCGCTCGGTGCGGCTGATCACCGCCGCCAGCTCCAGCTTGCCGAAGAGCAGGCGGGTGCGCAGGCCGGCGTTGAGCAGGGTCTGATCCGGCACCAGGGTGTCCTCCAGCGAACGGTAGGAGGCGAAGGGCTCGACCGACAGGCTCGGCCGCGGGCGGTAGCGCAGGCTCAGCCGCGCGGTGTCGTGACGGGTCCGGCGCAGGGGCACGGTGAAGTCGGAGCGCGACTGGTTGAGGCCGGCGGACAGGGTCCAGGAGGGGAAGGGGGTGTAGACCAGGGAATGGTTGAAGCTCAGCTGCTCGAAGGCGAGCAGGGTCGATTCGTGCACCCGCCGCTCGCCGCGCGACAGGATCTTGAGCCGCGGCCGGTCGAGGCGCAGCTGCACCCCGGCGGTGCGCACGTAGAGATCGTCGAGGAAACTCGGATCGTTGCCGCCGAGGAAGGTCTGATCGATGCGTTGGAAGCTGACGAAGGGCTGGATCCAGCGGTAGTCGAGCCGCAGGTCGAAGTGGGTGCTGCGGGTGGAGAGCTCGAGCATCCGCGGCACCCTCACCCGGTAGTCGACCCGCAGCTGCTGGTTGTTCTGGATCTGCCCTTCGGGCAGCGGCGTGATCTCGACGAATTCGCCGGCGAAGACCAGGTCGTAGTCGATCCCCTGGACGAAGATGAGGGTGCCCTCGAGGTCGGTCACCACCACGCTCCCCGGCACCACCCGCGGTTGCTCGAGGCGGAAGGGCAGGCCGATCTGGGCCGTGTGCCGCTCGCCGGCGACCGGCAGCTCGGTCTCGCCGAAGCGGTTGTCGCCGACGCCGTAGGTCGAGGTCAGCCGGGCGGAGATCCGGCCGTTGGCCGGCAAGCGCTTGCGGTACTTGACGTCGGCCCGGCCTTCGTAGGACTCGGCCTCACCGTCGGCCAGGGTCGACTTCTGCGCGTCGAGGGTGAGGGTGCTCTCCAGGCTCTCGTAGAGCTTGTGGTAGACGGTGAAGCGGCCGTTGTAGAAGGTCGTCTCGACGCCTTGGGTGTCGAGGTGGCGGCTGGCGAAGCGGTAGATGGTGCGCAGGTTGTCGCGGTGCTCGAGCAGCAGGTCCTCGTTGAGCTCGAGGCTCGAGGTCGCCACCTGGCCGCGGCGGCGGAAGAAGCGCAGGCTCGAGGTCAGGGTGCCGGGGAGCAGGGAATTGCCGCGGTTGAGGCGGTGGCGCAGGCGCAGATTCTGGCTGCGGTTGCTGAGCTCCGGCAGGTCCCGATCCTCGAGGTCCTCGAGCTTGAACGACAGGCTGAGCTGGCTGGTACGCCGGTCGCGGTTGCCCTCGTAGCTCAGGCTGCGCCGCAACTGGTCGATGGCGCGCGCCCGCACCTCCGAGCCGGAGCTCGACTGCAGGGAGGAGCGCCGCAGGCTCAGCACCCCGGGGAGGAAGATGCGCCGCATCTTGAGGGTCAGTCCCTGGTTGCTGGTGACGACGTCGAGGCTGTCGGTGAATTCCTGCGGGATTTTCGACTCGAAGCGATTGGCGAAGGCCTCGAGGCTGAAGCGATGCTGGGGTAGGAGCGAGGCGGTGAGGTCGAAACTGTCGATCAGACCGTCGCCGGAGGCGCGGCGATCGTTGGCCGTCGCCCGGCTTTGCAGCAGGCCGAAGGTGATGCCGTAGCTCAGGTTGAGGAATTTGCGGTCGACGATCACCGCCGAATTGCGCAGGCCGATGCGCTGGCGCCACTGGCTGCGGCGAAACCGCTGATCGGGCAGGACGTCGAAATCGTCGCGCTGGTCGAGGAGATCGTAGCCGAGCTCGGCGAAGCCGCTCCAGCGGCCGAGCTCGAGGCGGATCTCGCCGCCGCCGGCCGGCGCCGCCAGCAGGGCGACGAGCAGCGCCCCGGCGAGCGCCCGGCAGCGGGTGGCGGGGGATGGGCGGCGGCGGCTCATGGCTCCGCCGGCGCCTGGTGGCAGCGGATGCAGGTGGTGAATCCGACTTCGAAGGCATCCTTGCCGTTGTGGCAGTTGGCGCACAGCTCGCCGGCCCGCAGGGCGTCCATGGTGATGGTGGTGGTGCCCGCCGCCATGGGGAAGATCGCCGGGTGGCAGGAGGCGCACTTGAGCCGGATGCGGTGGAACCAGTGGGGGAAGACCGCCGGCGGAACGTCGACCGGCTGCGGCAGAACGACGGCCGGAGCGGCTTCCTCCTCCGTCTCCTCGGCGACGCCCCAGAAGTCGTCGGCCGCCGCCTCGTCTGCCTCCCCCTGCTCTTCGGTTGGGACGCCCCAGAAGTCGTCGGCGTCGTCGCCTTCTTCGCCTTCCTGCTCTTCGGTGGGGACGCCCCAGAAGTCGTCGG
>RFGL01000051.1 GCA_003697015.1 Acidobacteriota bacterium | reverse complement strand
CGGCGAGGACGCGGCGCGTCTGCGCCAGCTGCTCGCCGTCGAGGCGGCGGAAGCCTTCCTCCGCCTGCTCGCCATCGACGCCCGGCGCGACGCCACCGCCGCCTTCGTCGCCAGCCTGCGCGCGCGGCTGGTGGAGACCGAGGCGAGAGCGGCGGCGGGCAAGGCCCTCGACAGCGACGTGCTGAAGCTGCGCCTGGAGCTGGAGTCGGCGCAGCTCGACCTCGACGGCCTCGGCCGGGCGCGCGTCGTGGCGGCCGCCGACCTCGGCCGAGCGACCGGCGGCGAGGATCCGGTCGAACCGCACTGGGACGGCCGCTACGACCGCGACCTCTCGCCGCAGCTGGCGGACCTCGTCGCCCGTGCGGTCGCCGAACGGCCCGATCTGCGGGCCCTCGAGCAGCGGCGGCGGGCCCTCGAGCTGGAAGCCGGCGCCGTCCGCGCCAGCCGCCTGCCGCGCCTCGAGGCGCGGGCCACCTTCACCGCCACCGCCGGCGACCCCTTCCGCCCCGACGCCCTCACTCAGGGCGCCATCGCGGTGGCGTGGAATCCCTTTGCCGCCGGCAGCCGCCGGCCCCAGGCCGCCGCCCTCAACGCCGAGCGCGCCGCCGTCGACGCCGACCTCCGCGAGCTGCGCCGCGCCGTCGAGATCGAGATCCGCGACGCCCTCGCCCGCCTCAACACCGCCCGAGCCGCCGTCGCCGTCCGCGCCCGCGGCGTCGAGCTGGCGCGCGAGACCCTGCGGATCGAAGGCGAGCGGCACCGCGCCGGCCGCGCCACCACCAACGACCTCCTCGACGCCGAAGCCGCCCTGCGCCGGCAGCAGACCGAGCACCGCCTCGCCCAGCTCGACGTCCTCCGCGCCTGGATCCACCTCGACCTGGCGGTGGGAACGAACGGAACGAACGGAGGGTGATGGCGCCCCCGCCGGCTTCAGCTGCCTTTGCGGACCCCGCCCTTGCGTTTGAGACCCAGACCGTAGAGATAGACGTCCGGCACGTCGACGCGATCTCGGGTGCGCTCGCGGACCACGCCCAGCTCGAGCAGGTAGTCGATCAATTCGGCCGGCGAGTCGACCGGCGGGCGCAGATCGGGTTGACTGCCCCAGCTGGAGTCCCAGTCGGCGGTGAGCCGTTCGCGGAACTCCCGCCGATCCATCGGCATGAGGTTTCCGTTGACGCGCTTCTTGACCCCGTAGAGCCACGGCCACTCGTTATTGATCCCCTGCTGCACGTGATCGGCCGAGACGTCTTCGAGGGCCTGGCGCAACGCGGTCGGGTGGAGGAGTTTCGGGACCCGTGCCTTCTGGTTGGCTTGTTCTTTGGTGGCCGCCTGCTCGAAGAGACGCACCAGGTTGCGGGGAGCGACGTGCCGCCGGGCGTCGCGCAGATGATCCAGCACCCAGGTGAAGGTGCGGCCCTTTTTTGCCCCGGCGCCCATGTACTGGCCGAGCATCCGCTCGATCAGCGGCCGCGCCTCCTGTGCCTGGAGCAGCTTGGGGACGTGACCGAGATCGGGGTCGTCCGGCTCGACGAAGGGTACCTTGCCGGCACGGCAGTACGCGAAGAGGTCGTCGTCCGTATTGGCGATGCGTTTGATCAGCATGGCGAAGAGATTGCGGTCGCTCCACGTCAGCTCGGCGCGGTTGGCGGCCAGCTTGGCGAGGTCGGCGCCGCCGAAGTGGGCATGACGGCGGAAGAGATCCGTGCGCAGGAAGAGCTTGACGCGCAACCGCCGCCAGCGCCGGGCGTAGCTCGCCCAGAATCCGATCAGGCCGCGCAGCGCCTGGCGCATGACGTCCCAGTCGTAGCCGCCCAGCGTGTCGAGCTCGTCATAGCCGACAAAGAGCCATCGGTCTTCGTGCTCCAACCGCTCATCGATGCGATCGAGAAGCACCAGCGGTTCATGCTCCGCCTCGTCAAAGGCTTGCAATACCTCGCTCGGGGAGGCCCCGGGCGACTTCACCATCGAGGACAATGCCGGCCCGGCCAGGCCCTCCACGCGCTCGGTTTGATCGGCCAGAGCGCGAATCAGGTAGGCGAACCACAGCTTGAGGGCCCGCTCACCGCCATCGCCCTCCAGGCAACGGCGCAAGCCGAAGGCGTCGGGAAAGCCGCGGTGCATGGGGTAGGCCTGAACCCACTGCGTACGCTCCGGGGCGCCAGAAGGCAGTCGCGGCGCCGGGGCATGGCGCGCCAGCGCCGGCAGCAACCCATTCTCGAAGACCGCGCGAAAAAGCGCCGACTTCCCCGTCCCCCGCTCGCCGACCACCAACGCCACGTCCGGGTCGAAGGCGCGCACGTGCTCGGCTACCGGGTGAAAGCGCCTCTTGAAGGAGGCCCGATCCTCTCTCTCGGCCTGGCCGTAACCGAGATCGGCCAGCAATCGTCTGAGACGAATCTGATCCTTCTTGGTGCGCGGGGTCGCCATCAGGATGCTCCGAAACGCGCGAGGATCCGCGCCGCGAGGTGGCGATACTCGGGAGAATCCGCCAGATGGTCGGCAACCGCGTCGATCGACGGGAAATCCGCCAGCCTGGGGGTATAGGAGAGCGGGATCGGTACGTGCGGTGCGTCGCTGCTCTCCGCGTCGCTCACGTACCAGCAGTTCTCTTCCGTGGCTTCGGCTTCGGGATCTTCTTTGTAGAAATGATCGACAAAAACGTCCCGCGCACGGTCGCCGAAGTCACGCTTGGACTTCTCCGCTGCTTCGACGTTCTCAGGCACCATCGCCTGCACCAGCAGACAATCCGCTTGCGGTTCATCCTGGCGTACGCGCTCGGCTCCGAGGCGCTCGATGATCAGTCTCAGGCCGGCCCAGCTCTGGTCCGAGAAGGTGCCGAAGAGGACGTGGAGGTGTGCCAGGCCGCTGAGCAGCATGCCCGCCGGATCGGCAAGTCCCGCCCGGACGTCCAGCAGAATCCAATGGGGGGCGAGCTCCTCTTGTACATCCTGCAGGAGCTGGCGGACGGGATGAGCCTGGTCCCTCCCCGGCTCGAGATCGATGCGGGACAGCTTGCCCAAGTACTCTTCGTCGACTCGACCGGCCGGCATGACCAGAATCTCACCCGCCCCGGTGACGTGCTCGCG
>RFGL01000497.1 GCA_003697015.1 Acidobacteriota bacterium | reverse complement strand
GCCGGCGACGACCTTGCGCCGATACAGATCCGGTGCCTCGACGATCGCCGCCCGCAGGTCGTCACGTTGCGGGATCAGGATGCCATCGGGCTTGAGGTGACGCTCGCGGGCGTCGGCGATCGACGGCAGATGATCGCCGAGGAAGGGTAACACCCCGCGCAGATCGGATATCACCACGTCGGCTCGCTCCGGGAGCGACACGTCGCTCGACGAAGCCTGGAGCAACTCGATGCGGTCGGCCAGTCGGTTGTGCTCGGCCAAAGTCCGGGCCGTGGCCACCGCATCGCCGCGCTCGACGGCGTAGACCTTCCCGGCCCCCCAGCGGGCTGCCAGAAGGGCAAAAAAGCCGAGTCCTGTGCCGATCTCCAGCACCACGCAGCCAGGTCGCAGCGTCGCCCTGAGGGCCGTCGCATACGCCTGAACGCGCGTCTCGTCGGCCAGCATCTCGCCGTAGGAAGCGATCGAATACATGGCGTTCCAAGACGGGCGTCGATCAGCCGGCGGTGGGGATTGCCGGGGCATGGACCGTCAGGTCGCTGAGGATGGTCTCTACCACCTGGGGTGGCGCCAGTCCGCGCGCCGGCCTGCGGACGCGTCGCAGGAGGACGCGGGTCGCCAGACGGGCGAGGACGTCGAGCTCCTGCGCTTGACGGTCGCGATCGAAGTGCATCAGGCCGTAGGTGTTGACCAAGAGCGCCATCAGGGCCGGCAGCCTGCGCAGGCCATCGATCTCCGGATTGGCACCCGGCGCAGGCTCACGGTCGAGCAGGTAGATCGCCGCCAGCGGGCGAGCCTGCCGGGCAGCCGGGAGACCGAAGGAGCGCAGATTGAGGTACCGCTTGTCCCAGGTCGGGGAGAGGTGCGGCAGGAGATCCGCTCCTCCCAACAGCAGCTGCGAGGCCTGGGGCCACAGCTTGAGGACGCCGAAATCGGGCTCGACCATGAATCCGTCGGCGTCTTCGCGCAATACGGTCATGTCGTCGCTGAGAATGGGGAATCCATGCTGGGCGAAGGCGGCGGCGGTGGTCGATTTGCCGGCTCCGGCCTGACCGGCCAAGGCGATCGCCGCATGGTCGTCGACCACGACCGCGCTGGCGTGCAGCGTGACGACCCCCCGCAAGCGCAGGATCAGGCCGAGAATCGGCCCCAGCAGGTAGGTGGCGGCATCGCGCAGGTTGGAAGGCGCATGCCAGCGTACGTCGATGCGGGAGCCGTCAGCCGCTAGGAAGAACGACGTGCCGTCGGCATAGCGCACCGCCAGGGTTCGGTCGCGGCGCCGGGCGACGGCGACAAGGGGGCAGCCGTCTTCCGTGGTGAGACGCGAGCGGTAGAGCAGGTGATCGCCATCCGCCGCGCGCTCGGCCTCCGCTGCCGACCAGGGTGAGAGGGAAACGGCGACGCTCCCGGCCGAAGGGCCGTAGCCCTCCTCGGCGTCTTCGCTGGCGTCGACGTGGGGCAGGGGCCGGTCACAAATCAGGTCGAGACCGAAGGCCGAATAACGAAAACTCATCGACGAAGCCTGCGACGAGCCACTAGAGATCTGCTTCCCAAAGAATCTTCCCGGATTTCAATTAATCTTCCCGGTTTTCAATCCGGCGAATCCACCGTCGAGATCGCCAATCTGGCCTGCCGCTTGGGTGATAGCGTGGAGGGTGCCGTAGCGCACGAGCTCGGGCCTCGAGTACTGCTTCTTGTTGATGTGCTGTTCCTTGGTCATATCCTCAGCCCCATTTTCGCGTCCCGCTCCAGTCTACCTACACCCGGAACGTAGTATACCGCATCTGCCGCATCCAGTAGGCGAGGTTGAGCGGCCGGCGGCCGATCTGGTGTTGGCGCCCGATCCTGCCCTCGGCTTCGTCGTGGCGCAGGGTGTCAAGAACCGCCTGTGGCTGAACGTAGGCGGCGATTTCCGGGACCTCCCTGAGCTGAACCGTCCATGCCTCGCTCGGCGAACGCGTCCACCGGTGGTGCGGATTGCCCGCCAGGGGGCTCTTGGGACGCGTCCGTATCGCTTCCGGCAAGAGGTCCCGCGTCGCTTCCCTGAGGACGTACTTGTCGAGACACCACGGTGCCGGCGGCATGGCCAGGACGTGTTCGATCAGCCGCAGGTCGAAGAAGGGATGGCGCAGCTCGAAAGGCCGGCGCCGCGCACCGGCGTCCTGATGCTCGAAGAACGTCGAATAGTCGACGTCGACGAGGGCTGCGTGAGCATCGGCGTGGGTCGGATGCCGAGGGTTGGGGGCGCGCTCCAGCCAGTACCAGCGCCAGCGTTCTTCGAGTCGTTGGTGGCGGACGAAGTCGGGCGTCAACCAAGGGGGGAAACCCTGCCGCCAGCGCCGCCGCCGCCGCCGCCGCCGCCAGGCGCTCCACAAACCGAGGGGAGGTCGTTTGCCGATCCGATAGAAGCCGCTGACCAGGTAGGCCAAGGCCCGGTCGGGTCGACCGTGGCGAAGTTGGTCGAGGAAGTAGCCGGTCGAAGACGCCAGCAACACGTCGCCGCCGTGGCCGGTCAGCACCGCCCGCGCTTTCTCGGCGACCATCCGATCGACGTCATAGAAGAACGCATCGAGGACGTGATCGCCCGGCTCAGGCGGGAGCGGAAGCTCGCCCCAACGCTCCATCATCCGATAGTCGTCGGCAACGCTGAGGTGAATCGGCAGGCCGAGGCTTCGGGCGACGAGCGACGCATGGAATCCTTCGCGGTCCGGAATCAGTCGCCGGTAGACGCCGGTGAAGCAATGGAGGGAGCGCGGGCTGCCGCGTGCGGAGCGGAGCCGCTGGGCCAGCGCCCCG
>RFGL01000496.1 GCA_003697015.1 Acidobacteriota bacterium | reverse complement strand
CCCCCTCCCCCTGCCCCCGGCGATCTGCTATCATCGCCGCCGGGCTTCACTTCTCGGGCACGCCGTGCGAGTCGCCACCGCCTGCGCTCCTCGCCGCCCGGCGAGGCGACGTGCGGGCGTCGCCGGCGGGGCTCGGTCCGGGTCCGTGGCGGGCACGGGAACCGTCCCCCAGCGGACCGCTGCCGCCGCCCCGGCCGAGCCCTGGATGGTCTGCGGCCGGAATGAGAACGCCCTTCCGCTCCCGCCCAGAACGATGATCCCGCCGCCGTCGATTCTCCGCGCCCCGGCGCTGGCCCTCGTGCTCGCCGGCGCCGCCGCCTGCGCGCCGCCGGCCGGAGAGCAGGCGGCGGGGGATCCGCGGGCGCTCCTGGCGCAGGAGATCGCCCCCCTGGCGCTGCCCCGCGGCGAACGTCCTTCGACCCTGGCGGAACGGCTGGCGGAGAACGTCGACCCGGCGCGGGACGGCTGGGATACGGAAGTGCTGAGCGACGCGGTCGGCGAGCGCCTCAAGGCCCTGGCGCAGCACCTGCAGCGGCCGGCGGCGGCGGAGCGGACGGAGCGGCTGGCGGCGGAGCTGGCGGCGTGGGTCGACCCGGGCTTCGCCGGCACCGCCCTGCTGCCGGCCGACCTCCGGGTGGTGCAGGACGACGCCCCCTTCACCGTCCGCCGCGGCGCGTCGCCGCCGGCGACGACGCGGCGCGGGCCGGCCGGCCTGGCCCGCGCCCTGGCCGAGCTGGCGGAGGTCCTCGGCGGCGGCGAGCCCCACGTCAAGCTCAAGCTGGTCGGGATCGAGCGCGGCGCCACCGACTTCACCACCGAGGTGCGCTACGAGGCCGGCCGCGCCGGCGGGGAGCACGCGGTGCAGCAGACCGCCCGCTGGCGCGCCCGCTGGTCCTACCCCGCCGCCGGCGGCGGGCCGCGGCTGCTCGGCCTCGAGCTGCTGCGCTACGAAGAGGTCGAGGCCGGCGGCGCGCTCTTCGGCGATTGCACCGCCGCGGCCCTGGGCGCCGACCCCAGCTACCGCCGCCAGGTGCTGCCCGGCATCGACCACTGGCTGCCCCGGGTCAGCCTGCTGGCGGGCATGTCCCTGGTCGGCCACCACGGCCTGGCGGTGGGGGACGCGGACGGCGACGGGCTGGAGGACCTCTACGTCTGCGACGCCGCCGGCCTGCCCAATCGGCTCTACCTGCAGAATGCCGACGGCACCGCCCGCGACGTGGCGGCGGCGGCGGGGGTCGACTGGCTCGAGCCCTCCTCCTCCGCCCTCTTCGTCGACCTCGACGGCGACGGCGACCAGGATCTGGCGGTCGCCACCCGCCGCCGCCTGCTGCTGTCGGAAAACGACGGCGGCGGCCGCTTCACCCTGCGCGCCAGCCTGCACGACGTGGTGACCAGCTCCTCCTCCCTCTCCGCCGCCGACTACGACCAGGACGGCGACCTCGACCTCTACCTCTGCGCCTACGACGGCGACGCCCAGAACCAGGGCCTCCCCGGTCCGGTGCCCTACCACGATGCCAGGAACGGCGGCGCCAACGTGCTGCTCGCCAACGGCGGCGACTTCCGCTTCGCCGACGCCACCGCCGCCGCCGGCCTCGACCACAACAACGACCGCTTCAGCTTCGCCGCCGCCTGGGAGGACTACGACAACGACGGCGACCTCGACCTCTACGTCGCCAACGACTTCGGGCGCAACAACCTCTACGAGAACGACGGCGGCCGCTTCACCGACGTGGCGGCCCGGGCCGGGGTCGAGGACGTCGCCGCCGGCATGTCGGCGGCCTGGGGCGACTACGACCGCGACGGCTGGATGGACCTCTACGTCAGCAACATGTTCTCCGCCGCCGGCAACCGCATCGCCTACCAGCGCCGCTTCGCCGACGCGGCGCGCGAGCGGGCGGCGGACCTGCAGCGTATGGCGCGGGGCAACACCCTCTTCCGCAATGCCGGCGACGGCCGTTTCGACGACGTCAGCCTGGAGGCCGGGGTGACCATGGGCCGCTGGGCCTGGGGCTCGCGCTTCGCCGACCTGACCAACGACGGCTGGCCCGACCTGGTGGTGGCCAACGGCTACGTCACCGGCAGCGAGCCGGCGGACTTATGAAGCTTCTTCTGGCGGCAGGTCGTGTCGCGTTCCCCCGACGTCGAGCGCTCAAGCGACGCCCGCGAGGCCTACGTCGCCGGCTGGCAGGCGATCCTCGAGTTGCTGCGTCAGGGCCGCTCGTGGTCGGGCCATGAGCGAAACTGCGCCTTCCTGAGCTGCGGCGGCGAGACCTTCGCCGACGTCTCCGCCGCCAGCGGCCTCGACTTCGCCGACGACGGCCGGGCCCTGGCGGTGGTCGACTGGGATCAGGACGGCGACCTCGACCTGTGGCTGCACAATCGCACCGGCCCGCGCCTGCGGCTGATGATCAACCGCAGCGAGCGCTACGGCGGCGGCCGTTCCGTCGCCTTCCGCCTCCAGGGCACCCGCGTCAACCGCGACGCCATCGGCGCCCGGGTGGAGGTCGAGCTGGCGGACGGGCGGCGGCGGATCGAGACCCTCTACGCCGGCGACGGCTTCCTCTCCCAGTCGAGCAAATGGCTGCACGTCGGCCTCGGCCGCGAGGACCGGATCGAGAGCGTCGCGGTGCGCTGGCCGGGAGGGCGCAGGGAGAGCTTCGCCGGGGTCGAGGCCGGGGGCCGCTACCGGCTGGTGGAAGGGGAGGGCATCGCCCGGCCGCTGCCGCCGCGGGCGCCGGTACGCCTCGCCGCCGCGCCCCAGGAGCCGGCCCGCGAGCCGGCGGCGGCGGAGCGCCTG
>RFGL01000495.1 GCA_003697015.1 Acidobacteriota bacterium | reverse complement strand
GGTGGTGGACGCCGCCGGCGGCGGGGGCGTGGAGGGGGTCGAGCTGACGCTCCAGACGGGATACGCCTTCGCCGAGCGCAGCCGCCTGGCCTTCGCCGGCAAGGAGTTGCCGGCGGTCGCGGCGGCGGCGAGCGGGCGCGACGGGCGGTTCGTCCTGCAGGCCCCGGGCCACGGTCTGTGGCGACTCCTCGCCCGCCGCGACGGCTACCTGCCGGCGTTCTACTCGCTGCAGCCGCTCTACGCCGACGAAGAGCTGCCCGATCTGAGGCTGGTGCGGGAGGTGGAGCGCACGGTGCGGGTGGTCGACGCCGAGGGCAGGCCGCTGGCCGGGGCGCGCCTGGTCGCTGCCGTGTGGATGCCGGGCTGGTCGTCGCGCGAGGGCTGGTGGCTGGAGAGCACCGCGCGGGTGACCGGCGACGACGGCCTGGCGCGGGTGCCGGCCCACCCCGAAGCGCGCCTGCTGCTGGTGGCGCGGCACGGCGACCGCTACGGCCGGACGGAGACGGCGGCCGGCACCTCGCCCGCCACCCTGCGCCTCGATCGGGCCCTGGTGCCGTCGCGGGTCGTGACCGCCGAGGGGCGCCCGGCGAAGGGGGCCTACGCCTTCCTCCTCAACCCCTTCCTTCCCCTCGGCCGCGTCGCCGACGACGGCACCCTCCTCCTGCCGCCGCCCGGCGACGATCTGCCGCCCCTCCTCTTCGCCGACGACGAGGGCATCCTGCCGCTGGCCGAGCGGGGCGTGACCGTCGCGCCGGGCGAGCCGCCGCAATGGCAGCTGGCGGCCACCACCGCCTTCGACGGCCGGGTGATCGACGCCGGCGACGGCAGCGGCATCGCCGGCGCGTTGGTGTGGGGCGCAAGCGCCTACGCCGTCTGCGACCGCACCGGCTCCTTCCGCCTGCGGATCCGATCCGACGGCGTGATCTCGGTGCAGGCGGCAGCTGCGGGCTACATCCCCGCCAGCACGCAGCTGAAGGCGCCGGTGGAGGAGCGTGAGATCCCCCTCGAGCCGGCGCTGACCGTCGAGGGCCGGGTGCTGGACGGCGCGGGCCAGGGCGTCGCCGGAGCGGAGATCACGGCCCAGGCGTTGCCCCGATCGACCTTCAACCCCGACGGCTCCTCGGTGCGGATGATGATCTCGTCGCCGCCGAGAGCCTCGCGCCGGCGCACGTCCGCCGGTCCGGACGGCCGTTTCCGCCTCACCGCCCTGGCCTACGGCGTGCCCTACGCCCTGGCGGTACGCGCTCCCGGCTTCGCCCCCGCCGCGGTTTCCCTGGCGGAGACGCCGGCCGGCGAGTCGCCGCCGCCGCTGTCGATCACCCTCGAGCCCGGGTTGGTGGCGACCGGCCGGGTGGTGGATTTCGACCACCAGCCGGTCGCCGGCGCCGGCGTGATGCTCCTCGCCAGCCCCGTTCCCGACTCCGGTCCACCCCCCGCCCAAGCCACCAGCGACGAGGGCGGGAGCTTCGAGCTCCGCGACCTGGCACCCGGTCTCTACAGCCTGACGGTGCGGGCGGAGGGCTTCGTGCCGGCCACCGTGCCCGGCATCGAGCTGGAACGGAGCAGCGAGGCGATCGACCTCGGCAGCGTGCAGCTCGATGCGGGAGCCACCGTCCGCGGCAAGGTCACCGACGTCGAGGGCCGCCCCTTGGAGGGCGTCGAGCTCAGCCTCTTTGGCAAGCATCAGGGAGGGCTGGCCTTGCGGACGGACTCGCGGGCGGACGGCAGCTTCCGCTTTACCGGCGTACCGCGCCACGTGCAACGCCTGTGGGCCCGGCGGGAGGGCTTCGTCCAACGGGAGATGAGCATCGACCCGGCGGTGGAGGAGGAGGTCCGCGTCGTCCTCGAACCGGGCATCACCCTCACCGGCCGGGTGATCGACGCCCGGGGAGAGCCGGTGCCGGGGGCGCCGGTGAACGTGAAGCGCTGGCAGCATGGGGGCCTGATCGGCCGGAGCGTCCGCTGCGACGAGGAAGGACGCTTCGTCGCTCCCGATCTCGCCCCCGGTCGGGTGATCCTCGAGGTCGCCGGCCTGGTGGGAAAGGGCGGGCCGGTGAGCGTCGAGCTGTCCCCCGATCGGCCGCCGCCGGAGGTGGTGATCGAGCTCAAGCCGACCGCCACCCTGCAGGGGCGGATCGTCGACCTCGAGGGCCGGCCGGTGAGCGAGGCGGGCGTGGCCATCAGCCGGCTCGACCCTTCGACCCGAGGCCCCTCGGGCATGTCGACGCACGCCGCCAGCGACCAGGCGGGCGGCTTCGTCTTCTTCGGCCAGGAGCCGGGGGAGTACGTGGTCCGCGTCAGCCATCCGCAGTATGAGCCGGCGGAGCGCCGGGTGGAGCTGACGGACGGCGGCGAGCAGAACCTGGAGCTGGTGCTCGAACCGCGGCAGGACGCCGGTCCGCTGTGGCACGGCCGATTGGTGGACGAGGAAGGCCGCGGCGTCGACGGCGCCCGCGTCTTCCTCCGCGGGGCGAGTGGGCGCCGGGTCGGGGAGACCCGCAGCGGATCCGACGGCGCCTTCCGCCTCCAGGCGCCGCGCTTCGAGCCGGGCGTCATCGTGGTGGATCATCCGGCCTTCGCCCCGTGGCGCAGTCCGCTCCTCGAGCCGGCCGCTGCCGGCGAGCCCTTGCTCATCACCCTCGAGCGGGGCGGCGAGATCCGCGGCGAGATCCACGGCTTGGAGCCGGGGCAGCTGGCGATCGTGCAGATCCTCGCCACCAGCGATGGCGTCACCCGCCGGGGCGTCGCCCGCCTCGACGGCCGCTATCGCGTCGCCGGGCTCGCCCCCGGCGAGCACCTGCTGGAGCTGAAGCTGCCCGATCGCAGCGCGCGCGAACGGGTGGTGATCCACGCGCCGGGGGAGGTGGTCGAGCACGACGTCGAGCTGGCCGGGGGAGCGCGGCTCAGCGGCCGCGTGCTGGCCGACGGGGAGGCGCTGGCCGGCGCGACGCTCTTTCTGAGCTGCGGTGAACACACGGCCGCCGGCACCGCCGAGACCACCACTCAGGGCGACGGGTTCTTCATCTTCCGCCAGGTGCCCTACGGCGTCTGCCGGCTGTACGTCGGGGCTTCGCAGCGCGGCCTCTCAGTGGAGCGGGAGGTGATCGTCGACGCCGACGAGGAGGAGGTGCTGATCGAGCTGCGGACGTCGAGCGTACGCGGCCGGGTGATCGACCGTGTCGACGGCTCGCCGATCGCCGGCGCCACCATCCGGCTTTGGTCGGAGAAGGGCGGGACCCCCTTCGACGCCCGCAGCGATGGGGAAGGTTTCTTCCGCCTCGTCACCTTCGAGCAGGTGGAGATGAGCCTGCAGGTGACGGCACGGGGCTACGCTACCCTCACCCAGCGCCTGACTCTGGCGGGGGAGGATCCTTCGCTCGAGCTGGCCCTGACGCCGGCCGTTCCCCTCGAGCTCTACCTGCGGCGGGAGGACGGCGAGGTGCCGCGGTGGGTCGACCTGCAAGCGACCGCCGGCGATCGCTCGCTGAGCACCCTTCTTCAGCCCACCGCCGACGGCCGCGCGGTGGTCGAGATCCTAAGCCCGGGCCGCTGGCGGCTCGAGCTCCAGGACCGCGGCTCCGGCGACCGGGCCAGCCTTGAGCTCACCCTCCCGGCGCCGCCGCAGCAGGTGGTGCTGCGGCCGCCGGCTGACGATCAGGGCACGCGGTAGAAGGGGTTGGGGAGCTTGAAGGTGGCGTCGGCGAAGCCGCCGCTCAAATCGCTCTGCTGATCGCCGAGGGTGAGGACGATCTGGTAGCCCTGCTCCACCAGGCGTTTGCGGGCGGCGGCCTTGTAGATCGCGGCGAAGGCGACGTCGGAGTCGTCCGGCTTGAGGGTCAGCCCGTCCCAGTCGGCGTAACCGGCGGCCGCCAGATTGCGTGCGGTGGCCGCGCGCTGGTGCTCGCGCCGGCCGGTGATGAAGAAGACCGCCACGCCGTTGGCCTTGGCGAAGTTGTAGAGCTCGAGGGTGGGTCCGATGGCCAGCGCCTCGGCGCGCTCTACCCAGCGATTCCACGACGCCCGTTCGTAGCCGAACCTCACGCCGACGATCTCCGGCCAATTGGAGAGCGAGGTCTCATCGACGTCGAGGACGATCGCCTGCTTGCGCGCCGGGTCGAGATGGGCTTCGAGGTACGCCCGGGCCCGCGCCACCACCGCCCGCAGATCGTCGGCGTAGCGTCCGGAATCGTGGTAGGCGACCAGCTGGTCCTTGAGCGCCGGCAGATCGGGGACCGGCTCGGCGCAGGGCTCTGCGGGGGCCACCGGCGTCAGGACGGCGCTCGGATGGGGGTGGGCGGTGAGCTCGCTGGCGACGAGAAGCCCCGCCAGCAGGACCAGGAGCCAGATCGAACGGCGTCGTGAAGTCATCATCGTCAAGCCTCCATCACCCGGGCCGACGAGCCCGGACGAGCACGTGCGTTGCAGATCGTCCGACCCTATCGCGAAACCCCCGCCCTGCGCCTTGCCGGCGGATGTCCGTTCTGCCGATCGCCGCCGTTGCGGACGCCTCCTTGACGGCGTCGCTGCCATCGTGCAGAATGGCGTAATCGGAGCGTAACATGAGCCAACAGAGCCGAATCGAGTGGACCGACGCGACCTGGAATCCGGTCCGCGGCTGCACCAAGATCAGTCCGGGCTGCAAGCACTGCTACGCCGAGACCTTCGCCGAGCGATGGCGCGGGGTGAGCGGCCATCCCTACGAGCAGGGCTTCGACCTCAAACTGGTGCCCCACAAGCTGCTTGATCCCCTGACCTGGGCGCGGCCGCGCCGGATCTTCGTCAACTCGATGAGCGACCTCTTCCACGAGGGCGTCGGCGAACGCTACGTCGCCGCGGTGCTCGAGATCATGCGGTTGGCGGACTGGCACGTGTATCAGGTCTTGACCAAGCGCGCCGCCAGGATGCGGCGAATCATCGCCAGCCAGCACCCGGACCTCGCTCGGCATCGCCACATCTGGCTCGGGGTCAGCGTCGAGAATCGCAACTACGGTCTGCCGCGCATCGACGAGCTGCGCCGAACCCCGGCCGCGGTACGTTTCCTGTCGGTCGAACCCCTGCTCGAGGATCTAGGCGAGCTCGATCTACGCGGCATCGATTGGGTGATCGTCGGCGGCGAGAGCGGTCCCGGCGCCCGCCCCATGCGCCGCTCCTGGGTCGTGTCGATTCGCCGCCAGTGCCGCGCCGCCGGCGTGCCCTTCTTCTTCAAGCAGTGGGGTGGCGTGCAAAAGAAAAAACAGGGCCGCCAGCTCGACGGCCGCACCTACGACGAGCTGCCGCGCATCGCCCGCCTGACGCCCCCGCCCATCTCCCTCCGCCAGCGCCGTCTCGACGAGGCGGAGTCCGTCGTACGAATGGTGGCATGACGTTGCTCAATCCGGCGTTATACAAAGGTCGCGAGCAGACCTACGTCAAGCACTTGGTGCTCGAAGGGTATTTGCGAAAACTCGCATACAAGTGGGGCTACTACGGAGGCACGATCAACTACGTCGACTGTTTCGCCGGACCGTGGCGGCACAAGTCCGAAGACCTCGAGGCCGGTAAGAGAGTTCCGCAGCCGGACAAGGGCCACAGGGTGGTCTGGCTCGGCGGTGACCAGAAAGACCGGGAATTCTAGCGGGGCAACGTACCGCCCTGGCCGACGAGGGTGTCTCGGTTGTCGAGGGAGCCGCGGAGGGGGAGGCGCCGGCAGGGCTGGTGAGGTTGGACGAGGCCTTGGCAGCGGGCGACGTCGAGAAAGGTTGATGCGGGGCCGTGGGAGCGTTCCCAGGTTCGGAGGTAGGCTTCCGTCGCGGGGTCGGCCTGGCAGTAGAGCATGTGGTCGAAGGTCGCGCGCGGGTGGACCTGGCGATCGTGGACGTGGACGGTCGGGAAGAAGAGGAGGTCGGGATCGCGCCGGGGGAAGGTGAAAGCCATCGGATGGACGCGGCGCGGCTGGCGAGCGCCGTCACCGGCGAGGGAAACGCTCGCCTTCAGTTTGAAGACCGCGAAGCCGTAGTCGCGATGCCCCGGCAGCTGCTGCCAGACGCCGGGGGGAATGCGAAAGCGCTCGTCGAGGCGATCGAAATCGGCGATCCGGGGAACGAACGAGGCCTCGAAGTCGCCGACCGCGTGCACCCGGAGCTTCGGCGCCCTGGCCGGCGTTGCCGACGCGGCGTCGAGGGTATAGGCCATGGTTTGGGGAAAGCCGCGGCGCATGTGGTCGAAGAACGACGGATAGCGCTTTAGGTCGATAAAGCGGACGGCGTCCTCAGGAGGGTCCGGCGGAACGGGTAGCGGCAGGACCATGGCGAGAGCGGACGCCGCGGCATAGCTCATGCTGTAGGCGAGGAACTGCCGTCCGTCGTCCCCGCGGGCGAAGATGTTGGTGTCGGCGACGAGCTCGACCGGCTGTGAAAAGCAACACATGGTCTCCTCCTTCGAAGCGGCTTCATTCCTCGATCGCCGGCGGCGTCCTGCGCCGTGCGGCGGCTGCGGGCAAGGGGGCGGCCGAGCGCCGGCGTCTCAGAAGCGCCAGCGCGGCGGTCAGGGCGAGGCTCGATCCCAGGACGACGAGATAGTGGGCGACGCCGCCGGGAGACGCGACCAGCAGCGCGGGATCGTTCCAGAGCGCGTGCACGCCGACGGCGACGAGCAGGTTGCGCGAGGCGAGGAAGAGCGCCAGGAAGACCAGGCCGTGGACCACGAGGCGGGCCTGGTCGGCGGCGAGGGAAGGGCCGAGCTCGAAGCCTTTGACGAGCAGCCGGTTGGGAAGATGCAGGACCGCAAAAACGATCTGCGAGGCCAACGCGGCGAGCACGAAGGCGGTACGCCCCGTCAGGCGGTGCCGCATCTTGAGCAGCAGCTGCGGGAAAAGAAAGCCTCGAAACACCGCCTCCTCCGCCAGCGCATTGCCGAGGAGCTGACCGAGAACGCCGCCGACGACGTAGCCTGCGCCGGGGTCGCGCCAGGCCGGGTGCAGGCTGACGCCGCCGCCGCCGAAGAGCACGAAAGCAATCTGCAGAGTAAGCCAGAAAGCAGCCGTCGCGGCGAGCGCCGGGGGAAGGCCGGCTCGGGAGAGGCCCAGATCGGCCGGCCGCAGCCGCGCGACGAGGAAGACGCCGAAACCGACGACCACGAGCAGGGGGACGAGGTTGGCAACGACGTTCGGCTCGATCAGGCCGCCGGTGGCGCGGTGGAGCCGCCGGAGCGCTGAGACGACCGAACCCTGGAATACGACGGCGTTGACGAGGAGCGAGGAGGCGACCTGAAGCACGAGCACGACCGCGATGGCCGCCCCCGTCGTCTCGCGCACGCCCTCGCCCGCCATCCGCCGGCCATCGGCCCGGTCAACCATCAGCTGAGGCTCCCACCGGATCCCTTGTCCAAGGCTGCAAGCCGCAGCACCGTTTCACCGCAGCGCTGGCGCGATCGTATCAGAGGAGGGAAGGATCACCGGTCGTTCCGGCTTCGCCGACTCGGTGGTTCGACGATGCCCGGCATGGAGCCGCAGCCGCGTTCGGGCACCAGCCCTTCGCACTACACCACCCAGTCGTGCATCATGGCGTCGCGGAGGACGCGGAAGTAGTGGTTGCTGCCGTAGGCGGCGAAGTTGCTGACGCGGCTGGTGTAGACGCAGGCGAAGTCGTCGACCTGGGCGCCGAAGAAGCTCTTGTTGGAGCCCTGTTTGAAGAGCGAGCCCCAGTAGGGGTTGAGGGCGACGGAGATGCGGCGCTGGACGCGGCGGGTGTGCTGGCGCAGACCGCGGTGCTCGGCGTGGAGGTCGTCGATCAGGGCCTGGGTCTTGACCACCGCCGGGTCGGCGGCGGCGGACTCGCTGCCGTCGTCGGTGAGCTCGCGGTAGAGGGTGAGGACGTCGCGCAGGTCGTCCATGCGGCCGCCGAGGTCGGCGAGCTCGGTGCGCAGGGCCTCCATCACCCGCAGCTGGGCGGAGAGGCCGCGCAGGGTCTCCAGCTCCTCCTCCAGCTCGCTGACCACCAGGCAGGTGCGCCAGGTGGAGGCCAGCTTGGTCGACAGGATGTCGCCGTAGATGTGGTCGCCGACGTAGAGCACCTCCTCCCCCTGGCCGTCGATCAGCTGCATCAGTCCCTCGCGGGAGCCGCCGGAGTAGAGGCCGCCCCAGGCCGGCAGGGCCACCTCCTCGCGCGGCTGCCCCCGCTCGTCGAGAGCGACGAAGGGGCGCTGGCGGCGGAAGAAGCCCGGTTTGCGCGCGTCGACCACCACCAGGTCGAAGATTGTGCGCCAGCTGCTCAAGCCGGGGAGGACGCCGTCGAAGAGGTGGCGGCAGAGGGCGTCGGTGTAGAACCACTCCGAGTTGGTGATCAGCATCAGCTTGCGACCGCCGAGGGCGAGGCGGCGCAGGGCGAGGGCGAGCTCCGGGTCGACCGGCAGGTAGCGTCCGAGGTCGGCGAGGACGCGGCGTTTGAGCGTGCCGTCGGCGTGCACCGAGTCGATGGCGGTGCGGATGTCCTTCGCCAGCCGGGCGTAGGACGGCAGAGTGAGGCGCGGCCGCCGCCGGCT
This sequence comes from Acidobacteriota bacterium, assembly GCA_003697015.1. Classification (GTDB taxonomy): domain Bacteria; phylum Acidobacteriota; class Thermoanaerobaculia; order Multivoradales; family J023; genus J023. Next base: position 6,841 of record RFGL01000495.1, on the reverse strand, counting down.
GGCTTCCACCAGCTCGGCGAAGATGTTGACCTCGGGCAGCTCGAAGAGGGTATCGACGATCGAGAAGCGGGCGCTCGCCGGATTGATCGGCTCGCGGCGGTAGAGCCGGGCGCGCTCGGCGCCGTCGAGGAAGTGGCGGCCGAGGTAGGCGCGGCCGACGTAGCGATGGCGGTTCATCTTCAGCACCGTCCCCGCCTCGGTGTCGACGATCAGGCCGCGGCGGGTGAAGTCGGCGCGGTATTCGGCCTTGAGCACTTCCCGCGGGTAGTCGTGGCGTTCGACCAGCCGCTCCAGGGTGAGCTCGAAGGCGAGCTGGGAGAGGGCATCCTGGTGGTAGGCCGCCAGCGTCCAGTCGAGGTCGAAGCCGACGTAGCGGATGCTCTCCATGCGCAGGGTGCGGTTGACGAAGATGCGCCGGCTCTCGCGCGGCGCCGGCTGCTCGAGGGCGTAGCGCAGGAGCTGACGGCCGGCGGAGGCCGGCAGCCGGGCGATGACCTGCGGATCGATCGGGTGCTGGTCGTTCATCATCACGCCGCGGCGTCCCCGCCGGCGTCGTCCTCGCCGCCGAGGACCTCCGCCAGGGTCTGCCGTCGCGCCTTCTCGATGCGCCCGATGCGGCGCTGGAACTGGCTCATGGCGAAGTCGGTGAAGGTCTCGGTACGCAGGCCGAAGGGCAGGGTCTCGTACCGGTCAAAGGTCTCGGCCACCACCCCCAGGGCGGCGGGCAGGAGCTCCGTCATGCGGCGCTCGATCGCCCCCCACACGGCGTCGCCCTCGGCGGCGACCAGCCGCGACAGCAGGAAGACGCCGTAGGCAAGGTGGCGCGCTTCGTCGCTCTTGAGCAGGGCTACCGCCCGTTGCATGCCCGGCATCAAATCGTGCTCGGCGAGCATCGCGTGGTAGGCGTGGTAGCCGGTCTCCGCCAGCACCCCCTCGACGATCATGTTGTAGGTCACCGAGGCCTCCGCTTGCGCCACCGCCGACGGATCGTGGCGCAGGCGCTTCATGGCGGCGGGGAGGGCGCGGTAGAAGATCGTCCGGTAGCTGGGGCCGTGGAAGCGGGTGAGGTCGCCGGTCTCCGCCGCCACCTCGTCGAGGAAACGGCGGAAGAGCTCGACGTGCTTGGCCTCCTCCCACAGGAAGGCGGTGAGGTAGAGCTCCTCTTCCAACCGGCCCTCTTCGGCGATCACCATGATCAGCGGCAGGAGGTCGAGGGCCACCGACTCTTCGCCGGCCTGGAACAGGCTGGTCAGGTGCAGGATCACCTCGCGCTCCAGGTCGTCGAGCGCGCGCCAGTCGCGGGCGTCCTGCGCGAAGTCGATGGCGCGCGGATCCCACGTCCCGCGTTCTTTGGACTTGTGCCACAGGCGCATCGCCGGCAGCCGGTGGTCGAGACCCCGTCCGCTGGTGGTCCGAAAGACGCGGCCCGGTCGTTCGTTCACCTCGGGCTCCTAGGGGAAGTGGCAGTCGATGCGGCCCGCCGCCGCCACCAGCTCCTTGCTGGCGTCGGCAAAGGGGATCAGGGTGCCGAGGCTGCCTTTGGCCAGCTGCAGCTTGCCCGACATCAGCCCCCACAGGGGGGCGACCTCCCCCGCCAACACCCGCTGCCAGGTCTCGGCGTCGGCGCGCAGCACCACCGCCGCCGCCTCGCGCTCCTCTTCTCCGGCCAGGCGGGCGCTGCGGCAGGTGCCGCCCTCGAGGTCGAGGTAGACCGAGCGCACCTCGTCGCCGCCCGCCATCTCCAGCACCAGGGCCCCGTGCCAGTCGGCGGCCGCCTTGCGATAGGTCTCGCTGTCGTTGAGCTCGGCGCCCAGCGCCTCGGCCCACGGATCGGTAAACACTTCCACGCTCATCGCCAGTCTCCTCGATCGACTCCGCCGGCCGATCTTAGCCGATCGGCCGGCGGGGCGAAGGGCGCTTCGGTCGCCGGCCTCCGGCGACGCTCAGCGGTAGAGGGGATTGGGGTGGTCGAAGCGGCAGCCGGCGTCCCACTTGGAGCGCTGATTGCCGTGCGCCGGGATGCCGCCGGCGTCCTTGATCATCCGCGCCAGGTGGAGCAGATTCCAGGTCATGAAGGTGGTGTTGCGGTTGGTGAAGTCGTTCTCCGGCCCGCCCGAGCCCGGATCGAGGTAGGACGGCCCCGGGCCGGCCTCCCCCAGCCAGGCGGCGTCGGCCTGGGGCGGGATGACGTAGCCGATGTGTTGCAACGAGTAGAGGATGTTCATCGAGCAATGCTTGGCGCCGTCTTCGTTGCCGGTGATCAAGCAGCCGCCGACGCGGCCGTAGTAGGCGTACTGGCCGTGCTCGTTGAGGTCGCCGGAGGTCGAGTAGAGGCGCTCGATGACCTGGGTGCACACCGACGACTTCTCCCCCAGCCAGATCGGCGAGGTCAGCACCAGGATGTCCGCCGCCTTGACCTTTTCGTAGATCGCGGGCCAGTCGTCCCGCGGCCAGCCGTGTTCGGTCATGTCCGGGTAGACGCCGAAGGCGATGTGGTGGTCGACCGGACGCAGCACCTCGACCGCGACGCCGTTCTTCTCCATGATGGCGCGCGAGATCCTCACCAGGCCGTCGGTGTGGGAGAGCTCGGGCGACTTCTTGAGGGTGCAATTGAGGAAGAGGGCGCGAAGGTCGGAGAAGTCCCACCTGCTGGACTCGCACATCTCGAGCTGCTGCGGATTGAGAACCATGATGCCTCCTCGGGCGGACGTGGCGTTTTTTTGGGGGGTCGCCCCTTCCCTACGGCTACGGCGATCAGCGCGGATCCACTTCCATGCGGGTGGAGAAGACCGTCCCGCCCACCTTGTCGTAGAGCGATACCACCAGGTCGTGCTTGCGCCGCCGCATCTTGATGCCGGCGTCGTAGCTGGCGAAGCCGGCGACTTTGGGCGGCTCGGCGACGCGCAGCTCGAGGGGCACCACCGGAATCTCTTCCAGGGAGTTGCCGCGCTCGTCGAGGAGCGCGATGCGCAGCTCGATCTGCGCCCGATAGCCCTCGGCGCCGGGCAGGAAGGTGAGCTCGTTCAGGGGGATGAAGACCGTGATCGGCAGGATCATCCGGCCCAGGCCGCTCTTCTTGCCGTCCCCCAGCTCCACCGCCAGGGGCCGATCGCTCGGCGGACTGCCGAAGAGCAGGGCGCTCTCGGTCATCATCGACACCTCGGTAGTCCGCGACAGGTCGGAGTAGCCGCGGCGGGCGCGCACCTCGAGGCCGGCGCGCCGCACCTGGACGCGGACGTCGTGGCTCCGGTCGTCGCCCTGCCAGCTGGGGGTGAAACCGAGCCAGTAGTAGGAGCGCGTGTCCTCGACCACCCGTTCGAAGGCGTGGTTGCCGGCGTCGTTGAGCAGCGCCTTGCCGCCGGTGCGGCGGGCGATCAAGGCGAGGGAGGACTCCTCCTCCGCTTCCCGGTCGAGCACGTTCTCGAGCTGCCGCAGGCGCTCGGGGGCGCTCGGCGTGACGCCGCTCGGGTCGTTGATCGGCTGGTCGGCGAAGGCTTTGACCTCGATCGGGTAGACGGTGTAGCTCAGGCGGTTGGCGGTGTCGATCAGCGGCCGGTAGAGGTGGTAGCCGAAGGCGATGGTGCCCTCCTGCACCGTGCGCCGGATGTCGTTCGCCACCCAGGTGGTGGGGTCGTAGGGCCAGCCGCCGGAGAAGAGCAGCATCACCTTGCGGCCGGGCGGACCGCCGAAGCCGCGCAGGGCGGCCGACGCCGCTTGCACGACGCGCTCCACCTGGCCGGTCAGGAGCTCGACCTGGCGGGTTTCTTCCGGATCGAACTCGGTGTCGATCAGCTCCTCGGCGCGCAGCCGGAACTGATCGTCGAGGCCGGCGCGGCCGATGACGTCGTAGCTCCTGAGCTCGGCCTCGCGCAGGCGGCCGTGGGCCGGCCGGCGACGGGCGCGCTTGATCGCCCGCTCCAGGGTCTCGACCGACTGGCTCCAGGTGGTGAGCATGCTCAGGGTCTTGCCGTCGTAGGCGACGATCGCCATGCGGTCCCCCGGACCCAGGTTGGGCAATTGGTCGTGCAGCGCCACCAACACCCGGTCGAGGTCCTCCGGGCGGGAGAAGTATTCGTCGATGAACACCAGGTAGCTGGTGCCCACCGCCTCCCCCGGCGCCAGCACCGGCAGGGTGCCGGCGGCCTTCGTCCCGCCGGCGTCGAGCACCCGGCCGCCGAGGATCTCGGTGAAGTACTCGACCGGCACCTCGCGGCCGTCGACCAGGATGGCGAAGTCCTGCGGCCCGAGGCCGCTGATCCGCACGCCGTGTTTGTCGGTCACCACCACCTCGAGGTTGACCACCCGCACTTCGAGCACCTCGCCGAAGGTACCCGGCCGTTCCCCCGGCTGCGCCGCCGGCGCGTCGCGCTGCTGGCCGAGGGCGGGGGCGCCGGCGAGCAGCGCGGCGAGCATCACCGAGGCGGCGAGCCGCCTACTGCAGTCGGTCGTCGTAGTAACCACCGCGCGCCCGCACCCGCGTGCCGGAGGCGCGCACCCGAACCCGTACTTCGTGCCATGCGCCGTCATTGCGGTTCTCCTTGGGGTAATAGCCGAAGACGTACTGCTCCCGGAGCTCGGCGAGGATCTCGCGAAAGGCTCGCGGCGCGTCCTCGAGGCGTTCGATGTCGTGGATCCGGCCGCCGCTGTCGCTGACCGCCTGCACCAGGGCGTCGATCTCCTGCCGGTGCTCGTCGGGGTTGCGCCAGGCGGAGTAGTAGTTGAAGCGCTCGAGCGCCGCCGCGCTGGGCCGGATCCAGTAGATCAAGGCCGACGAGCGGCCGGCCTTCCAGCGCACGTCCGCCATGTGCAGGGCGCTCTCGACGTCGACCCCGTCGCTGAGCAGGATCACCACCCGCCGGCCCTGGTGGGACTCCAGGGCCTTGAGCGCCAGGTAGAGGTGGTCGTTGATCGCGGTGCCGCCGTCCGCCCGCGCCGCCGCCACCGCCGCCGCCACCTGCTGCGGGTCGCCGGTGAAGGGGGTGGTGATCAGGGTCTGATCGGAGAAGAGGACGACCTTGGCCAGGTCGAGCGGCCGCATGTCCTGGAGGAAGGCCTGGACGCCGGCGAGGGAAGCCCGCAGGTGCTCGCCGCGCATGCTGAAGCTGGTGTCGATCAGGAGCACGGCGCTGAACGGCACGTCGCCGCTCTCGAAGGTGACGATCTCCTGCGGCTCGCCGTCGTCGAGGATCTCGAATTGCTCCTCCGGCAGGTCGAGCACCCGCTGGCCGCCGCGGGTGACGGTGACGTAGAGCTGTTGCAGCTCGAGGTCGACCTGCATGCCGGTGGCGAGGGCCGGGGTCTCGATCCGGCGGCTGGCGGACTCGCCGGCGACGTCGGTGGCGGTGATGTCGAAGACGTGGGCGCGGTTCTCGTCGCCGACGTCGACCACCAGGCGCCAGGGCGGGGCGCTCAAGCGGCCGGCGAGCTCGCCGTCGAGGCGCACCTCGACCGCGGCGACGTCGCGCGCGGAAAGCACCTCGACCTCGACCAGCACCTCGCCGAAAACCGCCTTGGAGGGCAGCGGCTGGCGCACGAAGACGTCGATCGCCACCGCCGGGCAGGCGGCGAGGCCGGCGCCGAGGAGAGCGCAGAGCAGACGGCGTCTCATCCCGGCCTCCCGCCGCCGAGGGCCAGCGCCAGGGCCGGCAGACGGGCGAGGCTGCCGCGACGCAGCGCCCGGCGCGCGAGCGTGCGGTCGCCGGCGAGGCGCCGGTTGTAGCGATTGCGCGGCGACGCCTCCCGCGTCGCCAGGGGCGCGGCGTCGAGGATCTCGCGGCCGCGGCCGGCGCGGCCGCTGCGGTCGAGAGCGTAGGCCAGGAGCAGGTAGAGCCGGCCCTCCTGCGGCAGGCGGTGGATGCTCTCGTCCAGCAGGCTCACCGCCGCCTCCAGCCGCGCCTCGGCCAGGTAGTGGCGCGCCAGCTCCTGGTAGGCGATGGCCAGCAGCCAGTCGTCGGCGCCGCCGGCGATCAGCCGCCGCAGCTGGCGCTCGGACTCGGCGCGCTCGCCGATCCGCGCCAGGTTGATCGCCAGCCGCAGCCGGGCCTCGCCGAGCTCGGGATCGAGCTCGGTCAGACGGCGCAGGGCGGCCACCGCCGGCCGGTACTCGCCGAAACGCTCGAGGGCCACCGCCAGGTCGAGCCGGGCGAAGACGTTGCGCTCGTCGAGCTGGAGGGCGCGTTCGAGCATGTTGCGGCCCGGGTTGCGCAACTGGGCGTGGAGCAGGTACGCCCCCAGGTCGGCCAGCGCTTCCGACGCCAGCACCGGGGCGCGCTCGCTGGTGGCGTTGCGGGCGTAGCGCTCGGCGAGGTCGACGATGCGGTCGCGGGCGAAGGCGGCGAGGGGGAAGCGCCGCGCCTCGACGTAACGGTCGTGCAGCTCGAGGTGGAGCATCAGCAGCGGTACCAGGCACTCGGGATCGCGCTCGGCGAGGTCGGCGATGACGCCGCCCTGGGCGGCGGCGAGCAGCCCGGGCGCCGCCGCCGCGTCGTCTTCGACCGCCGCCACCTCGGTCGCCTCGAGCAGCTCCAGGGCCTCCCCCGTCGCTCCCGAGGCGAGCCGCTGGAGGCTGTCGCGGTAGGCGGCGGTGAGGGCGGCGACGGCCTCTTTCTGGCTCTGAAGACGCTTCAGCCGGCGGCGGCCGGGGCGTTCGAGCTCCCCCGCCAACAGGCGCCGCACGTCGGTCCACGCCGGGGCGTCGTCGCGCGCCAGCTCCGCCCCCAGAACGTAGACCTGAAGCCGCGGCGCGGTGGCGCTGCCGTCGGCCAGGGCGGTTTCCAGCAGGTAGTTGCCGGTGTCGAGCTGCGGCAGGGTGAAGCGGCCGCGCAGGCGCTGCGGCGCCGGC
>RFGL01000494.1 GCA_003697015.1 Acidobacteriota bacterium | reverse complement strand
CCGGGCGCAGATCGAGGAGACCACCTCGGACTACGACCGCGAGAAGCTGCAGGAGCGGCTGGCCAAGCTGGTCGGCGGCGTGGCGGTGATCCGCGTCGGCGCCGCCACCGAGACCGAGATGAAGGAGAAGAAGGCGCGGGTCGAGGACGCCATGCACGCCACCAAGGCGGCGGTCGAAGAGGGCATCGTGCCCGGCGGCGGCGTCGCCTTCCTGCGCGCCGTCAAGGCGGTGCGGGAGGTGAAGGCGGAGGGCGACCTGGCGGTCGGCGTCAAGATCGTCAGCCGGGCGCTGGAGGAGCCCACCCGTCAGATCTGCGCCAACGCCGGCGAGGAGGGCTCGGTGATCGTCCGCGAGCTGCTCGAGACCGACGGCGCCACCGGCTACAACGCCGAAACCGGCAAGGTCGAGGATCTGTTCAAGGCGGGGGTCATCGACCCGGCGATGGTGACCAAGAACGCGCTGCAGAACGCCGCCTCGATCTCCGGCCTGCTGCTCACCACCGAGGCCCTGGTCACCGAGGTCAAGGAGGAGAAGAAGAAGGGCGCCGGCGCCGGCGACATGGACGACCTCTACTGATCCGGCGCTCCGTCCCTCGGCAGGGAAGGCCGGCCTCCTGCGGGGCCGGCTTTTTCTTCGTCCGTCGGTGCAGCCGCGCGCTAGTATGGGCCAGCCTCCAGACCCGCGAGCCCGATCCGACCCCATGCAACGACCGCCGCGTACCCCGCCGTCGAATCCCCGCCCGCCAGGACCGCCCCCGGCGGCGCGCAGGGCGCCGGCGCCGGCGACGACGGCCGACAGGTAGGCCCCGACGTGTGTGGCATCTACGGCATGGTTTCCCTCGCCGACCGGCCCTTGCGGCGGCCGCAGCTGCTGTGGGCGATGGCGGCGGCCCTGGCGCACCGCGGGCCGGACGGCCATGGGGTGATCGAGCGGCCGGGCGCCGGCATCGGCTGCCGCCGGCTGCGCATCGTCGACCTCCACGAGCGCGCCGATCAACCCTTCTGCGACCCCGCCGCCCGGCGCTGCCTGGCGTGCAACGGCGAGATCTACAACGCCGGCGACCTGCGCCGGCGCTACCGTGATTTCCCCTACCGCTCGCGTTCCGACGTCGAGGTGCTGCTGCCCCACTTCGCCGCCCGCGGGGTGGCGGAGGGCATCGCCGAGCTCGACGGCATGTTCGGCCTGGCGGTGTGGGACGAGGCCGACCGCGTCCTCACCCTGGCGCGCGACCGGGCGGGGGAGAAGCCGCTCTACTACCGCCGCCGGGGGGAGGAGGTGTGGTTCGCCTCCGAGATCCCCGCCCTGCTGGTCGACGAGTCCCTGCCCCGGGAGCTCGACGAGGAGGCGATCTACAGCTACCTCGCCCTGGGCTACGTGCCGGCGCCGCGCACCGCGTTCCGCGGCATCCGCCAGCTCGATGCCGGTACCTTCGCCCGCTTCTCCGCCGCCGGCGAGGAGGTCGTCCGCTACTGGGATCCGCGTGCCCTGGCCGCCGCCGAGGCGCCCCCCGGGCCGCACCTCCAGGAGCTGCGGCGGCTGCTGGCGGAGGCGATAAGCCGCCAAGTGCCGAGCGAGGTGCCGGCCGGCATCTTCGTCAGCGGCGGCGTCGACTCGGCGCTGGTGGCGGCGATCGCCGCCCGCGCCGACCCCGAGCGCCGGCTCTACACCTTCAACGCCCGCTTCGCCGAACGCTCCTACGACGAGAGCCACTGGGCGCGGGAATGCGCCGCCCGCTTCGGTACCGAGCACCGCGAGGTGGTGGTCGACGAGGCGTCGCTCGGGGAGGCGCTCGCGGCGGTGACCGCCAAACTGGCCGAACCCCTCGCCGACCCGGCGATCCTGCCGACCTACCTGCTCACCCGCGAGGCGCGGCCGCACGTCAAGGTGATCATGAGCGGCGAGGGTGCCGACGAGCTCTTCGGCGGCTATCCGACCTACCTGGGACACAAGCTGGTGCCGCGCCTCCTCGCCCTGCCGGCGCCCCTGCGTCGAGGCCTGCGCCGGGCGGTCGGCTGGCTGCCCGCCTCCCACGGCAAGGTGACCCTCGAATTCCTCCTCAAACGCTTCCTGGCGGACGCCGAGAAACCCTGGCTGGAACGCCATCTGGCATGGTTCGGCAGCGGGGCGCACAAGCTGATGGCCGCGGTGCCGCAGGGCGCATCGATCCTGCCGTCGATCCCCGACCATCCGCCGGGCGCCGCCGGCGCCATGCTGGTCGACTACGCCACCTACCTGCCCGACGATCTCTTGGTCAAGATCGACCGCGCCACCATGATGAGCTCCCTCGAAGCCCGCGCGCCCTTCCTCGACCGGCGGCTGTCGGCATTCGCGCTGGCGTTGCCGGAAGAGGTCAAGGTGCGCGGCCTGACCACCAAGTACCTGCTCAAGGAGGCCGCTCTCGAATGGCTGCCGCGGCGGGCGGTCTACCGCAAGAAACGCGGCTTGAGCGTACCGGTGGCGAGCTGGGTCAACCGCGGCCTCAAGGCCGAGGTGGACCGCCTGCTGGCGCCCGAACGCCTGCGCCGCCAGCAGCTTCTCGATCCGTCCGGCGTCGGCCGGCTGCTCGCCGAGCACCGTGCCGGCGCCGCCAATCACGCCCGGCCCCTGTGGACGGTCGTGATCCTCCAGCATTGGCTCGAACGTTGGCTGCCGCAGCGCGCCGGCTGAAGACCGAGAGGACGACCGATGAAACCCGCCCGCTCATTCTCCGGCGACGACCTGCTGGCGCCGCGCGCCGTGCTGCTCTTCGCTCTCCTCTTCTGCGGCTGGAATCTGTGGGGCTACGACCTGTGGGCCCCGGACGAGCCCTACTTCGGCGAGGGGGCGCGGGAGATGATCGCCGACGGCCGCTGGTTGGTGCCCCACGTCAACGGCGAGGTCACCACCGACAAGCCGCCGCTCTTCTTCTGGACCATCGCCCTCTTCTCCCTCCCCCTCGGCCAGGTCACCTCCCTGACCGCCCGCCTGCCGTCCCTCCTGGCAGCGCTCTTCACCCTGTGGCTGACCATGCGCCTGGGCGCTCGATTCGCCGGCCGGCGGACCGGCGCCCTGGCGGGGTATCTCCTCGCCACCACCTACATCTTCTGGGACAAGGCGCGTTCGGCGCAGATCGACTCGCTCCTCACCTGCTTGATCCTCGTCGCCCTCTACGCCTTCGTCCGCTTCCGCGCCGGCGAGCTCGAGGGGCGGCGGGCGGGGCTGATCTTCTGGGGCGCCGCCGCCCTGGCGGTGCTGGCCAAGGGCCCGGTCGGGCTGCTGTTGCCCCTCGGCATCGCTCTTCTCACCCTCGCCGCCGACCGCCGGCTCCGGCGCTGGCGCTCCTTCGCCCCGCTGGCGGGACCGCTGCTCTTCGTCCTCGTCGCCGGCGCGTGGGCGGCGGCGGCCAGCCGCTGGGGGGGCGATTATTCGGTGGCCGGCGCCCTGCGCGAGCACTTCGTCGACCGGGCGATGCACGGCATGCATCACGAACAACCGCCGTGGTACTACCTCAAGGTGCTGCCCTACGCCCTGATGCCGTGGAGCCTGCTGCTGCCCGGGGCGTTGCTGCTCGCCTGGCGCCGCCGCCGCCAGCCGGAGGACCGCTACCTGCTGATCCACGCTCTTTTCGTGGTGGTCTTCTTCAGCCTGTCGGCGGAGAAACGGGATCTCTACATTCTGCCGGCGGTCCCCGCCTTCGCCCTCCTCAACGCGCGGTTGGTGGCGGCGGTGGCGGGCTGGTGGCCGGCGGCGGCGCCGGCCGCGATCCCGGGGCGGCGTTGGGTGAGCGTGCCGCAGGGGGTGATCGGGGCCCTGATGGTGCTGCTCGGGGTGGCGGCGCCGATCGCCGCCCCGCGCTTCAGCGACGACCTGCTGGTGCCCGCCGCCGCGCTCGCCGCGGTACTCAGCGCCGGCGGCGTCCTGATCCTGGCGCTGGCGCTGCGCGGCCGCGCCTTGGCGGCGGTGCGGTGGAGCGCCGTCACCATGGCCGCGGCCGGCCTGCTGGCGGTGACCTTCGTCTTTCCGGCCCTCGATCCGATCAAGTCGGGGCGGCAATTGGCCGTGGTGGTACGCGACGAGACCGCGCCGGCGCGTGCCGCCGGCCGGCCGGTCTTCGGCCTCGATCTCGGCAACGTGGTGCGATGGGTGAACTTCTACTCCGACGGCATCTACCTGAAGGAGCTCGCCAGCCCGCAGGAGCTGGTGCGTGCCGCCGCCGCGGGCCCGGTCTACCTGGTGGCCGACGAAGCGTCCCTGGCGTCGTTTCCCCGCCAGCTGCGCCAGCGCATGACCATGGTCTACTCAAGTCGCCTGAGCCGCAAGGACGTGGTGCTGATGCGCTACGACGGCTGAGCGGCGCCGGG
>RFGL01000493.1 GCA_003697015.1 Acidobacteriota bacterium | reverse complement strand
TGGGGCGGCGCGCGGCCGGCGATCCGCGTCTCGGTGCGGAGCTCTATGCCGAACGCTTCCGGCTGGTGACCGGCGTCACCACGCCGGTGGCGGAGGTCCTCGCCCAGGCCGAGTCGGCGCTCGCCGCCAAGCGTGCCGAGACCGCTGCCTACGGCCGCCAGGCATGGCCCCGGATCTTCCCCGAGCGCCCGCCGCCGGCGGAGGACGTCGCCCTCATCCGCACCCTCTTCGCTCGCCTGAGCGAGGATCGCGCCGCCGACACCGGCGGCTTCGTCGCCCAGTACCGGCGGCTGATCGATGAGTTGGTGGACTTCGTCACCGAGCGCTCCCTCATCACCCTGCCTCTGCCGCTCACCCTCCACACCGACCGCTCGCCGCCCTACTTCGTCGGCCAGAGCGTCGGCGGGGTCTATCCCGCCGGTCCCTACGCACCGGAAGCGGATACCCTCTTCTTCTTGCCGGCGCCGCCGGAGGACGCCACCGCCGAGCAGCGCGAGGCCTTCTTCCGCGACTTCAACGACCATTTCAACCGCATGATCGCGCCCCACGAGCTGATCCCCGGCCACTACCTGCAGCTCAAGCTCGCCGCTCGTCACCCGCGCAAGGTGCGCGCGCTCTTCGCCGACGGGGTCTACGTCGAGGGCTGGGGAACCTTCTGCGAGCGGCTGCTCCTCGACCTCGGTTGGGGTGGCCCCCTCGATCGCCTGGCGCATCTCAAGAAGCAGCTCGAGAACGTCGCTCGCACCATCGTCGACGTCCGCGTCCACCGCGACGGCATGAGCCGCGACGAGGTGTTGCGCCTGGTGCGGGAGGAGGCGCTGCAGGACGAGCAGTTCGCCGCCAATATGTGGATCCGGGCGATCACCTCGACGCCGCAGCTGACCACCTACTTTCTCGGCTACCAGCAGGTGTGGAGCCTCTACGAAGACGTGCGCGCGGCGCGCGGCGACGCCTTCGATCTCCGATCCTTTCTCGACGGCATGATGGCGCTGGGCCCGGTGCCGGTACGTCACTACCGGGCGCGGATGCTGGAGGAAGGCGGGCGGTGACGACCCCGAGTGCCGACGCCGCGGCCCCGGGCCGGCGGCGGCCGCCGCCGAGCAGCCGCTGGTCGTTCTCCGACGAACGGATGGCCCGCTGCGGAGGGATCGAGCTGTGCTACCGCACCCTCGGCGATCCCGCCGGCCGGCCGCTGTTGATGATCATGGGGCTGGCGTCGCAGATGTACCTGTGGCCCGAGGGGCTGTGCCAGGCCCTGGCCGACCGCGGGCACTTCCTGGTGCTTTTCGACAACCGCGACGTCGGCCGCTCCACCCATCTGAAGGAGGCCGGGCACCCGCCGGTGCTGCGGGCGATCCTGCGCGCGCTCCTCGGGCTCCCGGTCCGCGCCCCCTACACCCTCGACGACATGGCCGGCGACGCCGCCGGCCTGCTCGACGTCCTCGGCGTGGAGCGGGCCCACGTCTGCGGCGTGTCCCTGGGCGGCATGATCGGCCAGACCCTGGCCATCCGCCGGCCCGAGCGCGTGTTGAGCCTGACGTCGATCATGGCGAGCGGCGGCAACCGGCGCCGCCGGCCGACCGCCCGCGCCATCCGCGCCGTGGTCCGCCGCAACCGGGTACGCAGCCGCGAGCAGTACGTCGAGCGCTTCGTCGAGCTCTTCCGCACCATCGGCAGCCCGGCCTTTCCGTTCGAGGAGGCGTTCTTTCGCAGCTACGCCGAGCTCGCCTGGCAGCGCGGCCTGAGCCGCGACGGCATCGCCCGCCAGCTGGTGGCGCTGATCGCCCACGGCGACCGCGGCCCGGCCCTGGCGCGGCTCCGCCTGCCCACCCTGGTGATCCACGGCGACCGCGATCCCCTGGTGCCCCTGGCCGGCGGGCTCGACGTCGCCCGCGCCGTCCCCGGTGCCGAGTTGCTGGTCGTCGAGGGCATGGGCCACGACCTGCCCCGCGCCGTCTGGCCGCGGGTCGTCGACGCCATCAGCGCTCTCACCGAGCGCGCTGGGACGACCTGATCCGGTTCCCGCCGCTCTCAGCCGTGGGCTTTGTGGGCGGCGATCAGCTTGTCGACCACGCCGGGATCGGCGAGGGTGCTGACGTCGCCCAGGTCGTCGTAGTTGCCGGCGGCGATCTGGCGCAGGATGCGGCGCATGATCTTGCCGGAGCGGGTCTTGGGCAGGCCGGGGGCGATCTGGATGCGGTCGGGGGTGGCGATGGGGCCGATGACCTTCCGCACCTGCTGGCGCAGCAGGTCGACGACCTCCTGCGGGTCGCGCTCCTCGTACCCGTGGCTGATCAGGACGTAGGCGTAGATGCCGGTGCCCTTGACCTCGTGGGGGAAGCCGACCACCGCCGCCTCGGCCACCGCCTCGTGGGCGACCAGGGCGCTCTCCACCTCGGCGGTGCCCAGGCGGTGGCCGGAGACGTTGAGCACGTCGTCCACCCGGCCGGTGATCCAGTAGTAGCCGTCGGCGTCGCGACGGCAGCCGTCGCCGGTGAAGTAGAGCCCGGGATAGCGGCTGAAGTAGGTCTCCTTGAAGCGCTGGTGGTCGCCGAAGAGCGTACGCGCCTGGGAGGGCCAGGAGCGGGCGATGCACAGATTGCCCCGCACGTCGTTGCCGGTCAGCACGGTGCCGTCGTCGTCGACCAGGAGCGGTTCGATGCCGAAGAACGGCAGGGTGGCCGAGCCGGGCTTCAGCGGGGTGGCGCCGGGCAGGGGGGTGATCAAGATGCCGCCGGTCTCGGTCTGCCACCAGGTGTCGACGACCGCGCAGCGCCCGTCGCCGACCACGTCGTGGTACCACTGCCACACTTCCGGATTGATCGGCTCGCCGACGGTGCCGAGGATGCGCAAGCTCCGGCGCCGGTAGCGCTTGACCCACCGATCGCCTTCGCGGGCGATGGCGCGGATGGCGGTAGGGGCGGTGTAGAAGATGGTGACGCCGAGCTCGTCGACCATCCGCCAGTAGCGCCCGGCGTCGGGGTAGGTGGGGATCGACTCGAACATCACGGTCGTCGCGCCGTTGGCCAGGGGGCCGTAGACGATGTAGGTGTGGCCGGTGATCCAGCCGACGTCGGCGGCGCAGCAGTAGACGTCGTCGTCGTGCAGATCGAAGATCACCCGGTGGCTGAAGGCGGCGTAGACCAGGTAGCCGCCGGTGGTGTGGAGGACGCCTTTGGGCTTGCCGGTCGAGCCCGAGGTGTAGAGCACGAAGAGCGGCGACTCGGCGTCCATCCACTCGGCGGGGCAGCTGCCGCGCTGGCGCGCCATCTCCTCGTCGAGCCAGTGGTCGCGCCCTTCCTGCATCGCCGGCTGGTGGCCGGTGCGCCGGGCGACGAGCACCGTGTCGACCAGCTCCAGGCCGGCGATCGCTTCGTCGGTGGTCGCCTTGAGCGGGATGGTCTTGCCGCCGCGCAGCCCCTGGTTGGCGGTGATCACCACCCGGCAGCCGGCATCGACGATGCGCTCGCGCAGGGCGTCGGCGGAGAAACCGCCGAAGACCACCGAATGCACCGCGCCGAGTCGGGCGCAGGCGAGCATGGCGTAGGCCAGCTCGGGGATCATCGGCAGGTAGATGCACACCCGGTCGCCGCGCCGCACGCCGTGGGCGAGCAGGACGTTGGCCAGGCGGCAGACCTGGCGCTGGAGCTCGCGGTAGGTGATGCGCTGGTAGTCGCCGGGCTCGTCCTGGGCCCAGATGATCGCCGTCTTGTCGCCGCGCGCCGCCACGTGCCGGTCGACGCAGTTCCAGCAGGCGTTCAAGCGCCCGCCCTCGTACCAGCTGAAGTCGACCTCGTGGTAGTCCCACTGCCCGGTGGTCGCCGGCGGGTGGAACCAGTCGAGGAGCTCGGCCTGCTCGCGCCAGAACGCCTCGGGCTCGTCGAGGGAACGGCGGTAGAGCTTCCGGTACTCGTCGAGGGAGGCGACGTGGGCGCGTTCGGCGATGGCCTTCTTGACCGGGATCATCCGCGTCTCCTTCTCGTCATGGCGGCGCTAGTCTAGTCGATCGCCGCATCGTCGCCCAGGCGGCCCGGCGGCATGATCAGGATCTGCACGCCCGCGGGCGACGTATGATGGGCGGAGGCATGGTGAATCCGCGATCGACGAGCGTGTTGCTGATCGTTGCCGCCGTCGCCGTCGCCGCCGGCGGCGACGGCGCGCCGGCGTATCGTCTCGACCCGGCGCGGGTGGGCTGGCAGGCGCTGACCTTCGAGGCGTCGAAACTGTTGATCAAGGCCCGCACCGAGGTGCGCTTCGCCCTGCTGCCGCGGCTGGAGGCGGAGGCCGAGCTGGTGGCGGAGGACGGTGCCGTGGCGCCGAGCGGCGCGACGGTGGCGCGCATCACCCTCGACTCGACGATGCGCAAGCGGCGCTCGATCATCGACGCCTGGCTCGACGCGGGGGACGCTCGGGCGCTCCAACAACGCAGCCTGCAGACCGGCCACAAGCCCTACCAGCGCACCGATCGCTTCACCGCCGGCGGCGTCGGCCGCCACCGCCTGGAGCCGCGCGACGAGCCCGAGTCCAAGCTCGGCCCGGGGGCCTGGAGCGTGCGCAAGAGCGGCCGCCAGCCGTAGACCGTGCCGGCGCCGGCCGCCGGGCTGGTCGTCACCCAGCCGGCGGCGCTCTTCTACCTGGTGACCAGCGACGCACTCGCCCGCCCCGGCGACCGCCTGGAGGTGCTGGCCTACTCCCGCCGCAAGCTCCACCGCCTGACCCTCGAGGTGAAGGGGGCGATCCGCCTTCGCGCGCGCTACGACGAGGAGCGCAGCGGCGAGACGTCGCGTCGCGACGGCGAGGTCGAGGCGCTGGAGATCGCGGTCCACGCCGTCCCCCTCGGCGAGGCGGAGGAGAGCGACTTCCGCTTCCTCGGTCTTTCCGGCGACGTTTCCATCCTGCTCGAGCCGGCGACCCGCCTGCCCCTCGAGGTGCGCGGCAGAATCCCCATCGCCGGCCGCGTGCGGGTCGTGCTCCGGCGGGTGGTCTGGAAGGTGTAGAATCCGCCCGCCGCCGGCGTGCATGCGAGGGTCTTCTCCGCGTCGCACGGGGCGGGACGACGACCGAGCTCGGCTCCGGGCGAGATGGCCGGCGGGCGGTCGCAGGAGTGAGCCCTTGAGCTTGTGGAGCCAACCCCCCGAAGCCCTGATCGAGACCCTGCGTGCGCGCGGTCTGCGCCGCGCCTGGGCCGTGACCTCCGCCGCCGGTACCGTCCAGGCCAGCGACGCCGCCGTGTCGGAGCAGGCGGCGGAGATCGCCGCCTGCCCCGATTACCGCCGTCACGAAGCCTGCTTCTTCGAGATCGGCCGCGAGAGCGATCACCTGCTCGCCGCCTTCCTCCACGACACCCGCCGCGGCCAGGGGCAGGGGGGACTGCGTTTCTGGTCCTACGACACCCTCGGCGAGATGGTGCGCGACGGCCTGCGCCTGGCCCTCGGCATGGGCCAGAAGAGCGCTCTCGCCGGCCTGTGGTGGGGCGGCGGCAAGGGCTTGATCGCCCGCCGGCCGGGACGCGACCACCGCGACCCGGAGCTGCGCGCCCGAGTCTACCGCGACTACGGGCGCTTCGTCTCCAGCCTGCGCGGTTGCTACGTCACCGCCGAGGACGTCGGCACCACCCCGGAGGACATGGTCTGGGTCCATCGCACCACCCGCTTCGTCACCTGCGTTCCCGAGGCGGTGGGCGGCAGCGGCAATCCGAGCCGGTTGACCGCCCGCGGCGTGGTGGTGGCGATGGAGGCCGCGCTCGCCCACGCCGGCCGCGGCGAGCTGGCGGGCAAGACGGTGGCGATGCAGGGATTGGGCAACGTCTCCGGCTTCATGGTCGAGGAGCTGCTCGCCCGCGGCGTGGCGCGGATCACCGGCAGCGATCTCGACGAGGGTCGCATCGCGGCCCTCGAACGGCGTTTTCCCGGCGCCCCCCTCACCCTGCGGCCGGCGCCGGCCGGCGACGCGTCGATCCTCGCCGAGCCCTGCGACGTGCTGGCACCGAACGCCGTCGGCGCGGTGCTCAATCCCGACACCATCGGGCGGATCCGCGCGCCGATCGTCTGCGGCTCGGCCAACAACCAGTTGGCCCGCCCGGACCGCGACGGTGCCGCCCTGCTGGCGCGGGGCATCGTTTATGTGCCAGACTTCCTGTGTAATCGCATGGGTATCGTCAACTGCGCCAACGAGCAATACGGCGTGCTGCCGGACGACCCGGCGATCGCTGCACACCTCGACCGCGAGACGCCCTACGGCGTCTATCAACGCACCCTCGAGGTGCTGCGGCGCAGCGCCGAGTCCGGCCGCTCGACCCATGAAGAAGCCGCTCGCCTGGCCGACGAGCTGCTCGCCGAGCCGCATCCGCTCTGGCCCCACCGGGGCCGCCGGATCGTCGACTACCTGGTGCGCTCGGGCTGGTCGCGGGCAGAGGCCGAAACGGTGAAAGTCGGAGACGCGTGAAAGCCTGGATCTACGACGCGGTGATGGTGCCGCTGACCGTCAAGTACTACCGCGAGGTGCTGGCGCACGTCCCGGTCGGCAGCCACATGCTCGACGTCGGCATCGGCACCGGCAGCGCCCTGACCAAGAACCGCGACCTGGTGCTCAGCCGCGACCTGTGGGTCACCGGCCTCGACGTCAATCCGCAGTATCTCGAGCGCTGCCGCAAGAACCTGATCCGACACGGGCTGGAAGACCGGGTCAAGGTGCGCCTCGAATCGATCTACGATCACCGGGACGGCTCCTACGACGTGGTCTACTTCAGCTGCAGCTTCATGCTCCTGCCCGAGCCCGAGGCGGCCCTGCGACACATCGCCGACAATCTGCTCAAGCCGGACGGGCGGATCATCTTCACCCAGACCTTCCAGGATAAGAAATCGGACCTCGTCGAGCGCATCAAGCCGCATCTCAACAAGGTCACCACCATCGAATTCGGCT
Source organism: Acidobacteriota bacterium (assembly GCA_003697015.1). Classification (GTDB taxonomy): domain Bacteria; phylum Acidobacteriota; class Thermoanaerobaculia; order Multivoradales; family J023; genus J023. The sequence goes on along the minus strand of RFGL01000493.1, from coordinate 15,842 downwards.
CGGTCACCTACGAGGAGACCTTCCGCAAGCAGATGTCGGATGCCGGCATCGAGTTGATCGAGATGAAGGTGCTCTCCCGCTCCCCCACCCGCTCGCGTTCCGGCCGGCTGGCGATCGCCAAGCCGCGTTCCGCCTCCTGATCCGGCTACCGCTCGTCGCTCCCCCGATCGGCCGCCGGGAGCCGCAGGAACCGGTCGAAGAAGTCCGCCGCCGCGACGAAGGTGCGATGCCAGCTGGCGTGGCGCAGGAAGCCGTGTACTTCGTCGGGGAAGATCAAGGTCTCGACGTGGACCTCGCGGCGGCGCAGGCGCTGCACCAGGTCGGTGGTCTGCTGGAAGAGGACGTTGCGGTCGTCGTCGCCGTGGACGAAGAGCACCGGCGAGCGCCAGCCGCCGACGTCCGCCACCGGCGACGAGCGGTAGGCCAGCTCGAGATCGTCCTCCCCCAGGCCCCAGAAGCCCCCCGGCAGGGGAAAGTCGGTGGCGCGGAAAGCCCAGTCGTGGACGCCGTGGAGATCGACGCCGGCAGCGAAGAGCTGCGAGTCGCGGGCCAGGCCCATGGCGGTCAGCAGGCCGCCGTAGGAGCCGCCCCACAGGCCGATGCGATCGCCGTCGACTTCCGGCCGCCGCGCCAGGAAGCGGCCGGCGGCGCGCACATCGTGATATTCCCAGGCGCCGCGCGGCCCCTGCCCCGGGGTGAGGCGGAAGTCGCGGCCGTAGCCGATGCCGCCACGGAAGTTGACCGCCAACACCGCGTAGCCGCGGCTGGCCAGGTACTGGTTGAAGGCGTAGCAGTGGGCGTAGTAGCTGCTGTAGTGCCAGCCGCCGAGCATCTGGCGCACCGGTCCGCCGTGCAGGAAGAGGACCCCGGGGTGGCGGCCGCCGGCCGCGGCCTCCGGCGGCAGGAAGAGCTGGCCGTGGATCTCGGCGCCGTCGACGGCGGTGAAGCTGACCGTCTCCGGCACCACCAGCCGGGCGGCGGGGAAAGCGGCCGGCAGCACCGCCGGCGCGATGGTGCGCAGGCCGCCGCCGTCGCCGCGCACCACCGCCACCGCCATCGGCCGCCGGGCGTCGGCGCGGCGCAGGGCGAGGTGGACGCCGTCCGCCAGCGGCGTCGGCTCGACCTCGATGCCGTCGCCCGAGGTGACCGGCGCCGGGGGACCGCCGGCGGCCGGCACGCGCCACAGGTGGCGCCGTTCGCGGTCTTGGTGATTGCCCCAGAAGTAGACCGTCTCGCCGCCGGGGGAGACGGCGAAGGACTCGATCTCGTAGGGCCCGGGGGAGAGGTCGACGACCTCGCCCCCGGCCGGATCGAGGGCGTAGACGTGGAGCCAACCGTGGTGCTCGGAGGTGAAGATCAGGCGCTCGTCACCGGCCCAGGCGAGGGCCGTCGCGGGGTAGAACTGGGCGAATCCGCCGTCGTCCCCGGGGGAGGCCCAGAGCTCGCGGGCGGTGCCGCTCTCCGGGTCCCCGACCCAGACGGCGAAGCGGTTGCCGCGGGTGAGGTCGGGGCGCTGGCCGATCTCCAAGCCGGGGGCGCGCAGGAAGGCCAGGCGACGGCCGTCCGGCGACCACGCCGGATGCTGATCGCGGTCGACGCTCGGCGCCATCCAGGTGATGCGGCCGGCGGCGGCATCGAAGACGCCGACGAAGCTGTGATCGCCGCGATTGCTGGTGAAGGCGAGGCGCTCTCCGCCGGGGGCGAAGGCGAGCTGGCCCAGGCTGCCGCGGGCCTGGAAGAGCCGCTGCGGCGCCGGTGGCTCGGCGTCGCCCGCTGCGCCGTCCGGAGCCGCCAGGGGCACGGCGAAGACCCGGCTGCCCTGGGCGTAGACCAAGCGGTCCCCGGCCGGCGCCACCACCGGCACGCCGGGGGTGACCGCCACCTTCCAGGGTTGCCCGGAGCCGTCGGTTGCGACCGCCCAGATCGCCCGCTCGGCCCCGGCCGGATCGCTGTTCGGATTGGCGATCTCGCCGGCGGCGTTGGGCCCCGAGCCGCGGGCGTAGACCAGCACCTCGCCGCCGGCGGTGAGCGCCAGGGCGTCGAGCGGCTGGCCGTCGTCGGCGTCGTAGGCGGTGAGCCGGCGCGGCTCGAAGTCCGGTGCCGCCGCCGTCCACAGATTGCGCACCCCGCCCTCGTTCATCACCCAGGCGAGGCGCGGCGCGTCGCGGGCCGCGGTGAGCGACGAAGGCTGGGGGTAGCTCAACAGCTGCGCGAGGGTGAAGGGTTCGCCGGCAGGCTCGCCGCCGCCGGCGGCGGTGGCCAGGGCGAGAGCGAGAAGGGCACTCAAGGAGCGGCGACAGAGCGGACGGACGGCGGGCATCGGGGCCTCCGGAACGAGCGGCGGTACGAGGTTCGCGAGGGCGCAGCCTATCATCGCTCCTGGTAGGATCGTGCCCTCGAGGCGCATGCGGGCGCACCAGCTCACCACCCGCCGACGATCAGGAGAGACCCATGAGCACTACCGTCACCGGCATTCCCCAACACGGCGAGATCGAGGGCGCCCAGCCGCCGACGCCGCGCGCCGAGATCGACCGCGCGGTCGAGCAGCTGGCGGCGCAGAAAGATCGCTGGGCGCGCCTGCCGGTCCGCGACCGGCGGGCGATCCTGCGCGAGTTGGGGCGGGACTTCGCCCGCGTCGCCGAGCCCTGGGCGGAGGCCTGCCGGGAGGCCGAGGGCATCCCCGCCGGCACCTCGACCGCGGCCGAGGAGTGGCTCGCCGGCCCCTACTTCATCCAACGCAATCTGGCGCTCCTCGACGACGCCCTGGCCGACGTCGAGCGCTACGGCCGGCCGCGCATCCCGGGGCCGGTGACCACCCGTCCGGACGGCCGGGTGGTGGCGCAGGTCTTCCCCCAGCGGATTTACGACCGCATCTTCTACGGCGGCGTCAGCGCCGAGGTGTGGATGGAGCCCGGCGTCGCCGCCGGCGAGCTGCCCGCCACCCAGGCGGTGGCCTACCACCAGCGGGATCCCCGCGGCCGGATCTCCCTGGTGCTCGGCGCCGGCAACGTGTCGTCGATCGGGCCGATGGACGCCCTCTACAAGCTCTTCGTCGAGAACCGGGTGGTGGTCTACAAGCTGCACCCGCTCAACGCCTACCTCGGGCCGTTGCTGGCGGAGGGCTTCCAGGCCCTCCTCGACTGGGGGGTGCTGCGTCTGGTCTACGGCGGCGCCGACGTCGGTTCCTACCTCTGCGAGCACCCGTTGGTCGACGAGATCCACATCACCGGCTCGGACAAGACGGTGGAGGCGATCGTCTTCGGGCCGGGGGAGGAGGGTCGCCTGCGCAAGGCGCAGCGCAAGCCGAAGAACGACAAGCCGATCTCCGCCGAGCTGGGCAACGTCTCGCCGGTGATCGTGGCGCCCGGTCCGTGGACGGAGGCCGACCTCGCCTACCAGGCCGAGAATCTGGCCGCCATGCTGACCAACAACGCCGGCTTCAACTGCAACGCCACCCGCGTGCTGATCACCAGCAAAGGGTGGACCAAGCGCCGCGGCCTCCTCGACCGGCTGCGCGCCGAGCTCGCCCGCATCCCCACCCGCCGCGCCTACTACCCCGGCGCCGAGGAACGGTTCCGCACCTTCCTCGAGGCGCACCCGGAGGCGGAGCGCTTCGGCCGGCCGGCGGACGGGGAGCTGCCCTGGGCGATGATTCCCGACCTCGATCCCCAGGCCGAGGGCGAGATCTGCTACCGCACCGAAGCCTTCTGCGGCCTCTTCGCCGAGACCGCCCTCGAAGCGCCGACGGTGAAGGATTTCCTGGCCCGGGCGGTGGACTTCGCCAACCGGCGCCTGTGGGGCACCTTGAACGCCACCATCCTGATCCACCCCAAGAGCCTCAAGAACCCGGAGAACGCCGAGGCCCTCGACCGCGCCATCGCCGAGCTGCGCTACGGCACCGTATCGATCAACAACTGGGCGGCGATCGGCTACGGTCTGGTCGTCCCTCCCTGGGGCGCCTACCCCGGCCACGACGTCTACGACGTCCAGTCGGGCATCGGCGTGGTGCACAACACCCTGATGTTCTCCCGCGTCGAGAAGACCGTCGTCCGTTCCCCCTGGCGCATGAGCCCCAAACCGATCTGGTTCCCCAGCCACAAGACCGCCCTCGCGATGGCCCGCAAGCTCGTCGCCTTCGAGGCCAGCCCCTCCCCCTGGAAGCTCCCCGGCATCATCCTCACCGCCCTGCGCGGGTAGGGCGGCAAGGCCTCCGGCGCCGGTCCCTGTGCTATCCTGCCGTGACATGGCGAGCGAGGCACGGGCCTGCGCCGGGGTGCGGGGCTGGTGGTCTTGCCGGACGACGTCGAGTGAGGAGGGCTTCCATGGGTGGCTCCACAGGACGATGCGGATGGCGGTGGCGAGGCGCCTTGGCGCTGGCGTTGGCGCTGGCGTTGGCGGGGGCGGCAGAGGGGCGTCACGGGCCGCCGCCGAAGAGTTTCGACGAGGCGCGGGCGCTACCCCTCGAAACCTTCGAGGTGATGACCCTGCCGGCGGTCGACGCCGAGCGGCTGAAGGCCGAGGACGCGGCGCGGAGCACGCCCGGCCCCCTGCGCTACGCCGTGCCGGAGAAGGTCGACGTCAGCCCGGCGACCCACGGCATCTGGGAGTACCTTCCCGACGGCGGCCAGCTGTGGCGCTACCGCGTCTACGCCCCCGGCGCCACCGACCTCAACTTCGGCTTCACCACCTACGAGCTGCCGCCGGGAGCCACCCTCCACCTGATCAGCGAGGACGAGCCGTCCTACTACGAGGGGCCCTACGACGAGCACGACAACAAGAGCCACCGCCAGCTGTGGACGCCGCCGGTGCCCGGCTCGCGGGCGGTGATCGAGCTCTTCGTGCCGGACGACGCCGCCTTCGCTCCGGAGCTGGTGTTGGGCCAGGTCGGTGCCGGCTACCGCGACCTCTTCAAGCGCCAGCCCCAGCTCAAGCAAGGTCCCTGCAACGTCGACGTCGTCTGCCCGCAGGGGGATCCTTTCCGCGATCAGATCCGCAGCGTCGCGCGCTACTCCCTCGGCGGCTTCGGCCTCTGCACCGGCCAGCTGGTGGCCGACGTGCCGCGCTCCCGCCGGCCCTATTTCCTGACCGCCAACCACTGCGGCGTCAATGCCGGCAATGCCTTTACCGTGGTGGTGTTCTGGAACTACGAGTCGCCGACCTGCGGCGCCCTCTCCGGCGGCTCCTTGAACGATACGCAGAACGGCGCCACCTTCCGTGCCGGCCGGCGCGACGTCGACTTCACCCTGCTCGAGCTCGACGAGCGTCCCGACCCCAGCTTCGACGTCTACTACACCGGCTGGGATCGCAGCGGCAACGTGCCCAACCGCACCTTCGCCATCCACCATCCCAGCGCCGACGAGAAGGCGATCAGCTTCAATGAAGACCCGCTGACCATCGACGGCAGCTGCATCGGTTCCAGCCCCGACGACACCCATTGGTTCGTCGACGACTGGGAGGAGGGCACCACCGAGCCGGGCTCCTCCGGCGGCGGCCTGTGGACCCGGTCCGGCAACCGCTTGATCGGCTTCCTTTCCGGCGGCACGGCATCCTGCGGCAATCCCTCGGGTTTCGACTGCTTCGGCCGCCTGTCGGTGGCGTGGGACGGCAACAACCGCCAGAGCCGCCTGCGCGACTGGCTCGATCCCGACGGCACCGGCCGCATGCGCGTCAACGGCTTCAACGCCAACGGCGGCGGTGGCGGCGGTGGCGGCGGCTGCTCGGTGCCGGTGGGCAACGGTCGCTTCTGCACCGACTGCGGTCCTTGCGGCGAAGGCGAGGGCGACTGCGACCGGGATTCGGAATGCCAGAGCGGCCTGGTGTGTGCCGACGACGTCGGCGCCGACTTCGGCTTCGGTCCCGGCATCGACGTCTGCGTCGCCGCGGGCAACGACGACGGCGACGGCGACAGCGACGGCGGCGGCGGCAGCTGTCCGGTGCCGGTGGGCAACGGTCGCTTCTGCACCGACTGCGGTCCCTGCGACGAGGGCGAGGGCGACTGCGATCGGGATTCGGAATGCCGGAGCGGCCTGGTGTGCGCCGACAACGTCGGCGCCGACTTCGGCTTTCCCCCCGGCATCGACGTCTGCGTCTCGCCCGGCGACGACGACGGCGGTGGCGGCGGTGGCGGCGCCTGCCCGGTGGCGGCCGGCAGCGGCACCTTCTGCACCGTCTGCGGCCCCTGTGGCGCCGGCGAGGGCGACTGCGACCGGGATTCGGAATGCCAGGCCGGCCTCATCTGTGCCGACGACGTCGGCGCCGACTTCGGCTTCGGTCCCGGCATCGACGTCTGCGTTCCCGCGGGCGGCGGCGCCTGCCCGGTGCCGGCGGGGGCGGGCAATTTCTGCGACGTCTGCGGCCCGTGCAGCTTCGGCGAGGGCGACTGCGACAGGGATAGCGACTGCGCCCCCGGGCTCACCTGCGTGCAGGACGTCGGCGCCGACTTCGGCTTCGGTCCCGGCATCGACGTCTGCATGTAGGTGCCGTCCCGGATCCTGACGGGGGACGGCCTCCCGGAGCGTCCACCGGTTCGAGAGGAGCACTGCGATGAGCAACAAACGTTCCCCCTGGCTCTACGTCGGTTGCGGCTGTGCCGCCTTTGCCGTGTTGCTGGTACTGGCGATCGCCGGTGCCGGCTACTTCGGCTTCCGCCAGGTCGCCCGCGGCATCACCGATCCGGCGGTGCGCACCGAGCGCGCCCTCGCCCTGCTCGGCACCGACGAGCTGCCGCCGGGGTACCACGCACAGATGACCTTGAGCGTGCCCTTCATCATGGACATGGCGGTGCTGTCGGACGGCCCTCCCGTCGAAGCCGGCAACGTCGAGGACCTCGGAGGCCACGAGCGCGTCTTCTTCTTCGTCAAGATCAAGATCGAGGACAAGGACAAAGAAGAATTCGAGCGCTATCTCGAGGGCGAAGAAGACTCGGCCAAGGTGCTCGATCAGATGCAGGTCGACTTCCGCCGCAGCGAGATTCTGGGCCGCGGCCGCTTCGACTCCGGCGATCAGGTGGTGCGCTACCTGGTGCAGAAAGGCGAGATCTCCGAGCGCGACGGCCGCGTTCCCGGCATCTTCACCCTCGCCGCGGTCGACTGCCCGGACGACGAGCGGATGCGGGTCGCCGCCTGGTTGCAGCGCCGCCCCGAGCTCGCCGCCGAGGCCCCGGCCGTCGAAGCGCCGCAGGCCGGCGAAGCCAGCCCTCAGAGCCTCGCCGGCACCGTCGCCGACGAGGCCACCCTGCGCGATTTCATGAGCTACCTCAGCGTCTGCGGCTAGTCCTGGTCCTGGTAGAGCTGGATCCAGTTGCCGCAGGTGTCGTCGAAGGCGGCGATGATGGTGGTACCGGCGGGCGTCGGAGCGGTCTTGAAGCTCACGCCGAGACCGACCAGCCGGTCATACTCTCCCTGCACGTCCGCCGACGCGAAGGCGGTGGCGGGGATGCCCGCGTCGTAGAGCGCCTTCTGAAAGCTGCGGGCGGGGGGAAAGCCCAACGGCTCCAGCAGCAGCTCGACGTCGTCGTGCCCTTCGGGGGAGACGACGGTGAGCCAGCGGTGGCTGCCCATCGGGATGTCGTTCTTCTTCACGAAGCCGAGAACGCCGGTGTAGAAAGCGAGGGCCTTCTCCTGATCGCTGACCATCACGCTGCTGAGCTTGATCTTCATTCGTTTCTCCTGTGGCTTGCCTCTCCCTCTGCCTGGGGTGACGGGATCGTGCCGGCCGATCATCTCAGATCCTCGCGCCCCCGGCGGCAGACGGCGACCAGGGAGCTGCCGGCGGGCCAGGGAAGGCGGCCCCAGGTGGCGGCTTCGAGACGGCAGAAGGCGTAGAGCAGGCGGTTGACCGGCGCCGGCGGGATGGACGGCGGTCGCGGCTCGCCCGGCCGGAGGCATTCCTTGAGACGTACCAGGAGCTTGGCGGCGACCAGCCAGTGGAAGGCGTAGCGGGCGCTTTCGACGGCGACGCCGGCGGCGGCGGCGACGTCGTGGAAGCGCCGGCGATCGTAGCGGCGGTGGTGATGGTTGAGGTCGTCGTGGCGCGTCCAGAGGACGGGCAAGGCCGGGACGGTGATCAACAGCACGCCCCCCGGCACCAGCAGGCGCCGGGCATGGCGCAGCGCGGCGACGTCGTCGGCGAGGTGCTCGAGGACGTCGAGCATCAGGATCAGGCCGAAGGGCTCGTCGGGCTGGAATCGCTCGTCGAAGGGGGCGACGACGACGTCGCCGCTGCGCCGGGTGGCGTCGCTGATGAGGGCGGCGTCGGCCTCGAGGCCCAGGGGACGGCCGAAGCGCCGCAGGCGGGGCAGGAGCAGGGCGTCGCCGCAGCCGACGTCGAGAATCCGGCCGAAGCCGCCCGCCGGCGCCAGCGCGGCGATCCGCTCGAGCACCAGCGCCTCGCGGGCGCGCCACCACCAGTGGCGGCGGTAGAGCTCCCGGTAACGTCGGCCGTAGTCCGGGTCCATCCTCGCGCCTCCTTTCGCGCCGATGCCGGCGGGCTCAGCCCGCGTCCCGTCGTCGGCGAGACGAGCCGGAAGAAGGATCCCCCGCGTTCCGCAGCCGGCGCTCGACGACGTAGTGGGGGCGCTGCTTGACCTCCCGGTAGATGCGGCCGACGTACTCGCCGAGCACCCCGAGAAAGACCAGCTGCACGCCGGAGAGGAAGACGATGGCGGTGATCAGGGCGGTGAAGCCCTGGGGCGAACGGTCGAGGAAGAAGCGTGCCACCAGGGCGTAGGCGGCGTACGCCGAGGACACCAGGATGGCGCCGAAGCCGAGCCAGGTGGCGATGCGCAGGGGGACGACGGAGAAGGCGAAGATGCCGTCGAAGGCCAGGCGCAGGAGCTTGTTCAGGCTGTACTTGCTGCGGCCGGCGGCGCGCGCCGCCCGCGGCACTTCGATGCCGGTCTGGCGGAAGCCGACCCAGGTGCGCAGGCCGCGCAGGTAGCGGTTCTTCTCCGGCGCCGCCCGCAGGGCGTCGACCACCGGCCGCGAGAGCAGCGCGAAGTCGCCGCTGTCGAGGGGCAGGCGGAGATCGGCGAGGGCGGCGATCAGGCGGTAGAAGAGGCGGTAGGCGGCGCGCAGCCACCAGGCCTCCCGGCGCCCCACCCGCCGCGCGTAGACCACGTCGAAGCCCTGGCGGTGCCGGTCGAGGAAGCGCGGCAGGGCCTCCGGCGGATCCTGCAGGTCGCCGTCCATCACCAGCACCACGTCGCCCGAGGCGTGGTCGAGGGCGGCGGTGATCGCCGCCTGGTGGCCGAAGTTGCGCGACAGGCGCACCACCACGATCCGCGGGTCTTGCCGCGCCGCCGCCGCCAGCAGCTCCGGCGTGCCGTCGCGCGAGCCGTCGTCGGCGAAGACGATCTCGTGCGGCCCGCCCGGCGTTTCGTCGAGCACCTTGCGGGTGCGCGCGAGAAGCTCCGGCAGCACCTCTTCCTCGTTGTAGACCGGAATGGCCAGAGAGACGCGGGGGTGGTCCTCGATCGGGTCCGGGCGATCGCTCAGGGCGTCCAAGAATCCGGCTCCCAAGCCTTCACGCTGACGCTCGTAGAGTGGTGATGATGGGGGTCCTCGGCGAGGCCGTCCCCGATCTCGCCGGCCAGCTCGATTCGTCCTTCTACGCGGAGAGAGCGGACGTCATCGCCCCTCATGGACATGGCCCTACCCTAGCATCTTCGATCCCTCTTCGATCCCCCGCGGGCGGCGGCCGCAGGGATCGAGCCGCCGCGGCTACTCGCCGCCGTAGGTGATCTCTATGCGGCGGGCACGCCAGCCGGCGGCGATGAGGACGAGGGAGGTGAAGACCAGCAGGCCGGGGATCGAGAGCCACGCCGGCGTCGGATCGGCGATGATGGCGAAGGGACCCTCCACCACCGGGATGGGGTAGAGGGAGCGCAGGTAGTGGACGACGGAGATCTTCTTGAGCAGCGGCGGCAGGAGAAAGTTGATCAACTCCCAGACCCAGAGCACCAGGCCGGGGACGAGGGGATTGCGGAAGAATTGCCCGGCGAGCAGGAAGACGGCGCCGTAGCCGGCGCAGCCGAGGATCACGATCCCCACATAGGCGAGGAGATTGCCCATCCCCGGGCCGCGGAAGAGATAGCCCATCAGTTCGCCGACTCCCCACGGTGCGCAGAAGAGGACAAAGAGCAGGGCGGTGCTGAGGGCGAACGTCAGGCTCATGGCGATCAACGCCGACAGGTACTTGCCGGCGGTCAGTACCTCGCGGCGGATCGGCGTCAGCAAGTAGTAGTGGAGACTGCGTTCGAGGATCTCCGCCCGGTAGAGGCTCATGAAGAGGAGCAGAGCGCTCAGGTAGACCGATACCCGGACGTAGAAGGGGAAGATGTTGGCGAAGATGGCGGCGCCGCTCGCCGGGCCTCCGAGGCCCTTGTCGATCGGTACCACCACCCACAAGGAGACCAGCAGTACGGGCGCAAAGGCGAGGACGTAGAGGATGAGGGCGCGGCCGCCGATCAGGTTTTTGCTGATCTCGAGGCGGAGGATGCCGCCGATCTGGCGCCGGATCAGCGCCCAGTCGATGCCGAAGGCCCCGGTCGGATCGCCGCCTGCGCGGGCCGCGCCGGCGACCGGATCGATGGTGGTGCTCATCGCGTAGCCTCCCCTTCGGTGCCGATCAGGTATTGATAGACCGCCCGCACGTCGGCGTCGGCGACGGTGATGGTCTCCATCTCGATGTCGTGCGCCAGGACCAGCTCGTTCAGCGCCAGGTAGAAGCGATTGGCGTCCTTGGTGCGCACCAGCAGTCCGTCCCGGTCGTCGTGCATCGTCACCTCGACGACGTGGTCGTGCTCGAAGAGCTTGGAGGCCAGGATCGGCGCCTTGTCGCAGCGGATCAGCACCTGGATCGGGTGCTCCTCGATGTCGGTGCGCACCCCGCCGATCTCCCCCTCGGCGACGACGTAGCCGCCGGAGAGGAGGATCACCTGATCGGCGATCATGTCCACCTCGTGCAGGATGTGGCTGGAGATGATCACGTGGTACCCCTCCGCCGCCCATCCCTGGAAGACGCCGATGATCTCCGCCCGCGCCATCGGGTCGAGGCCGTTCAGCGGCTCGTCGAGCACCAGCACCCGCGGCTTGTGGGCCAGGGCCTGGGCGAGGCGGACCCGCTGGCGCATGCCCTTGCTGTAGCCCGCCACCTTGCGGTGGGCGGCGTCGACCAGCTTGACCCGCTCGAGGGCTTCCCAGGCGAGCTCGTCCGAGCGCGCGTGGGGATAGCCGTGGACCCGCAGCAGGCCGTAGATCAGCTCGTAGCCGGTGACCCCGCGGGGGAAGCTGTCCCACTGGGTGCAGTAGCCGATCAGACGGAAGAGCCGGGTCGGTTCGTCGGTGCCGATGCCGAGCACCCGGATGGTGCCCTCGGTGGGGCGCAGGAGACCGGTCATCAGGTTCATCAGGGTGGTCTTGCCGGAGCCGTTGGGGCCGACCAGGCCGATGATGCCGCTGGTCAGGGTCAGGTTGATGCGGTTGACCCCCAGCACCTCGCCGTAGAACTTCGATACGTTGTCGAACACCACCGTCTCGTCCGCCCGAGCGATTTGCTGCGTCGTCGCGGCGACGCCTGGCCGGGTTGCGATCGCGTGCTCGTTCATTTCAGCTCACCACCTGGTAGGCGCGGATTTTGCGATGCAGGAGCAAGAGGCAGAAGCCGAGAAAGAGCAGCAGAGCCAGCACGCAGCCCCACACCGGCGGACCGTCCGGCGGCCGGATTCCCAGCATCGAGGCGGCGACGATCTGGATCAACTGGTCGAAGTTGAAGACATGACCCCATTCGGTGCGGAACAGCATGTTGACCAGGAGGGCGAAGAGGTCGCCGACGAAAAAGATCATCACGAAGAGCAGGCCGGCGACCACTTTCCACCGCAACCAGGCGGAAAGCGCCAGGGCGAGGAGCGAAAGCACCAGGATCCACAGGGTCGACGTGACCACGATCGCCGCCGCGACGTGCAGGTTTGCCGCCAGCCACTCCCAGCCCGCCATGCTGGACTGCAGCAGGAAGAGCAAGAGCCCCGCCACCCAGGTGATGCCGGAGAGGAGAAGGAGCAGGACGGCGAGCTTGCCGAGGACGTATTCGGCGCGGGAGATCGGCCGGCTGAGGTAGAGCGGCAGGCCGTTGTTGGCCAGGTCGCGGGAGATCAGGCCGGGACCGATGAAGACGGTCAGCCAGAAGGCGAAGCCCGACTGCACCAGCAGAAAGACGCTGAAGAAGGTTTCGTCGACCTTGAGCATCCGGCCGAGCTCGTCACCGGCATTGCCGAGACTGTCGAGCACCTCGAGGTTGTTGAGCGCGTAGATGGCGAGGCCGTAGAACACCGGCACCAGGACGCTGAGGGCGTAGAAGAAGACCAGCAGCCGCGACTTGAAGACGTCCTTGAAGGCGAAGCGCGGCAGGACGAGGAAGCGCGACCAGGCGGGCGTGAAGGGCCCGGGGTAGCGGCTGTAGCTATGCTCGTAGACGGCCATGATCGGCGTCCCCCAGCGGATCGAGGTCCATGGCTTTCAAGAAGATGTCCTGCAAGGAATCCTTCTTGTAGTCGAGATGGCGGATCTGAGCCCGCTGCTCGGCCGCCAGGCGGTAGAGCTCGCGGATCCTGAGCTCCGGCGGCAGCACCATCTTGATCCGGCGCTTGCCCGCCCGCGCGCTCTCGCAGCCCAGGGTCCGCACCGCCGCGACGTAGGCGTCGACGTCGCCGGCGATCTCGAGCTCGAGGAATTTGCGGTTGGCCCGCCGCTCCTCTTCCAGGTTGCAGTAGCGGGCGATCTTGCCGTCCTTCAGGATCAGCACCTCCTCGCAGCACTCCTCGACGTCGCGCAGGAGATGCGAGGAGAGGATGACGTGGACGTCGCCGGCATCGCGGACGTTCTTGATCAGCTTGATCATGCGCTCGCGGCCGGGGGGGTCGAGGCCGTTGGTCGGCTCGTCGAGGAAGAGCAGCTTGGGGCCGTGGACCAGGGCTTGGGCGAGCTTGGCGCGCTGCTTCATGCCGAGGGAGTAGGTCTCCAGCATGCGGTAGCGGGCTTCCCCCAGGCCGACGTAGAACAGCGCCTCGTGGGCGCGCTCCAGGGCCTGCGCCGGCGGCAGGCCGGAAAGCTCCCCCATCATGCGCACGAAGCGCACCGCGCTCATGCCGGCGATGAAACTGTCGCGCTCGGGCATGTAGCCGATCAGCGCCCGCGCCGCTTTGTCGTTGCGGCGGACGTCGTGACCGAAGACCCGCGCCGAGCCGGCGCTCGGACGGTGAAATCCGAGCAGGGTGTGGATCAGGGTGGTCTTGCCGGCGCCGTTCGGTCCCAGGAGTCCGATGGCGCGGCCGGAGAACGATCCGCTGAGGTTGCGCAAGGCTTCGACTTTGCCGAAGCGCACCGACAACCCCTCGAGCTCAATGACGCCGGGCATGGGTCCTCTCGTCGATCAGCGGTGAGCCCCCAGGAGGGGGCGGAAAGGCGGCGATCATGATCAGGCATACGCGCGGCGGCGGCGCAATGTTCCACCGTCGAGAGCATCGGGCCGGCGGCGGTGAGCGCCCACCGGCCCGATGCGATGGCGGCCGGCCTCAGCTGCCGCCGGTGACCTCATGCAACACCTCGTCGAGGTCGCCGGGGAGCTGCAGTCCCAGGAGGCCGAGGAGGCTGCCGCCGATCAGGTCGCCGTCGCTGGTGGCGGCGACGATGATGCGATCGCTCTCGCCGTAGGCATAGACCAGGGTCGGTCCGGCGTTGCCGATCGCCTCCTTCTGCTCCTCGGTCAGCCGGTCTTCGCCGAAGCGCTCGACCACCCCTTGCAGCAGGCTGGCCAGATCCTGGTAGAGGACGGCGGAGAAATTCTCCCGCGGATCGGCCGGCAAGAGGGCGCGGAAGCGCGGCGAGTCGACGATGGTATAGCCCGACTCGCGGTAGCGGATGGCGCGGTCGAGGAGGCCGCGCGACGGCGCCGCCACCAGGTAGCCCTCGACGAAGGTGTAGTGGATCTCGGTCAGCCGCGCCGGCAGGGTGTAGAAGGTGCGGCCGCCGACGACCTCCTGCTGCAGCTCGATCTCCTCCTCGCCGAGCTGTGCCAGCTTGAGGTTGGCGCGGACGATGGCCTGCTCGATCGCCCACTGGAAACGCGCCGGATCGTAGATCTCGACGATCAGCTTCCAGCTCGGCGAGGGCAGCATCGGGCCGTCGATGGCGAATGCCACCTCGCCGCCGATGGTCGCCGCCAGGTCGTCGCGCAGGGAGAGACCGAGCTCCTCCTCGATCGCCGCCAGCTCGCGGTCGAATTCCGCCCGCTCGTCGTCGCTGAACATGGCGTTGAGCTCGTCGAGCATCGCCGCCGGGTCCTTGACCACGAAGGCGGCGAGCATCTTGGCGTCGGGGGAGACCATGTCGAGAGCACCCATCGGTGCCGGTTCCGCCAGCCACGAGGCGATGCCGTGGCGCGGCGAGCGGAAGGAGAGCACCGCGCGGTGCTCGGTGATCTCGTCGAGGTGCTTCTGCTCGAGCATCAGGTAACGCAGGTTGTCGGCCCCCGCCAGGGTCATGGCGCGGCGGTCTTCGTCGCTGGTCTGGCCGGTGGCGTAGCTCACCACCTCGCCGAGATCGACCGCCACCAGGATGCTCACCCCCTCGTTGTAGAGGGATGCGATCTGCTGGTGGAAGTCGCTGCCGGCGAAGGGATTGCTCTCCTCCTCGAGGACCAGCCGGGCGACGCCGCGCACCGCTTCGAGGTCCGGCGATGCGGCGAGCAGGTCGTCGTGCAGCCAGATCCACAGGCGCTCCCCGCCCGCCGCCGGCGCCAGCGGGTCGTCGAGGAAGGCGAGGGGCACGTCGCCGTCGGTGTAGGTGTCGATCTGCTCTTCGATGAAGGCGCGCAGGGCGGCGGCGTTGACGATCTCGGCCAGCACCAGCGGCGCGCCGGAGTCGTCGCCGCGCTGGAAGGCGCCGACGGCGAGCTCCTGGCCGACGTAGCCACCGACCTCGCTCAGCCGGGCGACGACGTCGTCGAGCACCGGCTGGATGGTGCTCGGCCCGTCGTGGGCCTCCCACCACGCGCGCAGCTCCGGACTCTCGTCCAGCCGCTCGAGGGCGATCTGGTACGACTCGGTGAGGGTCTGGCTCAGATTGGGCACGGCGGCGAAGAAGACCGTGCCTTCGGGCATCAGGTCGAGCAGGCGGCTGTGGTAGCGCAGATCGGGCCGCGGCACGCGGTCGAGGAGCTCCTGGCGCAGCACCGCCAGCTCGCCGATCAGCTCGAGGTAGCGGTCGGCATTGCGGCTCCAGGCGATCTCGTCGCCCAGGGGCAGCAGGCCGAGGTTGGCGCTGGTGGTGATCTGGTCGCCGGGATGGAGGACGGTCTCCCGCCCGTTCTGATCGACCCGCACCTCGCCCTCGATCACCGACACCCGCGAACCCTTGGTGCCGTGGTTGACCGAGAAGATGGTGCCGGTAACCGAGACCAGGCAGTCGTCGGTGGCGACGTAGAGCTTGCCCTGGCGCTGGTCGGCGGCCTGGACGATGACGCTGCCGCGCGCCAGGCGGATGGTGGTGCCGCGCAAGCCGCGGTCGATCGACAGCTCGGTTCGCGGCCGCAGCTCGACCCGCGAGCCGTCGGTGAGTGCCAGCACGGCACCGCCGTCGCGGCCGCTGCGCACCCGCTCGTCCTCCCGTATCTCGGTCCCCGTCGCGATCGGAATGTGGGCCGTCTCGCCGACCTGGAAGAGGGTGCCGTCGACCGCGTCGACGGTCGCCGCCATGCCTCCCGGCAGGCTCTGCCAGATCAGCATCGCCCCCAGGCCGAGACCGAGGGCGAGCACCGCCGCCAGTGCCAGACGGCCGCCGCGCTCAGCC
>RFGL01000492.1 GCA_003697015.1 Acidobacteriota bacterium | reverse complement strand
GTGCTCAGCGGATCGCCCCCCTCCGGCGACGGCGGCATCCCCATGGTGCTCGGCGGATCGGCCCCCTCCGACGGCGGCACCGCCGGCATCCGCATGGTGCCGAGGGGATCGCCCCCCTCCGGCGACGGCGCCGGCGGCATCCGCATGGTGCTCAGCGGATCGCCCCCCCCCGCCAGCTCCACCGCCGGCAGGGTCGGTTTGGTGGCGGCCTGGCCGGCGGCCGGCGGCGGGGCCGCCGGCGGCGGGTCGGCGGTGGTCTCGACCTGAGCCGCCAGCTCCACCGACTGGCTCTGCAGCAGCATCGTGGCGTCGCCCGGGGCGGTCGGCGGCGGCGGCGGCGGGGGCTCGTCGCCGGCCGACGTCACCTGCGCCACCAGGACGGCGTCGCCGAGCATCAGCTGGTCGCCATGGCCCAGGGTCTGCCGGTCGTGGATCCTCTTGCCGTTGACCAGCGTGCCGTTGCTCGAGCCGAGGTCCTCGACCACCATCTGCGCCGGCGAGATCAGGATGCGGGCGTGCCGGCGGCTGACGCTGGGATCATTGATCGGGATGTCGCAGGAGCGGCTGCGCCCGACGATCATGATCTCGCGGGTGATCGGGATGGTCTCCCCCTCGTAGGTCAGACCGAAGCTCAAACCGCTCGACGACAAGGTCCTGCTCCTCCCTCGCTGCGGTGGGCGAGAGGGCATCGCCCGATGCCCTAAGACGACGTGTCCAAACCGAGTTTAGCACGCCGGCCGGCGGCCGCCGGCGAGCCGGCGCAGGAGCTCCACCTCGGCCAGGGCCGCCACCACCGCCGCTTCCACCCGCAGCACCCAGGGCCCGAGGGAGGCGGGGGTGAAGCCGGCGGCGCGAAAGGTCTCCACCTCGCGTTCGATCCAGCCGCCCTCCGGGCCGATCGCCAGCGCCAGATCGCCGTCCTCCGTCGCCGCCGGCCAGACCTCGGCCAGGGGCGGCGACGCGGGCTCGGCGAGCAGCCGGTGGCGGGGCGCCGGGCGCGCCGCCAACGCGTCGGCGAAGGGCACCAGTCGGCGGTGCAGGGCCACCTCCGGCAGCCAGGTGGTCATCCCCTGCTCGGCGCCGAGACGCACTTGGCGATCGATGCGCGCCGGCTCGAGGGAGGGGGAGGCGAAGAAGCTCTTCTCCACCCGCCAGGCGTTGATCAAGTCGATGCGCCGCACCCCCATGGCGGTGGCGAATTGCAGCACCCGGTGCAGCACCTGCGGCCGCGGCAAGGCGACGATCAGCTCGAGCCGCGGCGGCGGCGGCGACGCCGCGGCGACGACCACCTCGAGCTCGACGGCCTCCGGCGCCACCGCCGTCACCGTCGCCCGCCCCAGGGGGCCGCGGACGACGCCGGCGCGCAGGGTCCTGCCCGGCGTCACCCGCAGGACCTTGCGCAGGTGATCGGCGCGGCGGCCGGTGAGGCGGACGCGGCCGGCGGCGTCGATCTCGCCGGCGTCGAGGAGCAGCAGATTCACCGCGTCCCTTGGCGCCGGCCGCCGGCCGGCGTACTATCCGCTGGCGGGACGCGTGCGGCGGCGGCGAATCGGCGGCCGGCCACGGAGAGGAAACCCAAGCGCATGGAGCGAGCATTCTGGCATAAGCGGCGGGTGCTGATCACCGGCCACACCGGCTTCAAGGGCAGCTGGCTCTCCCTCTGGCTGGCACGCCTCGGGGCCGAGGTCACGGGCTACGCTCTGGCGCCGCCGAGCGAGCCGAGCCTCTTCGAGCTCGCCGCGGTCGAGGACGGGCTCGAGGCATCCATCACCGCCGACGTGCGGGACGGCGAGCGGCTGGCGCGGGCGGTGGAGGACGCCGGCCCCGAGGTCGTCTTCCACCTCGCCGCCCAGTCCCTGGTGCGCGAGAGCTACCGCGCGCCGGCCGACACCTACGCCACCAACGTCATGGGCACCGTCCATCTGCTCGAGGCGATACGCCGCACGCCCGGGGTCAAGGCGGTGGTGGTGGTGACCTCCGACAAGTGCTACGACAACCGCGAGTGGGTCTGGCCCTACCGCGAGAACGACCCCCTCGGCGGCCACGATCCGTACGCCAGCAGCAAGGCCTGCGCCGAGCTGGTGACCGCCGCCTACCGCGCTTCCTACTTCGACGATCCGGCGGCCGGCGACCGGCCGGCGATCGCGTCGGCCCGCGCCGGCAACGTCGTCGGCGGCGGCGACTGGGCGGCCGACCGGCTGGTGCCCGACGTCGCTCGCGCCGTCGCCGCCGGCGACGTCGTCCACCTGCGCTCCCCGCACGCCATCCGCCCCTGGCAGCACGTGCTCGAGCCGCTGGCGGGCTATCTGCTGCTCGCCGAGCGCCTGGCCGGCGACGGGCGGGAGTGGGCCGAAGCGTGGAACTTCGGCCCCGAAGAGCGCGACGCGCGCTCCGTCGGCTGGCTGGTCGAGCAGCTCGCCGCCCGCTGGCACGGGGAGCTGCGCTGGACCCGCGACGAGCGCTCCCACCCGCACGAGGCCCACACCTTGAAGCTCGACTCCTCCAAGGCGCGGGCCCGCCTCGGCTGGCGGCCGCGGCTCAGCCTCGAGCGGGCGCTCGACTGGCTGGTCGAGTGGTACCGGGCCCACCGCGAGGGTGCCGACCTCGGCGCCCTGACCCGCGCCCAGATCGCGCGCTACGAAAAACTGCCGCCGGCACCCTGAGCCGCCGTACGCCGCCGCCACCCTGGCGGCGATCACATTTTGTCTGTAGAATGCCACCTCCGTGGAGAGAGGAGCTCGAAGAACGCGTGACGCCGGACTCAGAACCGGCCTGCACGTCCATCGGCTTTGACCTCAGGGGGGTTCCGTGGAAAACCTATGGCGTGACCTTCGCTACGGCCTGCGCTCGCTGATCCGCAAGCCAGGCTTCCTGCTCGCCGCCGTCCTCCTGCTGATGCTGGGGATCGGCGTCAACACCGCGATCTTCACCCTGCTCGACGCCATCTTCCTGCGGCCCGTGCCGCTGGTCGACGACCAGGACCTGGCGATCGTCTACGCCACCGTGCGCAATGACGCCGGCGAATACGAGGGCAGCTACAGCCACTCCTATCCCAACTACCGCGACGTCAAGGAGCGAAGCGCGACCTTCGCCGACCTGGCCCTCTACCAGTGGCACCCGGTCAACCTCACCGGCGGCAGCGAGCCGCGGCGGGTGGTGGCCATGTTCGCCAGCGGCAACTACTTCAACCTCCTGCGGCTCACCCCCAGCGCCGGCCGGTTCTTCACCCCCGAGGAGGACGAGCAGCGCGGCGAGCACCCGGTGGCGGTGCTGTCCTACGGCAGCTGGCAGCGCCTCTTCGGCGGCGATCCCGGGGTCGTGGGGCGCGAAGTCCTGATCAACGGCCGCGCCTTCACCATCGTCGGCG
The DNA here is from genome assembly GCA_003697015.1 of Acidobacteriota bacterium. Classification (GTDB taxonomy): domain Bacteria; phylum Acidobacteriota; class Thermoanaerobaculia; order Multivoradales; family J023; genus J023. The sequence continues at coordinate 10,682 of RFGL01000492.1, read as the reverse complement.
TCGGACCGCGCGGCTTCAAGGGCACCGACCTCACCGTCGCCGCCGAGCTCTGGGTGCCGCTCACGATGTACCCGGAGATCGCCCCCTACAAGGACTACTTCGACGTCCGCGGCGTCGCCCTCTTCCACATGCTCGGCCGCCTGGCGCCCGGCGCCACCCTGGCCCAGGCCGACGCCGAGATGAAGCAGATCGCCGCCCAGCTCGAGGAGCAGTATCCGACCGACAACCAGCGCCAGGGCTACGTCGTCCGGCCTTTCCGCTCGGGCACCATCAACCCGGAGTCCCTGCGCCTGCGGGTGATGAGCTATCGCCAGGTGCTGATCGGCGCCGCCCTGCTGGTGCTGTTCGCCACCTGCTTGAACGTCGCCGTGCTGCTGTTGGTGCGGGGGCGGGCGCGGGGACGGGAGATCGCCATGCGCCTCGCCCTCGGCGCCCGCCGCAGCCAGCTGGTGCGCCAGCTGTTGGTCGAGGGCCTGATCCTCTTCCTCGCCGGCGGCCTCGCCAGCCTGCTGGTGGCGCGGTTCAGCCTCGACCTGCTGTGGCGCTTCCGGCCGTCCGAATTCGCTCCCGATGCCCTCGCCCTCGAGCTCGATGCGATGGTGCTCGGCTTCGCCCTCGCCCTCGCCCTGCTCACCGGCCTGGTCTTCGGCCTGATGCCGGCGATCCGCGCCGCCAATCCCGAGCTCGTCGCCAGTCTGCGCAGCGGGGCGGAGAGGGAGGCCCTGGGCTCGTCGCGGGGTCGACTGGCCCGGGCCCTGCGGCGGCTCTTCCGCCACGGGCTGCGCTTCCGCCATCTGCTGGTCGCCGCTCAGGTGGCCCTGGCCCTGGCGGCGCTGATCGGTGCCGGGCTGTTCCAGCGCAATCTGCAGGCCGCCCACCAGCTCGATCTCGGCTTCGACTACCCCCACATCGCCGTCCTCACCTTCGCTCCGGGGGAGCAGGGCTACGACGAGCCCCGCACCCGCGCCCTCTACCGCCGGGTGCGGGAACGGCTGGCGGCGATTCCCGGCGTGCGCGCCGTCGGCCTGTCGGAGAACCGGCTGCTGCGCGGCGCGGTCTTCCAGTCGGCGGTGACGGTGGTCGGGGACGAGAACCCCTCGGCCTACGGCGGCCGCCAGGTGCACCGGGTCAACACGGTCGCCCCGGGTTTTTTCGACGCCGTCGGCATCCGGATCACCGCTGGCGAGGACTTCGACGACAACCTGCTCGCCGACGGGCCGCAGGTGGCGATCGTCAACCGCACCATGGCCGACACCCTATGGCCGGGTGAGGATCCGATCGGCAAGCGCTTCTACCTCGGCGTACCGGGCAACACGGGACCCGAGATCGAGGTCGTCGGGGTGGCCGAGAACGCCAAGTACCGCCACGTCCACGAGGGCGAGCAGTTCTTCATCTACCGCCCCCTGGCTCAGAGCTTCGCCCGCGCGATGACCGTCCACGTGCGCACCGAAGGCGATCCGGCGGCGCTGCTGCCGGTCCTGCGCCGAGAGCTGCAGGCCATCGACCCCAACCTGCCCCTGGCCGACGTCAACACCATGCAGCACTTCGTCGACCGCGACCTGTGGGCGGACCGCATGTCGGTGGCATTGCTCAGCGTCTTCGGCCTGATCGCTCTCGCGGTGGCGATGATCGGCATCTACGGCGTGGTCAGCTACGCGGTCACCCAACGGCGCCACGAGCTCGGCATCCGCTTCGCCCTCGGCGCCCACCGCCGCAACGTCATCGGCACGGTGATGAGAGAGGCGGTGATGGTGGCCGCCGGCGGCCTACTCGCCGGCCTCCTGCTGTCGGTGGTGGTGGCCAAGAAAGTCTACGCCGTCCACCTCGACGGGGTCAGCCCGACCGATCCGAGAACCTATGCCCTCTTCTCCGTGGTCCTGGTGGCAGCGGTGCTCCTCGGCAGCCTGATCCCGGCGCGGCGCGCCGCCCGCTGCGACCCCCAGATCCTGCTGCGCGACGCCTGAGGTGAGCATGTTCCGCGACGACCTGCTGCGCGACCAGACCATCCTGATCACCGGCGGCGGCAGCGGCCTCGGCCGCGCCATGGCCGAGCGCTGCGCCGGCCTGGAAGCGGCGGTCGCCGTCGTCGGCCGCCGCCCGGGCCCCCTCGAGGAGACCGCCGACGCCCTGCGCGACGGCGGCGGTCGGGCGGCCTGGGCGAGCTGCGACGTGCGCGACCCGCAGCAGCTCGCCGCCGCGACCGAGCGCCTGGAAGAGGAGCTGGGGCCGTTCACCGCCCTGGTCAACAACGCCGCCGGCAATTTTCTCGCGCCGTCGGAAGACCTCTCCGCCAACGCCTTCGATACGGTGGTGAAGATCGTGCTCTACGGCACCTTCCATGCCACCCAGCTGCTCGGCCGGCGGTGGATCGAACGCCGCAGCGGCGGCGTCGTGCTGTCGATCCTCACCCCCTATGCCTGGATGGGCTCGCCCTTCGTCCTGCCCAGCGCCTGCGCCAAGGCGGGGGTGTTGGCCCTGACCCGCTCGCTGGCGATCGAGTGGGCGACCTACGGCATCCGGCTCAACGCCATCGCCCCCGGCCCCTTCCCCACCGACGGCGCCTTCTCCCGCCTGATGCCGCCGGGGATGGCCGAGGCGGCGAAGCGCGCCAACCCCCTCGGCCGCTTCGGCGAACCGGCGGAGCTCGCCGACTTGGCGGCGTTTCTCCTCTCGCCGATGGCGGCCTACGTCAACGGCGAGTGCGTGACCATCGACGGCGGCCAGTGGCTCAAGCAGGGCCAGGAGTTCGGCGGCTTTACCGACCTGCCGCGGGATCAGGTCAAGGCGACCATGGCCGCCATGCGACCGGGGAAACGAGGCTGAGGCGGAATCAGGCGCGGCTGGCGGCGGCGGCGGCCGGCACCGTGGTCTCGCCGGTGGCTTCGTCCACCTCTTCGACCTTGAACACCAGGACGGTGACGTTGTCGAAGCCGCCGCGGGCGTTGGCGTCCTCGATCAGCTGCCGGCAGATGGTCTCCAGCGAGTCGTCCGACACCAGCCGCTGGTGGATCTCCTGATCGCTCAACATGGTGGTCAGGCCGTCGGAGCACAGCAGGTAGGTGTCGCCGTCGAGGGCCCGGGTCTCGATGACGTCCACCACCACCTCGCTGTCGCCGCCCAGGGCGCGGGTGACGACGTTCTTGAGCGGATGGGACTTGGCCTGCTCTTCCGACAGGTAGCCCGCCACCACCTGCTCGTTGACCCAGGTGTGATCCTGGGTCAAGAGCTCCAGGTGCCCGTCGCGCAGGCGGTAGGCGCGGCTGTCGCCGACGTGGGCGATGGCGACCACGTCGTCGCGCAGCATGGCGCCGACCACCGTCGTGCCCATGCCGAGGAGGGAGCCGTCCTCGCGGATGGCGTTCAGCACCTGGTCGTGGGCGATGTGGATGGAGCGCTTGAGGTGGTTCGAGTGGCGTTTGAGCTTGACGTCGTAGGTCAGGGGCAGGGTGCTGTCGGCGTCGTCGGTCTCGCGGATGAACTTGTTGATGGTCTCCACCGCGATGCGCGACGCCACTTCGCCGTGGTTGTGGCCGCCCATGCCGTCGGCCACCACGTAGACCCGGTTCTTGTCGTCGACGTCCAGGTAGTCCTCATTGTGGCTGCGCAGCAACCCGACGTCGGTCATTCCAAAGGATCGCACGCGCAGCATCACCAGCTCTTCCCGAATAGGCGCGACTTGGAATTCTTCGGCGCCGCTTTCTCCGCCGGACCGGCCAGCTCCTCGAGTGCCTGGCGCAGGGCCGCGTCCGGACCACCTACCCGCAACGCTTCATTGTAATACGCCTTTGCGCGGCTCGCCATCCCGCTGCGGGCGAAGATGCGGCCGGCGAGCTTGAGGTAGGAGACCTTCTCCGGCGCCAGCTCGCAGGCGCGCTCGATCGCCTCCCGCGCCTTGGGCAACCAGCGCTCCTCCTCCAGACAGGTCAGGGCCAGGTGGTGCCAGCCCTGCGGGTCCTGCGGATCGATCTCGGTCACCCGGTTGAAGTTGCTCGCCGCTTCGAGGTAGCTCTGCGCCTTGTAGGCCCGGATGCCGCGGTTGAGGAATACCCGCGCCAGCTGCTTGGGGTCGTTGGCCGCCGCCGTCTGGCGGGGACGTTGCAGCTCGCTGTCGTGCTGGCGGCGGCGGACCGGGTCGGAGAGCACGTTGAAGGCCTCGGTGATGTCCTGGAACTCGGCCTCCGCCTGCACCTTCAAGGCGCCCTGGAAGCGATCCGGATGACGTTGCCGGGCGAGCTCGCGGAAACGCTGCTTGAGCTGCTTGGCGGTGACGTTCGGGGACACCCCGAGAATCGCATAATAGTTCTTCGCCATGCTCACTCCCGCGCCGATCCCAGCGGCCGGCATATCGATCCTACCGCATCCTCACCGCTTGGCCTGGTAGAGCCTGAGGGCGGTCGAACGCACCGCGTGGGCGACGTTGCGGTCCCGGGCGAGGACCCGCAGATCGTTGACGATCAACCGCGGCAGCAGCTTGATCGCCGTCGGCACCTGGGTGCGGGGATTGCGCACCACCGCCTTGACCACGTTGTACTTGCGGATCCACTCGCGCCGCTTGGGGATCTCAGCCAGCACCTCCGGCTGCACCGTCCGGCTGTTGGCGATCGCTTCCACCTCCTGGTCCGTCAGCTGGTTGCCGTTGAGCACCGCCAGCCCCACCTGAGCGTTCTGGTCGCGCACCAGGATGCTGCGCAGCTGGCGGCTGGCGCCCCGCGCCAGGCGCATGCGCACCGGCAGCGGCAGCAGGCGGATCTGTCCCTCGGTCAGCCCCTTCACCTCGGGCAGTTTGTCGCCGGTCGCCTGCCGCTGGCGCACCTCCTCGATCGCCTCCTGGATCTCCTCCTCCGACCAGTTGTCGGCCTCGGCCTGGATCTCCGCCGCCTTCTTCGGCGGCACCTTGTCCTTCGGCAGCAGGTGCTCGCGGTACTCCCAGATGCGCCGCTTGGCGTAGGACGACAGCTGCGGGTTGGATTCCAGGGCGACGAGGATGGCGGGCTCTTCGATGATCGCGTCCTGGCGCAGCAGGAGAACCTCCTGCGCCTCCGGCCACAACCTGGGCGCCATCTCCTCGAGCAGCTCGCGCGGGGCGTCCTGGCGCCGCAGGATGGTCTCGACGATCTGCGGCTGGGCGACGTGGCGGGCGAACCAGACCAGCTCGTCCGGGGTGGCGTAGTTGTGCAGATACTCCACCGCGAAGCGCGGCTCGATGGCCTGCAAGCTCTTGCTCGCCTCCGCGGCGATCTCCTGGTCGGGGCTGGAGGCGAGGGCGACCTGGATCGGTACCAGCTGCTCCGGCGGCAGGGGCACCAGCCCGGAGGCCGCCAGCAGCTGCAGCTGGCGGTTCTGGCCGGAGATGATCTGTTCGACGAGTGCCTGCTGCTCGCTCACCCCTGATCCTCTGCCAGACGGCGGGCGGCGTCGAGGTCGATCACCAGACCGCGCACCACCTGCCCGGAACCGCCCTCCAGGGCGAAGGGCCGGCCGTTGACCTCGATGCGCACCGCGCTGCCGTCGCCCAAGGTCAGCTCCACCGACCGCTGGGCGTCGAGCTGCACCGACTCCCCCTCGACGTAGGTCCGGCTGATCGTACTGCTGCCGTCGACCCGAGCCTGCACCCAGCATTCGCCGGAGAAGTCGAGCACCACCACCAGGGGCGCCTGCGCCCCGGCGGGCGGAGGCGGCGGCGCGATCTCCGGCGGTGCCGCCTCCGGCGGCGCCACCGCCGCCGGAGGCGGCGGCGGCATCATCGCGGCATCCGGCTCGTCGGCGGCCGGCGAGCGGCGATTCGCCAGGTAGAGAATCAGCGCCAGGACGGCGGCCAGGGCCACCGCCGCCCAGAGGATCGCGCGGCCGGTGGTCGCCGATCCGGCGGGGCGCACCGGCTCCGGCGGCTCGTCCTCCTCCTCGCCCTCTTGGGCGCTGCGGGCGGAGAGGTAGAAGTTGACCACCTCTTCCGGATCGAGGCCGACGTAGCGGGCGTATTGGCGCAGGAATCCCTTGGCGAAGACCGGCGCCGGCAGGACGTCGAATCGATCCGCTTCCAACGCCTGCAGGTAGCGCAGACTGATTTTGCTCTGGTCGGCGATCTCGCGCAGGGCGATCTGACGCCCCTCGCGCTGGCGTCGCAGCCAGGTACCGAACGATTCGGCGTCCGCCGTGGTCTCGGCAGGACGCTCAGGGGCCTCGACGGGCTTCGCCTGTTCCATGAAACGACAATTCGTCTACCGCCGCTCGGCGGCCGCCCGACGGCGGGCACCGAGGCGAGGTCTTCGGACCCGGAGACCTCGCCGTTCTGGTCCCCGAGCGCTCGAAGCCAACGTTTGCCCCACTGTACCTTTTGCCGCGGCCCGCGGTCAAATCCCTGGAGGGCAAGCGTTTCGCTCCGAGCCGCCGGCACGATCGGCGGCCGGCGACAGCAGCTCCTCCGCCCACCGGCGCACCACCGACGACAGCTCGTCCGCCGATGCCACCCGCTCGAGATCGCGGCGCTTGAGCCCGGGCAGGATGGCGCGCTGAACGCGGAACGGCGTCTGCGGATTGCGGCTCAGCGCCGCCCGCAGGCGGTAGCGCGTCCGCCAGCGGGCATTGGCCGCCAGCCGGTCGAGCACCTGCGGCCGCGCCGTCGGATCGGCAGCGAGGGGCAGCAGCAGCTCCTCGGTCAGCCGCGGATTGTCGAGCATGGCGGCGATCACCCGCTCTTCGCGCTCGCCGCGCAGCTCGACCAGGACCGCCCGGCCGGCGCGCCGCGCCAGGGTGATGCGCTCCCCCAGGGCGAGCTGCGGCAGGCGCAGCAGCAGGTGCTTCTCCGCCGCCCGCCTCACCCGCGGCTTGATCCGCACGTCGAGACTGAGCTCCATCAGATCGCGCCAGAACAGGCCGGGGACGAAGCGCAGGGCGACGGTCAGGGAAGTGCGCGGGTGGCGGGCGATGGCGCCGCGCACCTCGTGCGACGAGATCAGACTGCGGTTGGCCGCCAGCTCGTCGATCACCTCGGTGGTGACGTAGGGGTTGCGCAGGATCTGCTGCGCCTCCCTCACCCCCAGCTCCGGGCCGTGATCGAGCACCGCGCGCAGCAGCTGGCGGGCGCTGGCCCGGCGCAGGGCGAAGGCGAGCTCCGTTTGCCGCGGGTCAGCCATGGCCTATACTGTAGCCGGAACGCCGCCGTGGCGCGGCGCGCACCACCCGACCCCAACGGAGCACCGGCATCCCATGGCCTTTTCCCTCGAGGACGTCCAGCAGCACCTCGCCCGCGGCGAGCTCGAGGCCATCGAAGACGACTGGCTGAGCCGCATGGCCGGCGATCCCGAGGCGGTGGACGACTTCGCCGCCGTGGCGCGCACGCTCGCCGACAGCGGCGCCGAGGACAACGCCCGGCTGCTGCTCGAGATGCTCGACGGCGAGCTGTGCGAGAGCGAGCGCTGGGAGGCCCGACTGGCCCTGCTGCGCGCCTGCGGCGAGCTCGTCGTACCGCCGGAGGACCTCCACCCGGCGATCCTCGACACCGTGCGCCGGATCTACCACGATCGGCCGAGCCGCGAGGCGATGATCGAAAAGGTCGGGCTGCTCCGGGCGGTCGACGACCTCCCCAAGACCTGGCAGAAGGTCGACCGCCTGGCGGTCCTCCTCGCCTTCGACGTCGGCGCCGTCGTCTACATGAAGAACAAGGGGCCGGGGAGGGTGATCGAAGCCAACATGGCCCTCGACAGCTTCAAGGTCGAGCTGGAACGGATCGGCGAGCTTCACGTCGGCTTCCGCGCCGCCGCCAAGTTGCTCAAGCCGTTGCCGCCGAGCCACGTCCTGCGCCGCAAGTACGACGACCCGGCGGCGCTCGAGAAGCTGCGCGACGAGCAGCCCGCCGAGCTCCTGCGGTTGGTGCTGGAGAGCTACGACGAGCCGCGTACCGGCGCCGAGATCCGCCGCGACCTGGCGGGGATCGTCAGCGACGAGCAGTGGAACGGCTGGTGGGCCGCAGCGCGCCAGCATCCCCAGGTCGTCGCCAGCGGCAAGGGGCGGCGGGCCTACCGCTGGACGGCGTCGAGCGCCGCCGCCCAGGACGCCGTATGGCAGGCCTTTCTCCGCGCCGAGCCGCGTCGTCGCCTGCTCCAGCTGCGGCGCGAGGGCAGCCGCGACCCGGCCCTCCGGCAACGCATGGCCGAAAACCTCGCCGGCGAGGCGGCGCGGGCGGCCGCGGAGAACGATCCGGGGCTGGCCTGCGAGATCTGGCTCGCCCTCGAGCGGCTCGATCTGGCCCCGCAGGACGTGCCGTGGGCGGCGCCGGCCCTGATCGCCGGCGCCGGCGACCTGCGCGCCCTGGCGCGGGGCATCGAGGACCGCGCGCTGCGCGAGCGTGCCTACCACCTGGTGCGCGAGACCCGCCCGTTCTGGCAGGACGACTTCGCCCTCCTCTTCAGCCAGGAGAGCGATCCCCGCTCCCTCGACCGCCTGGCCGCCGAGCTGGCCACCGTCGAGGGCGCCCTGGAGCGTCAGCTCGAGCTTCTCCTGAGCCAGCCGCGCAAGGCGCCGGCGGCCTTCGTCTGGCTCGCCGAGCGCGCCGACGACAACGCCGACTGGCGGCGCCGCAATCCGCTGCGCCTGCTGACCCAGATCCTCTGGGCGCTGGCCGACGACGACACCTTCGGCACCTTCCGCACCCGCCTGGCCAAGACCGTCGAATCCGGCGGCACCGTACCGCGGCTGCTCGACGATCTCGACCCCGAGCAGGCCGAGCAGGCGCTGGCGGCGATCCGCAAGGCCACCGGCCTCCTCCACTACCAGCGCGAGCCGCTCAAGAACGCCCTCGAGCTGCGCTTCCCCGCCCTGCGCCAGGACGACGCCAAGCCGCTCTACGCCACCCAGGAGGCGATCGCGGCGAAGCGCGCCGAGCTCAAGGAGCTGCTGGAGGAAGAGATCCCGCAGAACCGCCGGGCGATCGAAGCGGCGCGCGAGCTCGGCGACCTGCGGGAGAACTTCGAATACAAGAGCGCCCGCCAGCGCCACGAGTACCTGGCGGCGCGCGCCGCCCGCCTCGACGAAGACCTCAAGCGCGCGCGACCGATCGACCCCACCCAGGTCCGCGGCGACGAGGTCGTCATCGGCAGCCGCGTGCTGCTGCGCCGCGACGGCGACGAGCGCACCATCACCATCCTCGGCCCGTGGGAGAGCGCGCCGGAAAACGACGTCCTCTCCAACGAATCCGAGCTCGCCCAGGAGCTCCTCGGCCAGCCCAAGGGCTCCCACGTCGAGATCGCCGGCACCACCTGGCAGATCGCCGCCATCGAACCCTGGAACTGAGCGGCGGCCGTGCTCGGCCGTCCCGGAGCCGCGGCCGGCGGGGGACGAGCCGGGGCTCGTCATCGACCGGCATGGCCGCTTGCCGGTCTCGTGAGCCGCGGCAGGTAGGCGCCGGTGGTGGCTCGGTAGCGACGGTAAGCATCGCCGAAGCGGGCTTCGAGGGCGGCTTCTTCGCGCCGGCGGCGCAGAGCGGTGGCGCCGAAGCCGCCGGCGGCGTAGAGGGCGGGGAGCCAGCTGGCGGTGGCGAGGGCGAGGGCGAGGAAGAAGAGGGTGCCGGCGGCGTAGAGAGGGTGGCGCACCCAACGGTAGGGACCGGTGGTGATCAGGCGGTGGCGCTGGCGGGTCAGGGCGGTGGGGGTGACGTTGGCGCCGAGGGTGCGGAAGATCCACACGAAGAGAGGCAGGACGCCGATGGCGGCGGCGAGCCCCAGCCCGCGGGCGGCGGGGGGCAAGGGCAGGCGAGCGAAGGCGACCAGCTCGGGGCGCGCGGCCCAGACGGCGAAGAAGCCGAGCAGGAGAAAGACCACCAACAGGCGCAGGACCAGCACCGGCAGGGCCGACGCGGGCGGCGCCGGCGAGTCGTCGCCCCGCTCGGCCCGGCGGCGGTACCAGCCGGAGATGGCGAAGGCGGCGACGACGGTGGCGATCACCATCAGGCGCAGGATGAGCGGATCGTTCACGGCGGTTCCGGCATGGCCATGCTCGTGGATCAAGTCTTCAGCGAGGTGCTCCGTCGAAAGGCTGGGTTCAAGATTTCAGTAGAGCTGGTCGAGGCCCTCCGGCGACGGTCGGCCCAACTCGAGATCCGGCGGCGGTCCCAGGTAGGGCCTGATCGCCGAAGGCGTCCACATTTCTCTGCGCAGCCCTATCCGGAGCCGACCTGAAATGCAATGAACAACATAAGTGGGTAGCCCAATCCAAACCCTACGATCGGACTGAGCGTCGAGAACAACTGCCTCGAGGTCTCCGTTCTCCCGATCGTCGACGCATACAACGTCACCATCAGCCCAGCGTACGCGGTTACGGCCACAATGATCAGCCCGCCGATCCAGACGTGGCCGCCGCCCAACAGTGCCCCGATGAAGAATCCTGCTATTGACATCAGGACAGGGATTCCCAAGGCCATCACCAGATTGGTGCCGAGAGATTCTTCCTGGATCTTTGAGGGATTCTTCATGATGCAACCCCGGCGCGCTCTTGCCGGGCGGCAGATCCTTCATCCTGAATCGGTGGCGTAAGCATAGCCCGAGGCGGGGCGCTCGTCAAGCGCGGCAAGATCCTGTAACCCTTGTAGATCCCGCCACTTCGCCCGGCAGATCCGCCGCCGGAGATAGGTCTTTCGACTTCCCCGGGGCGCGGCCAGCTCCCGGCGGGGAGGGCGAGGGGCGAGGGGG
>RFGL01000491.1 GCA_003697015.1 Acidobacteriota bacterium | reverse complement strand
ATTCTTCAGCCTGGCGCCGGGTCTCTACACGGTATCGGTGGATCCGGCGACCTTGCCGGCGACCATCACCGGCCCGACCTTTGATTTCGATGGGGTGGCCACGCCGAACACCGCGGTCGCACCGCCGATTGCGAAGGCCAACCCCTTCGTCGACTCCATCGACTTCGGCTACGCCGGCGACCTCGGAGCCACTGACGGAGTGATCGGCGATCGGCTGTGGCTGGACTTCGACGGCGACGGCATCCAGGGCCCGCTCGAGCCGGGCATCCCCGGAGTGACGGTCATCCTCCGCGATGCATCCTTGAGCGTGATCGCCTCCCAGGTCACCGCTGCCGACGGCATCTACAACTTCACCGGCCTGGCCGGAGGAACCTACCTGGTGGAGGTGAGCAGCGCCACTCTGCCCGCCGGCCTGGTGCAGACCTTCGACCTCGACGGCACCCTCGACAACTTCCACGCCCTCGCCATCACCGGCGAGGAAGTGCGGGACGACGTCGACTTCGGCTACCGCGGTCAGGGCTCGATCGGCGATCGGGTGTGGCAGGACGACGACGGCGACGGCACCGACAACGGCGGCACCGAGCCCGGCATCGCCAACGTCGTGGTCGATCTCTTCGACGGCCTCGGCGTCCACGTCGCCAGCCGGGCGACCGACGCCACCGGCGCCTACCTCTTCCCCGGCCTGCCGGCGGACGCCTACGACGTGGTGATCGACGCCACCACCCTGCCGGCGGGGGTCACCCAGACCTTCGACCGCGACGGCGTGCTCGACGACCGCACCAGCGTCGTCCTGGCCGCCGCCCAGAACGTGCTCGACGCCGACTTCGGCTACCAGCCGGCGCCGGTTGCCGACAGCGCGATCGGCGATCGCCTGTGGCTCGACGGCGACGGGGACGGCATCCAGGATCCGACCGAGAGCGGCATCGACGGCGCCACCGTCACCCTGCTCGACGCCGGCGGCGTGGCCCTCGCCAGCACCGTCTCCGGACCGGACGGCGCCTACGGCTTCGCCAACCTGGCCGCCGGCACCTACACGGTGGAGGTCGATCCCACGACCCTGCCGCCGGGCCTCGCCCCGACTTTCGACTTCGACGGCATCGCCACCCCCGACCGGGCCACCCTGGCCCTGGCCGACGGCGAGACCAACAACCTGGTCGACTTCGGCTACGGTCCCTGCGGTGCCTGCGAGGGCAAGGTGTCGAGCCTCACCCTGCAGTACAACGGCACCGCCAGCGGCATCAACGTGGTGATCGACGCCAAGCGGGGGGGCAAGAAGAAGATCGAAGAGGTCTTCTCCGGCGTCCTCGACCCCGGCGACCTGATCACCGTCGATGGGCCGTTGAGCGGCAATCCCGGCTTCTTCGGTACCCTCGGGACCGAGATCCGGATCTTCATCGACGGGGCCCTGCACACCGTCATCCACACCAGCTGCTCGCAGCCGATCGGCCCGGGCCTGGTGAGCGGTGATTTCCTGGTGGTCAGCGGCGCCAGCAAGAACGGCGGCCTGCTCTGTCCCCTCGGCGGTGGCAGCGGCACCTGCCAGGCCAGCGCTGCGCTCCCGGCGGTAGCCGGCAACGTCCTGTCATGGACCATCACCAACGACGGCACCGGCGTCCTCACCCTGGTCGAGGGCGGCTTCTCGTGGCCGGCGTCGAACGGCGACCTGACGGCGGTGCGCCTCGGTGGCGTCACCATCTTCGCCGGCAGCCGTCCTCCGACCCAGACCACCATCGTCGAGACCGACTGGCAAGGGTTGCTCGGCGATCGCCAGATCCCGGTCGGCAGCTCGGCCGCCCTCGAGCTGGAGTTCGCCAACCCGGCGGTTGCCGACCCCGACCTCTACGCCCTGTCGGCCAGCTTCGACGGCGGCTGTGCCGTCGACCACTCGGCGGTGACCGGGAACGAGGGCTGCACCCCGGGCTACTGGATGCAGAGCCAGCACTTCGATTCGTGGGTCGGCCACGGCCAGGCGGACGATTTCAACGCCACCTTCGGCGTCACCGCCAGCGGCAACCCGACCCTGCTCGAAGCGTTGGAAACCGGTGGCGGCAAGTTCAAGGCGCTGAACCGCCATGCGGTGGCGGCGCTGCTCAACACCACCAACCCGGGGGTGAGCTACGCCTTCACCGGAGCGGAGGTGCTGAGCATCGTCCAGACCGCCTACGCCACCGGCGACTGGGCCTCGGCCAAGGATCAGCTGGAGGCCGAGAACGAGCGCGGCTGCCCGTTGAACTGACCTGATGGGGGGCGACAGGCCCCTGCGCCCCCCATCGACTTCCTGCGAGCCGGCCGGGCGATCTGCCCGGCTGGCTCATTTGATGACGGGGAAATCCCGTCGGCCGGCCGCGGGCTCTCCCCTCATGGCAGGCACTGACGTCGATTGACGGCGGCCCTTCGCCCCCTTGCCCAAAATTGTCACGGAGAGCTATTGAAATGCCATGATAAGCCTTTATAATCAATAACTTAGGTCGCCATCCGGCCGTGGCACGGATCCTGCTTCACTCAACGGTCCACGAAAGGTAACGGACCGTGCGCGAAATGACAGGAAGAATCCGGGTAAGTCCCTCCGAGTGTTCTACGGGGAGCCTCAT
>RFGL01000490.1 GCA_003697015.1 Acidobacteriota bacterium | reverse complement strand
GGGGGCGGCGGCGGCGGGCGCAGGACGCAGCGGGCGCCGGCGTGCCCGCCGTCGTGGCAGTGGCAGGGCCTGCCCGGATGGTGGCGGGCGCAGGCGCAGCCGCTGCCGCCGAGAGGGCACGCGTCGGCCCGGCGCGGCGCGGGGAGGGAGAAGGAGGAGGGGAGGAGCGCGGCGAGCAGGCAGGCGACGCACAACGCCGCCCACCAGCCCCGCAGCGGGCCGGCTCGACCGCAGGCAGATTCCGCCGTGGAGCGGCAACCCCTCATGAGCTCCATCCGAGCATCCCCCTTTATGCGCCGCCGATTCTACCGCCGGAGGCGCCGCGGATCAAGGTCGCCGCCGCGAGATCGGCGGCATTCTCCACCCCGCGTCAGCGGTCGGCGGGGGCGGCGCGCTCGATCAGCCGGCGGATTCTGGCGTAGATGGCGAGGCCGTCGGGGCCGCTTCGTTCGGGATGGAACTGGCAGCCGAAGACGTTGCCCCGGCGCAGGGCGGCGCAGAACGACAAGGCGCCGAAACGGCTCTCGGCGAGGACGGTGCGGGGATCGCGCGGGCGGACGTGGTAGGCGTGGTCGAAGTACTGGTAGGTGCCGGGCTCGAGGGGCTCGAGGGGGCTGCCGCGCCAGGCGCCGGGGCGCGGCGGGTAGAGGGGCTGCCAGCCGACGAGGGGGATCTTGCGGCGCGCCCCCCGCGGGTCGTGACGCGGAAAGCGCACCACGTCGCCGGCGATCAGCCCCAGGCCGGGATGGCGGCCGTGCTCCTCGCTCGCGTCGCACAAGAGCTGCATGCCGAGGCAGATGCCGACCAGGGGCCGGCCCGCCGCCGCCTGGCGCTGCAGGGGCTCGACCAGGCGGCGCCGGCGCAGGGCCTCCATGGCCGCGGGGAATCCCCCGACCCCGGGCAGGATGACGCCGGCGGCCGCGGCGACCGACGCCGGGTCGGCGGTCACCCGCGCCTCGAGGCCGACGTGGCGGCAGGCCTGGAGCACGCTCGCCAGGTTGCCCATGCCGTAGTCGACGATGGCGGCGGTGGCGGCCATGACCGGGGATGATAGCGCGGCGTTCAGAGCGGCCGTAGGTCGAGGCCGGCGGCGCGCAGGTCGGCGCGCAGCTCGCTCAGGGAGAGGCCGCCGAAGCGGCTCGAGCCGCCCTGCCGGCGACCGCTCAGGAATTCGACGTTGCCCTCGCCTTCGTCCCCCCGCGGTTCGACCAGGCCGCGGTCGAGGGCGGGGTAGTGGAGCATCGAGGCGAGGGCGACGGCGTCAGCCCCCGCGTCGATCGCCCGCCGCACGTCGGCCGCGCTGCCGGCGCCGCCGCTGGCGATCACCGGGATGCCGGCGGCGCGGGCGATCGGGGCGATCAGCTCGAGGTCGAATCCCCGGCCGGTGCCGTCGCGGTCGATCGACGAGATCAGGAGCTCTCCCGCCCCCAGGTCCTCCGCCCGCCGCGCCCATTCGATGGCGTCGACGCCGGTCGCCTCGCGGCCGTAGTCGGCATAGGCCTGGTAGCCGTCGCCGCTCCGGATCGCCTCGATCGACGCCACCAGGGTGGAGGAGCCGAAGACCCGGGCGACGTCGGCGATCAGCTGCGGCCGGCGGAGGGCGGCGGTGTTGATCGCCACCTTGTCGGCGCCGGCCTCGAGCACCCGGCGGACGTCCTCGAGGGTGCGCAGGCCGCCGCCGACGGTGAGGGGGATGAAGATCTCCCGCGCCGTGCGGGCGATGATCTCGTCCAGGCTGTTGCGGCCGTAGAGGCTGGCGACGACGTCGACGTAGAGCAGCTCGTCGGCCCCCTGCTGGTAGTAGGCGCGGGCGAAGGCCCAGGGCTGGCCGAGCACCCGCAGGCCCTCGAATTGGATGCCCTTGACCAGGTTGGGCCCCTTGATGTCGAGGCGCGGGATCAGGCGGACGCTCATCCTCCGTCCTCCATCTGACGGCGGATCTCCGCCACCACCCGCGCCACCGGATCGGGGCCGGGGAGGTTGAGGAAACGCCGGCGCAAGCGCGCCAGCCCCGGACGGAAGGAGGCGAGCCGCGACGGCTCGGCGAGCAGCCGGCCGAGGCGTTCGCGGCCTTCGTCGAGGGTCCGCGCCTCGATGCCGGCGCCGCTCTCTTCGAGGGCGAAGTAGGCGAGCTCGAAGCGCTCGAACTTGGTCAGGTCGATCGCCACCGGCACCGCGTCGTAGGCGATCGCTTCGAGCAGGGCGGTGGAGGAGATCGAGACGGCGACGGCGCTCTGCGCCAGCACCGCGGCGAGGGGCGCCTCGGCCGGCGGCATGACGGCGACGTTGGCCAGCTCCGCCAGGCGCCGGCCCTGGGCGGCGGGGAGGGCGAAGGAGGGGTGCGGGCGGACGATCACCGGCCGCTCCGGCGCGCCGGCGGCGACGTCGCGGATCAGGCCGACGAAGGCTTCGTAGGTGCCGTCGGGGAAGGAGGAGTTGGGGTATTGGAGGAAGAAGGCGACGGCGCGGCGCTCGGCCGGCGGCGGCAGGGCGCGCAAGCGCTCCGGCTGGAGGGTGGGGTTGCCGGTGACGGCGAAGCGGGTCCGGGGCCCGAAGGGGGCGTACATCGGGCGGAAGCCCTCGCCCCACAGCAGCATGGCGTCGAAGTCCATCGGCAGCAGCACCTCGTAGACCAGGTGGAAGCCGTGTTGCAGGCACAGCATCGGCACGTCGGCGGCGCGGCAGGCGCGGCTCAGGAGCTCGATCTCGAAGTGGGTGCCCTCGGCGCTGACCACCGCCGCCGGGCGCAGGGCGCGCAGGCTGCGCAGGTGGTCGTCGAAACGCCGCAGCACGTCGTCGACGGTGCGCGGACGCGGGCCCGAGGGGCGGCCGCAGAGCACCCGGCGGCCGTGCCCGAGGGCGGCGGGGAGGAGCTCCTCGTCGACGCCGAGGTAGTACGACGCCTCCTCGCCGAGGGCCTCGGCCAGGGGCTCGAGGAAGCGCAGCATGCTGGAGCTGACGGCATGGAGCAGCACCCGGTCGCGCCCCGGCCGGCGGCGGTTGTGCTCCTCCAGCGCTCGCCGCCAGCGCCGCCGCTGGCGGCCGAGACGCAGGCGGCGCCGGGCGTGGTAGGGGCGCAGGGCGGCGAGCAGGCGGCGCCAGCCGGGGACGGCGGCGGGGGCGGCCGGCGCCGCCGTCCGGGCGAGCAGGCGGCGCGCCACCTCGAGCTCCTCTCCCGCGGCGAAACGCAGGGCGG
>RFGL01000489.1 GCA_003697015.1 Acidobacteriota bacterium | reverse complement strand
GTCCCCGGCCGGCCGCGCGCGCGCGACGACGCCCGCCGCCGGCGACGGAGGGGTGAATCCCGGTGCCGCGCCGAGGGGGGAAGGCGCCGGCGATCCGGCGACGGGATCTCGGCCGACGATCCGGCCGAAATTGCCCGCCTCGAACGCGGCCGGCGGCTTGCCGCCGGCTGCTAGACTCCGGCCATGGTCGAGCGACGCGCCAAGGCGCCGGAGCGGGAGGTGCGCTGGGAGCGCATGTTCCCCGACCAGCTGGAGGCGGCCTTCGATGCCGTCCCCGCGGTCTACCTCACCTACGGCCTGTGCGAGCCCCACGGGCCCCACGCCGCCCTCGGCCTCGATGCGCTCAAGGCCCACGCCCTGGCGGTGCGGGCGGCGCGCCGCCACGGCGGCATCGTCGCGCCGCCGGACTTCTGGCACGTCCACGAGATCGGCGGCTACGCCATCTGGGCCGAGCGCGAGATCGGCGAGGCGCGCCCCTGGCTCACCGCCGAGCCGCCGTGGCTGCACTTCAAACGCATCTGCTACCACCTGCGGGCGATGGAAGTCCTCGGCTTTCGCGCCGCCATCCTGCTGAGCGGCCACTACGGACCCAACTACCTCGACCTGCGCACCCTGGTGGAACTGATCCAAGGCGAGCTGCGCCTGCGCCTCTACGGGCTGCCCGACTTCGAAGCCAACCGTCCCGGCTTCCCCGGCGACGGCGCCGACGGCGACCACGCCGGCAAGGTCGAGACCTCCCTGCTGATGGCCCTCGAGCCGGCCTGCGTCGACCTCGGGCGGCTCCCCGCGACCGCCGCCGCCAGCGCCGAAGAACGCTTCGCCGCCGGCGCCGACGCCGCGCGCTCGAGCGCCGAGGCCGGGAGGCGGATGGCCGCCGGCATCGTCGCCTGGCTGGGGGAGAAGCAGCGCCAGCTGCTCGCCGCCTACGACCCGGAGCGGCCGTCGCGGCTGCGGACCTTCGGCGACGTCGAACGCTTCTGGGTGCGGCGGGTCAAGCCGCGGCTGCGGCATTTCGCCTCGATGCAGGCCAGCTGGTACGACAAGCCGGCCCCCGACCCGGCCTCGCGCTGGTACGCCAACTGGCGACCGCCGGACGATCCGCCATGAGCGAGGCGCCGTCCCACGCCGTCCCCCTCCACCTGCTGGAGGAGATCGTGGTGCTCTTCGGCAGCGCCCTGGTGGTGATCGGCCTGAGCCGCCGCCTGCGCGCGCCGCCGGTGGTGGGCTTTCTCATCACCGGCATGCTGGTCGGCCCTTCCGGCCTGGGGCTGATCGCCGAGACCCACGACGTCGAGGTCTTCGCCGAGCTCGGGGTGGTCTTCCTGCTCTTCGTCATCGGCCTCGAGCTGTCGATCGACAAGCTGCGTCGCCTCGGCCGGCTCTTCGCCCTCGGCGGACCGCTGCAGGCGGCGGCGGCGACGGCGGCGACGGCCCTCGTCGCCCTGGCCTTCGACCGGCCGCCCGCCACCGCCTTCTACTTCGGCTTCGTCGTCGCCCTCTCCAGCACCGCCATCGTCTTGAAGCTCTTGCAGGAGCGCCGCGAGCTGGCGGCGCCGCACGGCCAGGCGGCGCTCGGCATCCTGCTGTTTCAGGATTTTCTCATCGTCCCCCTGCTGCTGATCGTGCCGGTCCTCGCCGGCACCACGGCGGGAGACCTGTCGCAGGTCGTCCTGCGCTTCGGCGGCGGCCTGCTGATGGTGGCCCTGGTCTTCGTCCTCGGGCGCTTCCTGCTGCCGCGGCTGCTCGATCTGATCGTCCACACCCGGATCCGCGAGCTGTTGGTGCTCGGCGCCCTCGTCGCCTGCCTGGGCGGAGCGCTGATCACCGAACGCCTCGGCTTCTCCCCCGCCCTCGGCGCCTTCCTCGCCGGCATCCTGATCGCCGAGAGCGACTACCACCATCAGGTGCTGGCCGAGACCACCCCCTTCCGCGACGTCTTCAACAGCATGTTCTTCATCTCCATCGGCATGCTGCTCGACCTGGGACCGGCGCTCGCCGAGCTGCCCCTGATCCTCGGCCTGAGCCTGCTGATCCTGGTCCTCAAAGGGGGAACCGCGATCGGCGCCGTCGCCCTCCTGCGCTTCCCCCTGCGCACCGCCCTGATCGCCGGCCTCGCCCTGGCCCAGATCGGCGAATTCTCCTTCGTCCTGATCCGCGCCGGCGAACGCCACGGACTGCTCGACGCCGCCGACTACCAGCGGGCGATCGCCGCGGCGGTGGTCTCCATGCTGGGGACGCCGCTGCTCATCGCCCTCGGGCCGCGCCTCGCCGACCGTCTCGCGACGCGCCACCGGGCCGGCGTCGAGCCGCCGGCCGAGGCGCGCCGCGACCACGTGGTGATCGTCGGCTACGGCCTGAACGGCCGCCACCTGGCGCGGGTGCTGCGCGCCGCGCGGAGGACGTACTGCATCGTCGAGCTCGACGGCCGCCGGGTGCAGGAGGCGCGGCGGGCGGGCGAGCCGGTGATCTACGGCGACGCCACCCGCGCCGACGTGCTCGAGGCCGCCGGCATCCGCCGGGCGCGCATCGCGGTCTTCGCCACCAACGACCCGGCCAGCCTGCACCGCGGCGTGCGCCTGGCCCTGGCGCTCAACCCCCAGCTGCACGTCATCGCCCGCACCGCCAGCCTCGCCGACCTCGACGATCTGGCGGCGAGCGGCGCCCAGGAGATCGTCGCCGAGGAGCTCGAGACCTCGATCGAGCTGGTCACCCGGGTGCTCGCCCACCTCCACGTTCCGGGCAACGTCATCCGCGCCCAGGCGCGCCTCCTGCGCCAGGGTGCCTACGAGATGCTGCGCGCGCCGCGCGGCAGCCGCACGGTCTCCGAAGGGCTGCTGCGCGCCCTCGAGCAGGGCACCGCCGAGACCTTCATGCTGGCGCCCGAGCACCTGACGGTGGGCCAGACCATCCGCCAGCTCGACCTGCGGCGGCAGACCGGCGCCACCATCATCGCCCTGGTGCGCGGCGAGGAGCACTTCCCCAACCCCGACGTCGACCAGCGGCTCGAGGCCGGCGACGTGCTGGTGTTGATCGGCAGCCACGCCCAGCTCGAGGCCGCCTTCCGCCTGCTCGAGCACGGCCCCCAGGAGCCGGAGGCGACGGTGGCGTGACCGCACTGCCTAGCCGAAGCTCCCCTCGAGGCCGCGCCGGCGCAGGATCAGCCAGGCGATGACCGGCGCGCCGAGGAGGGCGGTGACGGCGTTGAGCGGCAGCACCCCCTCGCGTCCCGGCAGCTGGGCGAGGAGGTCGGCCACCAGCGCCACCAGGGCGCCGGCGAGGGCGGCGGCGGGCAGCAGGCGGCGGTGATCGCCGCTGCCCAGGAGCGCGCGGGCGAGGTGCGGTACGGCGACGCCGAGAAAGGCGATCGGGCCGCAGAAGGCGGTCACCGAGCCGGCGAGGAGCGCCGTCGCGCTCAGGATCAACAGCCGGCTGCGCCCCACCGCCAACCCCATGCTGCGGGCGTAGCGGCTGCCGAGCAGGAGGGCGTTGGCGGGCTTGGCGCAGGCCATCGCCACCCCCAGGCCGAGGAGCACCGCCGGCGCCAGCAACCGCAGCTGCGACCAGGTGACGCCGCCGAAGCTGCCGAAGGTCCACAGCACGTAGGCCTGGATGCGCTCGGCGATCGAGAAGTGCATCAAGACGGTGACCAGGGCGCTGACGGCGTAGCCGAAGAGCACGCCGAGGATCAGCAGGGTGAGGCTGGAGACGCGGCGGGCGGCGATCAGCACCAGCACCAGCACCAGGCCGGCGCCGAGGCTGGCGGCGGCGATCAGGCCGGCGTCCCCCAGGAGGCCGAGCTCGCCCAAGAGGCGGGCGCCGCCGGCGCCGGCGGTGAGCACCACCAGCGCCACCCCCAGGCTGGCGCCGGCGGAGAGGCCGAGGACGTACGGCCCGGCCAGGGGATTGCGGAAGAGGGTCTGCATCAACAGCCCGCCGGTGGCCAGCGCCGCCCCCGCCAGCGCCGCGGTCAGGGCCTTGGGCAGGCGCAGCTGGAGGACGATGGTGGCGAAGGCGGGGTCGCTGGTCTCCCGGCCGGCCAGCGCCCGCACCGCGTCCGCCGGCGAGATCGCCACCGAGCCGCTGGCCAGGCTGGCGGCGAAGGCCGCCACCACCAGCACCGCCAGCACCGCCAGCCAGCCGCCGCCGGTCCTAGTCATCCCCACCCCCCAGACGGCGGTGGTAGACCAGCCGGTGGCCGGGCAGCAGCTCCGGGTGGGCGAGATGCAGGAGGTCGGCGAGCACCAGATCGGGACGGGCGTTGCCGCTCTCCCAGTAGTCGTTGCCGCCGGCGGCGTTCAGCCGCCGGTCGTGGGTGACGACGTCGCCGCGCCGGAAGGAGGCGAGCCGCGCCAGCCGCGGGTCGGCGGCGGCGATCTCCGCCGGCGAGCGCCAGCCGCTGGGATGGATCCACCAATCGGCGTCGAGGGCGCGGGCGTAGACCGCTTCGAAGGAGAGGGGCAGGCTGCCGCTCGACGGCTCCCCCGCCCACAGGTAGTCGAAGCCGGCGTCGGCCAGCAGGGTGGCCATGAAGCTGCGGCCGCCGGGCACGTGCCACACGTCCCCCGCCGGGCCGCCGGTGATCGCCGACGGCCGCGGCGCGGCGGCGCGGCCGCGGCGGGCGAGCTCCCGGTAGCGCCCGGCGACGGCGTCGAAGGCGGCTTCGGCGTGGGCCTCGCGGTTGAAGAAGAGGGCCACGTACTTCAGCCACTCGGCGCGTCCCAGGGGGGTCGCCTCGAGAAAGGACGGCACGATCGCGACCCGCACGCCGGCGGCGCGCAGGCGGCGGTGGAGGCCGCCGGGATCGAGCTCGGGATGGCCCAGGCTGTCGGCCAGCAGCACCCCGGGAGCGGCGGCGATCACCCGCTCGACGTCGAGCTCGCCGCCCTTCCCGGCCTCGAACATCGCCCCGGCGGCGATCCGCGCCCGCACCTCCGGCGAGCTGACGAAGTCGAAGGTGCTGTGCGCCAGCAGGCGGTCGACCAGGTCGAGGGCGACGATCGCCGGCAGCTCGGTGGTCGAGGTGGTGATCACCGACGGCGCCGGCACCGGGATCACCGGGACGTCGTCGAAGCCGGCGGGAACCGGCGTGCCGCACTGCACCAGCAGGTAGCGGAAGACCTCGCCGCCCCACGCCCGGCCGAGGCTGACCACCTTGTAGTGCCGGTGGTAGGCGACCCGGAAGCCGCTGGCGAAGCGCGGCGCCACCTTGTCGGGAAAGTAGTCGCGCGAGGCGTCGAAGCGCTCGACGCAGTCCTGCGGATTGCGCTCCACCACCGCCGGCGGCGTCACCAGGGACGGCGCCGGCGGCGCCGTCTCCCGCCCCG
>RFGL01000488.1 GCA_003697015.1 Acidobacteriota bacterium | reverse complement strand
TCGCCGCCCGCTGCCGGCGCTGCGCCAACCGCTCGATCTCGGCCGCCAGGGCCTCGAGCTGACGCCGCCGCTCCGCCGCCAGCCGGCGGCTGGTCTCCAGGCGGTCGAGGGCGCCGGCGGCGCGCGCCTGGTCGGCGGCCGAGCCGACCTCGGCGACGGTCTCGGCGAGCGCGTCCTCGCAGGCGGCGAGGTGCCGGCGGGCAGCGTCCTGCGCGTCCTCCGCCGCCCGCCGCCCGCGGCCGGCTTCCCGCGCCGCGTCCAGGCAGGCGTCGATCTCGTCGGCGGCGGGCAGGCGCACGCTCAGCTGGTCGATCTCCGCCAGCCGGCTGCGCGCGGCGTGGGCTTGGCGCTCGGCCTCCTGCTGCTCCTCGAGCAGCTGCCGCAGGGCGCCGGCGGCGCCGTCCAGCCGCTCGGCCCGGGCCGTCGACGCGGCCAGGACGCGGCGCGCTTCGACCAGCCGCCGCCGGTCTTCCTCGACGCCGTGGAGTTGCCCTTCGAGACCCTTGACCGCCAGCTCGGCCGCCTGCCGTCGCTGCTTGGCCAGGGCCTGCATGTCGTCGACGCGGCCGAGGCCGATCACGCCCTTGAGCACCTTGTCGCGCTCCCCCGGCGGAGCGTGCAGGAAGCGTGCGAAGCGGTTCTGGGCCAGCATCACCGAGCGATTGAAGGCGGCGAAGTCGAGCCCCAGCAGGCGCTCGATGCGGGCGCTGACCTGGCGCTCCCGCTCGCAGACCGGCGGCGGCTCGGCGTCGCCCTCGAGGCGGTAGAGGGCGTGCTGGCTGGCGCCGCGGCGGCGCACCACCCGCAGCACCCGCCAGCGCCGGCCGTCGACCTCGAAGGTCAGGGCCACCCGCAGGTGATCGGCGTCCTGTTTGATCAGCGCCTTGGACTCGCGCTCGAAGACCGGCGTCTTGCCGTAGAGGGCGAAGGCGATGGCGTCGAGGATCGACGATTTGCCGCTGCCGATCGGGCCGACGATGCCGACCAGCCGGCGGCCGCGCCAGTCGAAGACGGTGCGCTCGCCGAAGGAGCGGAAGCCCTCGATGACCAGCTCAAGCGGGCGCATGGAGGACGTCGTCCAGCAGCTGGCGGAAGGCGGCGAGGAGGGCCGGATCGGGGTCGCTGCCGTAGGCCCGGCGGCAGTAGTCGACGTAGAGCCGATCCCACGCCGCATCGCGCCGCGGGCGCCTTGGACGCGGCTCGTGGCGGTAGACCGCGCGCACCTTGACCAGGTAGGGGAAGGCGGCGCGGGCGCGGTCGGCGAGGCCGGGATCGGGGCCGTCGGTCTCCACTTCCAGATCGAGAAAGGCCTCGGCCAGCTCCGGCCGCGCCGCCAGCTCGTCGAAGCGGCCGCGGGCGCGCAGCAGCCGGCGGCCGGCGGTCAACCGCCGCGGGCGGCAGCGGGCGGGGGCGCCGGGGACGGCGTCGACCAGCACCACCTGCTTGGGCTCGCCGGCCTCGCCGAAGTCGAGCTCGAGGGGGGAGCCGGCGTAGCGTGCCGGCGCCCCGGCCCCGGCCACCTCCTGCGGCGTGTGGACGTGGCCGAGGGCGGCGTAGCTCGGGCCGCCCCCGAGCGGCTCGGCGCTGACGGCGTAGGCTTCGCCGAGGAGCAGGGGGCGCTCGCCGCGCGCCGGCGGCGGCGTCGGATCCCCGCCGCCGGCGCCGAAGCGGACGCCGCGGACCAGGAGGTGGGCGACGAGCAGGGTGACGGCGCCATCGCCGTGGCGCTCGAGGTGGCCGGCGTAGGTCCGGATGAGGAGCTCGAGACGCTCGGCGTAGGCCCGGTACCAGCCGTCGACGTCCTGCATGAAGTCGACCGCCCGGCCTTCGCGCAGGTAGGGGAGGCAGGCGACGAGGACCCGCTCGCCGCCGGCCTCGAGCTCCAGCACGCCACCGTCGCGCGGCGGCTTGATCCCGCCCACCAGGTGGACGCCGCGCGGCGCCAGGAGCGGCGCCAGCAGGTCGAAGAGGGCCGGCGAGTCGTGGTTGCCGGCGATCGCCACCACCGGCCGCCGGCGGGCCAGGCGCTCGAGCGCACCGAGCACCAGCCGCAGGGCGTCTACCGGTGGCGCCGGCCGGTCGAAGAGATCGCCGGAGACCACCACCAGGTCGGCCTTCTCGTCGTCGGCGACGGCGGCGATCTCGTCGAGCACCGCGGCGTGATCGGCCAGCCGATCGTAGCGCCCGAGGCGTTTGCCGACGTGCCAGTCGCTGGTGTGGAGGATGCGCATGGCGGGTCCCCGATCTTACGGCATGCCGCGCCGCCGCCGCCGCCGGGGTATCCTCGGTGGATGGACCTGCCGCGCGTCGCGCTCGCCGCCGCCCTGCTCGCCGCCGCCCCGGCCGCCCGCGGCCAGCCGGCCGACCTCGAGACGTGGGTGGTGGTGCGCACCCCGAGCATCAGCCTGATGACCGACGCCGGGGTCGAGCGCGGCAGCGAGATCGCCGTCAGCCTGGAGCGTTTCCGCGCCGTCTTCGCCCAATTGGCGCCGGAGCTCGAGCTGAGCTCACCGGCGCCGATCAAGCTCTTCGCCTTCCGCGACGCCGCCTCCTTCGCCCCCTACAAAGCCCGGCGCGAGGGCCGCGGCGTGCAGATCCTCGGCCAGTTCCTCAGCCATGCCGACGGCAACTACCTGACCCTGAACGCCGATCCCGGCCACCCCGCCGCCCGCGCCGTGATCTACCACGAATTCGCCCACTACCTGGTGCGCAACAACTTCCCGCGCGTGCCCCTGTGGTTCAACGAAGGGCTGGCCGAGTACTACGGCACCTTCGCCATCGAGGACGGCGCCGCGGTGATCGGCCGGCCGGTGGAGCGCCACCTCGCCTGGCTGCGGCGGCGGGGGCGCATCGATCCGGCGGCGGTGCTCGGGGCGTCGAGCGCCAGCGCCCGCGGCCACGACGCCGAGCAGGCCGGGGAGCTCTATGCGGTCTCCTGGCTGCTGGTTCACCACCTGCTCTCCGGCGGCGTCGAGCGCCTCGATCAGACCGCCGCCTACCTCGGCCGGGTGGCCGCCGGGGAGGACTCGGAAGAGGCCTTCGTCGAGGCCTTCGACCTGCGCCTTTCGACCCTTGCCGAGACGCTTCTCGACTACGCCCGGGGGGAGCGCTTCGCCACCGCCGCGATCCCTCTGGATCGCCTGCCGCCGGTCACTGCCGAAAGCGCCGCCATGGCGCCGGCGGAGGTCCTCTTCCAGCTCGGCGACCTGCTGCTCCACAGCGGTCGCCGCGAGGCCGCCGCGGCGCATTTCCAGCTCGCCCTGGATCACCGGCCGGAGGATCCCGCGGCCCACGCCGGCCTGGCCTGGGTGCGCCATCTGGACGGGCGCCTCGCCGAAGCCGAGGTACTTTTCGACGACGCCCGCCGCCTGGGGCTCCGCGACCCCCTCGGTTGGTTGTGGTACGGCCGCCACCTCCTCGCCACCCTCGACCTCGAGCCGGCGACGGCGGGGGAGCTGGCGGTGCTGGCGGGGGACGGCGAGGCCGGGGACCGGGGGGCGCGGGCGGCCCGAGCCCGCGACGCCTTCCGCCGCGCCGTCGAGCTGGCGCCGGACTTCGCCGAAGCCCACGCCATGCTCGGCTACGCCCATCTCTTCGGCGCCGCGCGCCCGGCGGACGGCATCCCCAGCCTGGCGCACGCGGTGGCGCGGTTGCCGTCGCGCCCCGAGCTCGTCCTCTTCCTGGTCGAGCTCCACCTCAAGGCCGGCGACGTCGCCGGCGCGGAGGGCTGGATCGCCCGCGGTCTCGCCCGCCGGTCGCCGGAGCTCGCCGCCCGGGCGCGCGAGGAGGTCGAGCGTTTCACCCTTCTAGAGGCCGCCCGCAAGGCCTTGGACGACGGCCGGATCGACGACGCCCTGGCGCTCGTCGACCGGGCGGTGGAGCTGACCAGCGATCCGCAGCTGCGCCGGCGGTTGGCGGCGCGGCTCGCCGCCCTCCAGCAGCTCGCCGGCGAGCGCTAGTGCTAGTCGCCCTCCGGCATCACGATCCACAGTACGACGTAGACGATCAGGCCGGGGAAGGCGGCGGAGAAGATCGACGCCAGCACGTAGAGGATCCGCACCAGGGTCGGATCCCAGCCCAGCCAGCGGGCGATGCCGCCGCAGACGCCGGCGATGACGCGGTCTTTGCGCGAACGCAGGAGAGGCATGGCAGTCCTCCTCGTCGGTTTCGGGTTCATCCGCGGCCGATGGCCGCACCCGTCACTACGGCGGGGAGCGCAGGGGGATTCGTCACGGCGGCAGAACGCCGACCTCGAGGCGGCAGCGGGCCCCCTCCTGGCGGTCGCCGAACCAGCTGACGCCCTCGAAGAGGGGCTCGAGCTCGAGCACGTAGCGCCCGGGCCGCCGCGGTGCCTCGACCCGCTGCCACTGCACCAGGGTGGCGCCTGGATCGAGCGGCCGCTCGAGATCGGTGCGCAGGCTCTCGCCGAGCACCGTGCCGTCGGCCGCGAGCCAGCGCGAGCCGAGGCGCACCCGCGCCGCCCCCGTCGCCGGCCAGCGGTTGGGGCTGTGATTGGCCAGTCGCACCAGCACCTGGAAGACGTCGCCGGCGCGCACCTCCGGCGGCGCGCCGCAACCCAGCCAGGCGGCGCCGTAGAGGTCCTGCTCGAGGTAGGCGTCGCCGCCGAGGTAGGCCAGCTCGACGCCGAGGTAATCCCCCCGCCGCACGCCGCTGCGCCAGCGCGGCCGGGCACCGCGGGCGGTCTCGACCCGCAGGCGGTAGAAGAGGCGTTCGCCGCCGGCGAGCGCCAGTCTCTTGCTCGGCCGCCGCGGCACCAGGCGCAGGCTCTCCCGCACCCCGCGCGGCGGCACGTCGCGGAAGCTAAGCCGCCGCTCGTCGCCGGCGAGAGCGATGCGGACCTCGTTGTCGGGCGCCAGGTTGCGCAGCACCAGGTTGGCGGCCGCCAGCGGCGCGCCGCGCACCAGCCAGGCGTTGCTGGCGATGCCGCCGAGAAAGCCGAGCTGGGCGCCGCGTTCGTCCACCTCGTCGCGGCGGTAGAAGATCGGGCCGTCGACGGCCTCGAGGCGCCCGTAGTCCGGCAGGCGGGCGAGCCACGGCAGCTCCAGGGGCCAGATCGCCAGCGGCCTGCCGCGCACGTGGGCGTGGACGGTGGAGTCGGCCACCGGGGCGCCGAAGGGGGTGAAGAGGAGGGGGCCGATCGTCAGGGCGGCCAACCCCCAACCGGCGAACGCCGGCCAGCGCGGCGCGATCCGCGAGACCAGCAGCAGGAAGGCCGGATAGAGCGCCGCCAGCAGCCGATTGCCCGGCATGCGCAGCAGGGCGGTGGCGCGATCCGGAGCGCCGCCGCCGGGGGTGAAGGGCAGGGCCGCCAGCTCGACGGCGAAGGCCAGCGTCAGGGCGAGGACGACGCCGGCCAGCGCCCAGCGCGCGGCGCTGCGGCGGCCGTGGAGGAGGAAGAGGCCGAGGGCGGGGAGCACGAAGGGGAAGTAGAGCAGCAGGCCGGCGTGGCGTCCGATGAGGAGATAGCCGAAGGCCCGGCCGACGGCGAGCAGCGCCGGGGGCTCCGTCGCCGCCGGC
>RFGL01000487.1 GCA_003697015.1 Acidobacteriota bacterium | reverse complement strand
GCCCGCCGTCGGCCTCCGCCACCCCCTCCCTCGCCGGCGGGGTGGCGATGCGCGCCGGGCGCCCGCAGCGCTCCCCGCGGCGCGCCGTCCTGCTCGGCCTCTTGCTCCTGGTGCTGGCGGCGGCGGCGACGGTGCTCCTGCAACGCGACGGCGCGCCCCGGCGGCCGGTGGTGGCGCGGCCGTCGGTGGCGGTGCTCGGCCTGCAGAATACCTCCGGCAAGGCCGCCGACGCCTGGCTCGCCACCGCCCTGGCGGAGATGATCGGCACCGAGCTGGCGCGCGGCGAGACCCTGCGCACCGTGCCGGGCGAAACCGTCGCCCGGGTCAGCCGCGAGCTCGAGCTGGCGGCGGGGGACGGCACGTCGCCCGAGACCCTGAGGCGGCTGCGCGCCCTGCTCGGCTGCGACTACGTCGTCGCCGGCAGCTATCTGGCGGTGGGCGACGGCGACGACGCCCCCCTGCGCCTCGACCTGCGGCTCGCCGACGCCGCCCTCGGCACCACGGTCAGCACCTTCGCCGAGAGCGCGCCGCGGCGCGAGCTCTTCACCCTGGTCGGCCGCGTCGGCCAGGCCCTGCGCCAGCGGCTGGGCAGCGACGTCGCGCCGGCCGACGGCGACGCCGGCCTGCCGCGGGATTCCCAGGCGGCGCGCTACTACGCCGAAGGGCTGGAGAAGCTGCGCAACTCGGTGCCCCAGGAGGCGCGGCAGCTGCTCGAGCAGGCGCAGCGGCGGGAGCCGGACAACCCCCTGATCCACGCCGCCCTATCCGAGGCGTGGGAGGCCCTCGGCCATCCCGGGGAGGCGCGCGACGCCGCCCGGCGCGCCTTCGAGCTCGCCGCCGGACTGCCGCGGGAGGAGCGCCTGCTGATCGAGGGCCGCTACCGCGAGACCCTCGGTGAATGGCCGGCGGCGGCGCAGGCCTACGCCACCCTCTGGGAGCTGTATCCGGACAATCTGGAATACGGCCTGCGCCTGGCGGCGGCCCAGATCGCCGCCCGTCAGATCGAGGCCAGCCTGCGCACCGTCGAGGACATGCGCTTCCTGCCGCCGCCGTCGAATGAGGACCCGCGCATCGATCTGTGGGAGGCCGCGGCCCACGGTCTGGCGGGAGATCTCGAAGCCCAGCTGGCGGCGGCCAGCCGCGCCGCCGAGCGTGCCGGCGCCCTCGGTGCCGGCCTGCTGGTGGCCCAGGCCTACGTCCAGCAGGCCCAGACCTATCGCCTGCTCGGCCGGCTGGAGGAGGCGGAACGCGCGGCGCGCGCGGCGCTCGACATCTACGCCGGCCTCGACGACGACGCCGGGGCGGCGGCGGCGCTCACCAATTGGGCCAACGTCCTCTTCGCCCGCGGCGAGATCGACGCCGCCGCCGACTTCTACGACCAGGCCTACCAGCGCTACCGCGAGCTCGAAGACAGCGCCGGCATGGCCTTCAGCCTCAATGCCAAGGCGATCCTGCTGCGCCGTCAGGGCGCGCTCGACGACGCCCTGGAGCTCTACCGCCAGGCCGAGACCCTCTTCCGCGAAAGCGGCAATCTCCCCGGCCAGGCCAACGTCGAGAACAGCATCGCCGCGGTGCTCTTCGAGCGCGACGCCCTGGCCGCTGCGCGGCAGGGCTTCGAGCAGGCGCGAGCCACCTGGGACGATCTCGGCGACCGCCTCGGCAGCGCCGCCAGCCAGCACAACGTGGCGGTCACCCTGCGCCTGGCCGGCGAGTTGGAGGACAGCCGCAAGCGCTTCGAGGAGGCCCTGGAGACGCGGCGCGCCTTGGGCCACAAAGCCGGCGAGGCGCGCTCCCTGACCGGCCTCGCTTCGGTGCTGATCGATCTCGGCGAGCTGGCGCAGGCGGACGAGCACCTCAGCACCGCCCGGCAGCTGGCCGAGGACGTCGGCGACCGGGCGGCCCTCGCCGACGTGCTGTTCTGGAGCGGTGAGCTGCGCCTGCACCAGGGAGCCCTGACCGAGGCTCAGACCCTGCACGAGCAGGCCCTCGAGCTGCACCGCGCCCTGGCCGAGGCGCGCGGCACCACCGACAGCCGCATCGCCCTCGCCCGGGTCACCCTGGAGCAGGGCCGCGACGACGAAGCGGCGCGCCTGGCGCGGCTGGCGGTCGACGACTGCCGGCGCTTCGGCCGGCGGGCGGACGAAGCGCGGGCCCTCGCCCTCCTCGCCCGGATCGAGGCCCGCGCTGATCGGCCGCAGGAAGCCGGCCGCCTGCTCGAGCAGGCGGGCCGGCTGGTCGCCGACAGCGAGCGCCGCGACGCCCGTCTCTTCGTCGCCCTGGAGACCTTGCGGGTCACGCCCGCGGCCGCCGCCCTCGAGCGCCTGGAGCGCACCGCCAGCGACGCCGGCTACCTGCCGATCGCCGTCGAAGCGAGGTTGCTGCGCGCCGCGGCCCTGCTCCGCGCCGGCGACCGTGGAGCCCGCGAGCTGCTGATCCAGATCCAGGACCGGGCGGCGAGCCGCGGCCTCGGCCGCATCGGCGGGCTGGCGGATCGTGCCCTGGGCTCGCAGCCGTGAGGCCGCAGACGCCGGCGATCGCGAGGCCGTCGCCGGCGGCCGACTCTCCCCGCCGGCCGCTAGGCCGATGCGCGCTCCCCCTTGGCGTAGATCTCGAGGAAGCGGTCCTCCGCCTCGGCGGTGCCGATGAGGATCACGTCGGTACCGCTGTCGAGCACGGCGTCGGGGCCGGGGACCACCTCAAACCCGCCCTCGGTGCGGATCGCCACCACGCTGCACCCGGTGCGCTGGCGGATCGACGACTCGGCGATGGTGCGGCCGGCGAGCTCCGGCGGCACCCGCATCTCGAAGAGATAGAGACCCTCCGCCACCATCAGGATGTTGCTGCGCTGCAGCACGTTCATCACCGCCCCGGCCCCCATCGAGGCGTAGGACAGCACGACGTCCGCCCCGGCGCGGTGGAGGGTGGCGACGTTGCGCTCGTGGACGCAGCGGCAGAGGATCTGGATGTCGGGGCGCAGCTGGCGGCAGTAGATCGTCAGGTAGACGTTGAGCTCGTCCTCGTGCGGGGTGATGATCACGGTCGAGGTCTCGCGGATGCCGGCCTTCTCCAGCACCTCGAGGTCGGCGGCGCTGCCGAGGACGTAGGTCTCGGCATCGCGGACGCGCTCGGGCAGCTGCTCGACGATGCGGTAGGCCACCTCGCGCTCGGCCAGAGCGCGGGCGGTGGCCCGTCCGACCCGGCCGCCGCCGATGATCACCACCGGCGCGGTGGAGACGTTGTAGATGCAGAAGAACTCGTCGTAGTTGAAGAGGTGCTCCTTCGAGCCCGCCAGCAGCAGCACCGTATTGTCGCGGATCTCGGTCTCGGCGCGCGCCGGCTCGAAGCGCCCGCGCTCCCACACCCCGACCACCGTCACCCCCAGGGTCCTGAGCAGCTCGCCGAGCTGGCGCAGGGTCTTGCCCACCATCGGCGTGCGGTGGGCGGTGGCCTCGGCGATCAGCAGGTCGTCGAACTGGCCGATGACGTGGGACATGGCGTCGCCGCCGACCGTGCGGCGGGCGAAGGAGCGGCCGATCATCTCCTCCAGCCGCAGCACGGTGGTACTGCCGGCGAGCTTGAGGATGTCGACCGATGCCTCATCGCGCGCGGTGGTGATCACCGGCAGCTCCGGCGCCAGCTCGCGGACGGTGAAGGCGACGCTGGTATTGCGCACGTCGCTGGCGGTGCTGGCGACCAGGGCCGCCGCCGCCACCCTCACCTGCGACCAGGTCTCCAGATCGTCCAGCTCCCCCACCACCGCATTGACCCCGAGGTCGTGCAGGCGCATCGCCTCCTCGACCTCGGGCACCACCATGGCGTAGGCGTAGTGGTACTGCTCGAGCCGGCGGATCAGGGTGCTGGTCACCGCGTCGTAGCTGGTCAGGAGCACGTGGCCGCGGGTTTCGGGCGGCAGTCGGCGCGGCGTTCGCGCCGCCGCCTGCGCGTTCATCCACGGCTCGTAGAAGAACTCGATGAAGGTGAAGGGCAGGAGGGTGAGGAGGAAGACCATCCCCGACAGCAGCACGACGATCGAGAACGCCCGCCCGAGGTCGGTATGGAAGGTGATGTCGCCGAAGCCGAGGGTCGACATCACCGTCAGGGTCCAGTAGAAGCCGGTCAGCCAGGTGTGCTCCTGCCCCTCGCGCAGCATCAGCACGTGGAAGCCGACCGAATAGGCGGTGATCATCACCGCCAGGACGACGAAGAAGCGCGCCAGCACCCGCACGTTGCGCCGCCCGCGCCGGCTGCGCAGCACCGAAGCGATCTCGGCCGGAAAGGTCTTGAGCATGAAACTCCGGTGAAGCGACGGGCCGTCACCCCCAACCCGGCGCTCATTCTAGCCTGCCGCCTCAGGCGTGGTGAAAACGCAGCAGGAAGTCGCGGCAGCCGGAGCAGAAGCGGAAGCCGCGCCCGTCGACCACCGAACGCACGTAGCCGCGCTCGCCGTAGCGGTTGTAGTCGCCCTTCGACATCGGGCAGTAGTTGCCGTCCGGTGCGCGGACGAAGGCGTAGTGGTGCAGCAGATCGAAGTTGTGCCCCAGCTCGTGCAGGCCGACCTTGAAGACCCGGTCCTGCAGCGCCTGACCACGGCTGCTGGCCAGGCGGCGGGTCGACACCACCGCCACGTGGCTGCGGTGGTCCTTGCCGCCGAACATGAACTCGAAGAAGTCGTCCCCCTGGCGATCGACCAGATCGACGTCGGTGATGCCGAGGATGTGACCGCCGATGCGGTGGTCGAGATCGGCGGTGAGCAGGCTGGCCTCGATGCGGTCGACCGGCGGCGGCTCGTGGTCGACGATCTCCAGCTCCTCGATGACGTGGGCGAAGGCGCGGCGAATGACCCCGGCGAAGGTTTCGAACGTGGTCTGGGGCAGGGGCTTGCCGATCCGCACCAGGCGCAGCTTGGAAAGCGATCTCTGCATGGTCATCCCCTCGATCGCGCCGGAGCGCCCTCGCGGCGGCCCCGGCTTTTGGAGAACGACAACGGCTCCGCACGCCGTCATTATTCCGATCGGGTCCGGAACGCGGCGAATTTGTTACTACTCGCCGGCGAGGAGTGCTGACAAGCGGCTCGTGACGGAATGCGAAAGGCTCCGAGACGACCGTCAGACGCATAGTTTTATACTATGTGCATCGGACAATAACGGTATCGGCGTGCGCCGGGGCGGCTCGGGGTTACGGCCCCGTCCACCGCTCGAGCCAGTCGAGCACCACCTCGTGCCAGCGCAGGCTGTTGCCGGGCTTCAGCACCCAATGGTTCTCGTCCGGGAAGTAGAGCAGCCGACTGGGGATGCCCTTGCGCTGCAGGGCGGTGAAAGTGGCAAGCCCCTGGGTGTCGACCACCCGGTAGTCGAGGGCGCCGTGGATGACCAACATCGGCGTCCGCCACTTGTCGACGTGATTGGCCGGGTTGTGTTTCTCGTGACCGAGGGGGTTCTGCCAATAGGGGCCGCCCATCTCCCACTCCGGAAACCACAGCTCCTCGGTGGTGTAGTACATGTCCCGCAGATCGAACAGCCCGTCGTGGTTGACCAGGCAATCGAAACGTTGCCAATTGCCGGCGATCCAATTGATCATGTAACCGCCGTAGGACGCACCGAGGGCGCAGATGCGCTCGCCGTCCAGGAACGACCAGCTGGCGAGGGCATGCTCGAGGCCCTTTTGCAGATCTTCGAGCGGTTTTCCACCCCAGTCGCCGCGGATCGAGTCGGTGAACGCCTGGCCGTAGCCGGTCGAACCGTGGAAATCGATCATGATCGCAGCGTAGCCGGCGCCGGCGTAGACCTGCGGATTCCAACGATAATGAAAATCATTATCGAAAGAACCCTGCGGGCCGCCGTGGATGAGAAAGGCGATCGGGTAGCGCTTGCCGGGATCGAAGTCCACCGGCTTGACCAGGTAGCCGTAGACCGTCTCGCCGTTCCAGCCGGCGAAGGAGAACTGCTCGAAATCGCCCAGGCGCAGCTGCGCCAGGCGTTCGTCGTTGGCGCGGGTCAGGCGCCGCAGGCTGCCGTCCGCCTGCCGGACCCACAGGTCGACCGGCGAGCGCAGGTCGTCGCGGCCGAAGACCAGCCGCCCGCCGGGCAAGGGCCGGGGCGAGCGCACGTGACCGTCGCCGACCAGCTTGGTGACCGCGCCGCTCGCGACGTCGACGGCGAAAAGCGCCACGTTGCCGACGTCGCCGGCGGTGGCGTAGAGGGTGCGTCCGCCGGCGGCGAAGGCGAGGCCCCCGGGGGAGCGATCCCAGCCCTCGGTCAGCGCCCGCGGCTCCCCCTCCGGCCACGGCCGCAGCATGATGCGGAAGCGGTCCGACTCATACCCCGGCCGCGCCATCGCCAGGTAGGCCAGGGTCTTGCCGTCGGGGGAGAAGACCGGCTGGGCGTCCCAGGCCGGGTTGTCGGTCAGCCGGCGCGGCGCGGCCGAGCCGTCGACCGGCGCCAGGAAGAGATTGAAGTCGGTCGACCAGGGCTCGTCCGGGCCGCCGTCGCGGGCGGTAAAGACCAGCCCCTGGCCGTCGGGGGTGAAGGCGATCTCCTCGTCGCCGCCGAAGGGCTTGGGCGGCACGTCCGCCACCATGCCGCGGGTGACGTCGACCGGCGCCGCGTCGCTCGCCGCATCCGCCGGCACCACGAAGAGGTGGGAGCGCCGGCCGTCCTTCCAGGTATCCCAGTGGCGGACGAAGAGATGGTCATAGAGCCGCGCGCTGCTCTTGGCGGCGGCGCGCTCCTCCAGCCGGCTCACGGTACAGGGCAGGTCGGGGCAGTCGGGGAAGACCTCCAGGGTCACCGCCAGACGCCCGCCGTCCGGCGACACGGTGACGGTGCCGACGTCCAGGGGCAGGTCGGTGACCTGCCGCGCTTCGCCGCCGGCCGCGGGCAGATACCACACCTGGGAGGAGCCCGAACGGGTGGAGAGAAAGTAGATGCCGCGTCCGTCCGGCGCCCAGCGCGGGCTGGAGTCGCTCGCCTCGTGGGTGGTCAAGCGGCGCGGCGCGGTGCTGCCGTCGCTCGCCGCCAGCCACAGGTCGGTGCGCCCCTTGTCCGCCTCCAGGTCGGTGGTGCGCAGCACGTAGGCCACCGCGCTGCCGTCGGGGGACGGCCGCGGGTCGGAGATGCGCGCCATGCTCACCAGGTCGAGGGCATTGAAGGGATGGGTCTCGGCCGCCAGCGGCGACGCCGCCAGCACGGCCAGGGTGAGGGCGAAGGACGAGCCCTTGAGTCGCTGCCCGTTCATGGAGCTTCCTCCCTGTCGTTCGTTTGTGGCTCGATCGTCGGGTCGGACAAAAGGGGTTATAACACGACCTCGCCCCCACCCCGTCGCCGGGCCGCGCAGACGACCGACCCCGGATCGACCCGACCGCCCACGACCTCGCCGCCGATTCGACGCCACCGCGATCTTCGACGTCCTGGTAAGGGATCCCTGACGCCCTTGACGAAGTGAGGTACGATGCGCGCATGAATGCGGCTACGGCATCCGTACCGGCAACCTCCCCCCGGCGCGGCCGCTCCTCGAAGCGGCTCGACCCGCGCCGTGCGCGCCTCTACGTCGAGACGCTGAAACGGCAGATCGAAATCCTCCTCGATCGCCGTCTCGAGGCTTACGCCCGCGCCGGCCGCGACATCGCTTCCCTCGGGACGCCGGAGGAGCTGGCAGAGCGGATGGCCGTGGTCCTCCCCGCGCCCTCGCCCTGGGACGAGCGCCTGGGGCCGTTCTACCGTTCGGCGCAGATGGCCCGGCTGCTCGGCGGCATCTCCCGTCAGGCCCTGGCGGAGCGCCGCCGCCGCCGCACCATCCTGGGGCTCAAGACCGCCGACGGGATGATCGTCTACCCGGCCTTCCAGCTCGACGAACGCTGCCAGGTGGTGCAGGGGCTGGCCGAGACGCTGCGCTGCTTCCCCCCCGGCGACGCCGAGGCCTGGGCCGCCGCCGGCTGGCTGGCGAGCCCCAAGACCGGGCTCTCCGGCCTCAGCCCGATCGCCTGGTTGAAGGCCGGCCGGCCGCGCCCGTCCCTGCTCGCCCTCGCCCGCGACGCCGGCCGTCGCCTGGCGGCGTGAGCAGCGGCAGGAGCAAGCCCGGCCTGCGCCCCCCACCCGCCGGCGGCGCCGGGCTCGACGCCTTCCCCCGTTTCGTTCTCGAGCCGGAACGTCCACTGGTACAGGTGGTCAAGGAAGGCCGCGAGCCATGGTGGTTCGGCTCGAGTCTGGCAGGGCGGTTCGACCTCCCGGCGCCTTTCGGCACCTGCTACCTGGCGGAGGATCCGCTGGCGGCGCTGCTCGAGGTGATCGGCCCGGATCCCGGGTTGATCCCCCTCGAGCTTTTGACGCAGCGACGACTGCGCACTCTGCACGTGCCCCGCCACATGGTTCTCGCCGACGCCACCGATCGCCGCGCGCGCGACTTCGGCGTCACCGGGGAGATCGGCAGCATCGTGCCCTACGAGCTTCCCCAGGCGTGGGCGGCGAGCCTGCGCGCCGCGGGCTTCGGCGGCATCGTCTACTGGCTGCGTCATGATCCGGCCCGGGCTCGGGGCGTGGCCCTCTTCGGCCCGCAGGGCGCGCGCCGCAGCTGGCGCCGCGGTCGCGCCCGACCTATCGACGATTCCCTGCTGCGTCGCCTCGCCGCCGAGACCGGCCTCGAGATCGCCCGGATCCCGGCGGCCGCTGAGCTGGACCTGGCGAGCTGAGGGGCACCGGCTCGAGCTCGGGCCGGGTGATCAGCGACGGCCTTTGCGCCGGCGGAACGCCAGCAGGGCGACCAGCAGGCCGACGCAGAAACCGCCGGCGGCGGTCAGGAAGAGCAAGAGCACCTGCGGCATGCTGGTGGTGGTGAAGAGAAAGTGGATCTCGACCGGCTCGCGGTTCTGCAGCGCCACAATCACCAACGCCGCGCTCAGCAGCAAGACGGCGGTAAGCTTCAGATTCCTCATGTCTCGGTTCGCCCTCGTCGTCGATGGGGGTGCGGGAAGCCCATCCCACAGCGGACGCGGTTGGCGTAGACTCGCCGGAGATGACGGCGACCTCGACCCGCGTGCCGCTTCCCGACCGCGCCGCTCTCGACGACGCCTGGCGGCGGGTCCGGCCCCGCGTCCACCGCACGCCGGTGCTGCGCTCCAGCTACTTCGACCGCCAGCTCGGCGCCGAGCTCTTCTTCAAATGCGAGAACTTCCAGAAAATCGGCGCCTTCAAGATCCGCGGCGCCGCCAACGCCCTCTTCTCCCTCGGCGACGGCGAGCTCGCCGCCGGCGTCGTCACCCACTCGTCGGGCAATCACGCCCAGGCGGTGGCCCTGGCGGCGCGCTGGCGGGGCATCCGGGCGACCATCGTCATGCCGCAGAACGCCAGCGCGGTGAAGGTGGCGGCGGTGCGCGGCTATGGCGCCGAGGTGGTGCTCTGCCGGCCGACGGTGGAGGATCGGGAGGCTACGGTGGCGCGGCTCGTCGCCGAGCGCGGCCTGCGCCTCATCCACCCCTACGACGACCCGCGGATCATCGCCGGCCAGGCGACCGCGGCGCGCGAGCTGCTGGCGGACGCCGGCCCCCTCGACCTGCTGCTGGCGCCGGTCGGCGGCGGCGGGCTGTTGAGCGGCACCGCCCTCACCGCCCACCACCTGGCGCCGGGCACCCGGGTGGTGGGGGCCGAGCCGGAGCTGGCCGACGACGCCGCCCGCTCCCTGGCCGCCGGCGAGATCCAGCCGGCCCGACCGCCGCGGACGGTATGCGACGGCCTCCTGACCTCCCTGGGCGAGCACACCTTCGCCGTCATCCGCCGGCACGTGGAGGCGATCGTGACGGTGGACGAGGAGACCATCGTCGACGTCATGCGGCGGGTCTTCGAACGCATGAAGATCGTCGTCGAGCCGTCGGCGGTGGTGCCCCTGGCGGCGCTCGTCGCCGGCCGTCTCGCGGTCCGCGGCCGGCGCGTGGGGATCATCCTCTCCGGCGGCAACGTCGACCTCGAGCGCCTGCCGTGGCTGGGCTGAGCGACCCCGCCCTGCTCTCCGCCGCCGCCCTGGCTGAGGCGGCGGAACGGCTGCGGCCCCACGTCCACCGCACGCCGGTGCTGCGCTCCGGCTGGCTCGACCGCGAGGTGGGGGCGGAGGTCTTCTGCAAGTGCGAGAATCTCCAGCGCACCGGCGCCTTCAAGCTGCGCGGGGCGTTGAATGCGGTCTTCTCCCTCGGCGACGACGAGCTGGCGCGCGGCGTCGTCGCCCACTCCTCGGGCAACCACGCTCAGGCCCTCGCCCTCGCCGCCCGCGAGCGCGGCACCCGCGCCACCCTGGTGATGCCGCAGAGCGCCCCGGCGGTGAAGGTGGCGGCGGTGCGCGGCTACGGCGCGCGGGTGATCCTCTGCCCGCCGACCCAGGCGGCGCGCAAGGAGACGGTACGCCGGCTGGTGGCGGAGGAGGGGCTGGTCGAGATCCACTCGTCGAACGATCCGCGGATCATCGCCGGCGCCGCCGGCGCCGCGCGCGAGCTGCTCGAGGAGGTGGCGGAGCTCGACCTGCTGCTGGTTCCGGTGGGGGGCGGCGGGCTGCTCAGCGGCAGCGCCCTGGCGGCCCACTACCACGCCCCCGCCACCCGGGTGATCGGCGTCGAGCCGGCGGCCGCCGCCACCGCCAGCTCGTCCCTGGCGCGGGGGGAGATCGTCCTCTCCAACGACCCGCGCACCGTCGCCGACGGCCTGCTGTCGAATCTCGGCGAGCACACCTTCGCCGTCGTCCGCCGGCTGGGGGCGGCGGTGGCGACGGTCGAGGAGGAGGCGATCGTGACCGCCATGCGAGGGGTTTGGGAACGGATGAAACTGGTGATCGAGCCGTCGGCGGCGGTCACCGTGGCGGCCCTTCTCGACCGCCGACTGGACGTCGCCGGCCGCCGCGCCGGCATCATTCTCTCGGGCGGCAACGTCGATCTCGACCGGCTGCCCTGGCTGGAGACGCGAGCATGAGTGAAGAGCTGATCGTCATCACCGGCGTCACCCGCGGTCTGGGACGCGCCATGGCCCGCGGCATGGCCGCCGCCGGCCACCGCATCCTCGGCTGCGGGCGCACCGAAGAAGAGCTCGCCAGCCTGCGCCGCGAGCTGGGGGAGGGGCACGACCTGGCGCGCGTCGACGTCGCCGACGCCGGCGCCGTCGAGGCCTGGGCGGCGGAGCTCGTCTCGCGCTTCCGCGCCCCCGACCTGGTGCTGAGCAACGCCGCCCTGATCAATCGCCGGGCGCCCCTCTGGCGGGTGCCGGCGGACGAGCTGTCGCGCGTCGTCGACGTCAACCTCAAGGGGGTGGCCTACGTCGCCCGCGCCTTCCTGCCGGCGATGATCGAGCGCGGCCGCGGCCTGCTGGTCAACTTCAGCTCGGGCTACGGCCGCAGCACCGCCCCCGAGGTCGCCCCCTACTGCGCCACCAAATTCGCCGTCGAGGGCCTGACCGGCGCCCTCGCCCAGGAGCTGCCGCCGGGGCTCGGGGCGATCGCCCTCTCCCCCGGCATCATCCACACCGAGATGCTCGACGAGGCCTTCGGCGCCGCCGCCCGCGCCTACCCCTCCCCGGCCGAGTGGGCGGAGGTCGCCGTGCCCTTCATCCTCGACCTGACGCCGGCCGACAACGGCCGCTCCCTGAGCATCCCGCAGCCCTGAGGGCGGGGCGAAAAAAAAGGACGGCCCGCAGCGCGCGGGCCGTCTCGCTGCGTCGCGCCGCGGCGCGTCTACTCAGGATCGCTCGGATCGTTGAACAGCACGCCGAGGGCGATGTTGCCGTGGCCGCTCTGGGGGAAGAGCGGGTCGGTCGGATCGCCCGGGTTGAGGTTCGACGCGGTGTCGTCCGGCGGGAAGAGCACCAGCGACTCGAGGAAGGCGATCAGCTGCTGCTGCTGCACCTCCGGCGCCCCGGCGAAGGCGTCGCGCGCCGCCTGCGCCTCGCCGCCGTGGCGCAGGATCACCTGGCGCAGGTTGATGCTGCGGCCGTCGTGGCCGTAGGGCGCGGTCGAGCCCACCCCCCACAAGGGCTCGGTGATGAACTCCTTCTGGATGGTGCCGTCGAAGTTGCGCTCCCAGAAGGCGGGGCCGAGGTCGTGGCGCTTGAGGTCGGCGAAGAAGTTCTTGACCACGAACGATCCGCCGGCCGGCAGCTTGAGGGACGGCAGGTCGGAGTCGGAATCCGAGTCGCCGCCGACCTCGACGAAGAGCGGCGTGGCGGTGGCGAAGAGCTGGTTGAAGACGCCGTTGACCGGATCGAAGACCGTCTCGACGTCCGCCACCCGGCGATCGCGCTCGATCACCAGATCGGGGATGTGGCAGGTGGTGCAACCGAATTGCTCCATCCGCTGCCGTCCCTTGCGGGTGGCGTTGGTCTGGCGGCCGAGGCCGGGCTTGAAGTAGTTCAGCAGATAGAACTCCAGGTGGTCGACCAGGGCGGGATCGATCTCGTCGACCACGCCGTCGCCGTCGCCGTCGACGCCGGGGGCCACCGGCGCACCTTCGATGGCGTCGGCGGTGCCGTCGAGCACCATGCCGGACGGGGTGGTCACCACCGCGCCGGCGGCGGCGGCGCTGACCAGCGGATCGGGAGCCTCGAGCCCCATCTCGGCGTTCAGGGCGCCGACGACGAATTCGCGGATCGAGATGGTGCCGCCCTGAGCGAAGAAGGGCCGCACCCGCAGGTCGGGATTGACCCCCTCGACCTGGGAGGCGTCGGCGCTGCCGTCGGGCAGGCCGGTGATCGAGCCGTAGTGGATGCCCTTGCTGGTCAGGGGCTTGGTCACCGGTACGCCGTTCAATTGCGCCTCCGATACCGCCGCCGCGCGGATCGCCCGCAGGTCCTGGGTGATCTCGTCGGCCAGCATCTCCATCAGGCCGAGGCCGAAGAGGTGCGGCGCGTCGCGGCTGTCGGGGCGGGTGTGGACGTTGCCGCCGGCTCCGGCCGAGCCCCGCGGCCGGCCGTGGCAGCCGGCGCAGCTGTCGACCAGGCCGGCGCCGATCGAGCCGTCGGCCGTGATGTCGCCGACGCCGTCGCCGGTGCGCGGGCCGAAGCCTTCGCTGACCGAGAACTTGCGCTGGAAGAGCTGGCGGCCGCGGCGGATCGAGCGGAAGGGATCGCGTTTGATGATGAAGATCGACGAGCCCGGCGTCGATACGTCGCCCTGGCCGGCACCGATCTGGTCGGCGAGCGATTTCTGCACCGTGGCGTCGGGCGTCGCCACCGGTGCGGTCAACAGGGTGCCGTCCACCAGCTGAGCGCTGCCGGCGGATGCCAGCAGCATGCCGCCGGCGAGACCGGCGAGCACGATCAAGATTCCTCTCCGTACCATGGTTCTTACCTCACTGGACACAGGTTGCCGATCGTGCACGGTGCGCGGGGCCGAGCTGCGATCGCCGGGCATCGCACCCCCGCGGCGGCGACGGGCTCGGTCTTCGTACACCGCTGCACCTCCGGATTCCGACACGTGCGGAATCCTTGTCAAAAACCGCGCGAAACTCTTTCTTCCAAGCGACCGGAACGCGACCGCGCGCCGTTCAACGCCCGATCCCGTGTCCTCGGATCCGCCTTCCACAACTTTCGGAACGCCGAACCGAGTCGAATGTAACGATCACCCCGGCCCGCACCACACGCCGCGGTACCGGTTGATGCGATCGCATCGATCCCCATTCGTGGAGCAGCCGTACCATAGCACAGGTCGCACAGCAGTACCAACGTACAATTAATCGTTTTTCTTGACGGCAGACCATCGATCCTCCGGCGAGGAGAGCCGGTCGGCCCCCCACCGCTCCGCCGCCGGCGCCGCCGCGCCGGCCGCGGCCGCCCAGCCGGCAGGCCCGGGGGCGGGGTCGCGGGGTCGAGCGCTCGGCACGCCGCCCCGATGGACGGGGCGCGCGGCCGGGGCGCTTGCGCTCGGCTGCGCGGAACGGCATAATGGCGGTGCTCGTCGATCGCGATCGGACGAGTACCGTGGGGGTGGGGAGCGCCAGCATCATCGAGAGTCTCTACAGCTAGGGTGGCTCGTACGAGCCCCTGCTGGCCCGTGACACGCACGGCGGACCGCGTCTTCTTGGCGGTGCCGCCGCCCGGCCGACGTCGCGCGACCTTCCTTGCGGGTGGGCCGGCCGCGGCGTGGTGGACGCCGCTGGCCTGCTGGGGAGTCGCGCGATGCATGACACCGTCGAGAAGACCGAGCAGGGATCGCGCCAGCGCCTCGATCTGCTGATCCGCAAGCTGCGGCAGCGCAAGGAGGCCGAGCGGCCGCGGCGTGCGGGCATTCCGCGCCGCCCGCCGGGTTCGCCGGCCCCTCTCTCCTTCGCCCAGGAACGCCTGTGGCTGATCGACCAGCTGGAGCCGGGCAACCCGGCCTACAACGTCCCCGGCAGCGTGCGCCTGCGCGGCGAGCTCGACGGCGCCGCCCTGGCCGCGGCGCTGCGCGCGGTGGTCGGCCGGCACGAGGTGCTGCGCACCACCTTCGTCCAGGAGGGCGACCGGCCGGTGCAGCGCATCGCCGCGCGCCTGCCCCTCCCCCTCCCCGCCGTCGACCTCCGCTCCCTGCCGCCGCCGCGCCGCCACCGCACCAGCGCCGCCCTGGCGCGCGACGCCGCCCGCCGGCCCTTCGACCTCGCCCGCGGCCCGCTGCTGCGGGTGCAGCTCCAGCGCCTGGCGGCGGACGAGCACCTGCTGGTCGTCGTCCTGCACCACATCGTCGCCGACGGCTGGTCGATCGGCGTCCTGGCGCAGGAGCTGACGACGGCCTACGACGCCGCCCGCGGCGGCGCGGCGCCGAGCGCCGAGCCGGGCCTCCAGTACGCCGACTTCGCCGCCTGGCAGCGCCGTGAGTTGAGCGGCGACAAGCGCGCCGAGCTGGTCGACTACTGGCGCCGCGCCCTGGCCGAC
Organism: Acidobacteriota bacterium; assembly: GCA_003697015.1. Taxonomy (GTDB): domain Bacteria; phylum Acidobacteriota; class Thermoanaerobaculia; order Multivoradales; family J023; genus J023. Next base: position 14,885 of record RFGL01000487.1, on the reverse strand, counting down.
CTGCCGGCCCTCGAGCTGCCCACCGACCGCCTGCGGCCGGCGCGGCGGCGGGGGCGCGGCGGCAGCGTTCCCCTGCGTCTCGAGCCGGCGCTCGCCGGCCGTCTCGACGCCCTCGCGGCGCGCCTCAAGGCGACCCGCTTCATGGTCCTCCTCGCCGCCTTCCAGACCCTGCTGGCGCGCTACAGCGGCCAGCGCGACTTCGCCGTCGGCACGCCGGTCGCCGGCCGCGAGCGGCCCGAGGTCGAGCCGCTGATCGGCTGCTTCGTCAACACCCTGGTGATGCGCGCCCGGCTCGCCGGCGACCCCAGCTTCGAGGAGCTCGTCGGCCGCACCCGCGAGGCCGCCCTCGAGGCCTTCGCCCACCAAGGCCTGCCCTTCGAGCAGCTGGTGGCCGAGCTGCAGCCGGCGCGGGACGCCACCACCACCCCCTTCTTCCAGGTCGCCCTGGCGCTGCAGAACGCCCCCGCGCCGCGCCTCCGGCTGCCCGGCCTCGAGGCCGAGGTGAGCGCGGTCGACAACGGCACCGCCAAATTCGACCTGCTGCTCGATCTCGCCCCCGACGGCGACGGCCTGAGCGGCCGCCTGGAGTACGACGCCGACCTCTTCGATCGCGCCACCGTCCGCCGCCTCGGCCGCCACTTCACCGTGCTGCTCGACGGCCTGCTCGACGATCCGGCGCAGCGCGTCGCCCGGCTGCCGCTCCTCACCGCCGCCGAACGCCATCAGCTGCTCCGCGACTGGAATCCGCCGGCGGCCGGCGCGCCGCCGGCGGGCAATCTCTACCAGCGCTTTCTCGACCAGGTCCGCCGCCGACCCGAGGCGCCGGCGATCAGCGCCGGCGAGGTGGTGCTCAGCTACCGCCAGCTGGCGGCGCAGGCGGCGCGGCTGGCCGCCCTCCTGCGGCGCCGCGGGGTCGGCCCGGAAACGCCGGTAGCGCTCTTCTTCGACCGCGACCCGGAGCTGGTGATCGCGATCCTCGGCGTGCTCCAGGCCGGCGGCGCCTACGTGCCCCTCGATCCGGTCTACCCCGCCGAGCGCCTGGCCTTCGTCCTCGACGACGCCGGCGCGCCGCTCCTCCTCACCCGCCGCTCCCTGGCCGATCGCCTGCCGGCGACCGCGGCGGCGGTGATCTGCCTCGACGAGCAGGATCTCGACGGCGACGGCGAGCCCTCCCCGGCGGCGCCCGAGGTCGGCCCCGACCACCTGGCCTACGTCATCTACACCTCGGGTTCAACCGGCCGCCCCAAGGGGGTGGGGGTGAGCCACGGCAACGTCCTGCGCCTGCTCGACGCCACCGACGACTGGTTCGGCTTCGGCCCGCACGACGTGTGGACCCTCTTTCATTCCTACGCCTTCGACTTCTCGGTCTGGGAGCTGTGGGGAGCGCTGGCCTACGGCGGCCGCCTGGAGGTGGTGAGCTACGCCACCAGCCGCGACCCGCACGCCTTCCGCCGGCTGCTCGCCGAGGCCGGGGTGACGGTCCTCAATCAGACCCCTTCGGCCTTCCGCCAGCTCATCCACGCCGACGGCGAGGGGGACTACGACGCCGCCGGCCTGGCCCTGCGGCTGGTGATCTTCGGCGGCGAAGCGCTGGAGCTCCAGACCCTCGCCCCCTGGTACGCCCGCCACGGCGACGGCGACGGCGGGCGCGGGCCGCGGCTGATCAACATGTACGGCATCACCGAGACCACGGTGCACGTCACCTACCGGCCGCTTCGCGCCGCCGACCTCGAGACCGCGGCGGGCTCGGTGATCGGCCGGCCGATCCCGGACCTCAGCGTCCACCTGCTCGACGGCGAGCTGCAGCCGGTACCGATCGGGGTGCCGGGGGAGCTCTTCGTCGGCGGCCGGGGGCTGGCCCGCGGCTACCTCGGACGCCCCGCCCTCACCGCCCAGCGCTTCCTGCCCGATCCCTTCGCCGAGGCGGCCGGCGCGCGGCTCTACCGCGCGGGGGACCTCGCCCGGCGGCGCTGGGACGGCGAGCTGGTCTACCTCGGACGCCTCGACCACCAGGTGCAGATCCGCGGCTTCCGGGTCGAGCTGGGGGAGATCGAAGACGCCCTGGCGCGTCATCCGGCGGTGCGCGAGGCGGTGGTGCTGGCGCGCGGCGACGAGCGGGCGACGGCGCGCGCCGCCGGCGACCTGCGGCTGGTCGCCTACGTGGTGGCCGAAGACGGCGCCGAACCGACCCTCGGCGAGCTCCGCCCCTTCCTCGCCCAGCGCCTGCCCGACTACATGCTGCCCCAGGCCCTGGTGGTGCTCGACGCCCTGCCGCTGACCGCCAACGGCAAGATCGACCGTGCCCGCCTGCCGGCGCCGGCGGCCGAGCGGCCGCAGCTCGACGCCGGCTACTCGCCGCCGCAGACGCCGCAGGAGGCGCTCCTCGCCGACGTCTGGCAGCGGGTGCTGGAGGTGCCGCGGGTCGGGCGCGACGACGACTTCTTCGAGCTCGGCGGCCACTCCCTCCTCGCCACCCAGGTGATCGCCCGCCTGCGCCGCGAGCTCGGCGTCGAGCTGCCCTTGCAGGCGCTCTTCGAGGCGCCGACCGTCGCCGCCCTCGCCGCTCGCCTGCCGGCCGCCGCCCGCACCGGCGCACCGCCCCTCGAGCGCGACCCCGGCGCGCCGCCGGCGGCCTCCTTCGCCCAGGAACGCCTGTGGTTCATCGACCAGCTCGATCCCGGCCGGCCGACCTACCACATCGCCGCCGGCCTGCGCCTCAGCGGCTCCCTCGACGCCGGCCACCTGCGCACCGCCCTGAGCATCATCGCCGCGCGTCACGACGCCCTGCGCACCACCTTCGCCGCCCGCGACGGCCGGCCGCAGCCGGTGATCGCCCGCCACCTCGTCCTGCGCCTGCCGCTGCTCGACCTGCGTTCCCTGCCCGCCGGCCGGCGCGAGCGAGCCCTCAGGCGGGCGGCGGCGGCGATCGCCCGGCGGCCCTTCGACCTCGCCCGCGGCCCCCTGCTGCGGCTGCTGCTGGTCCGGCTGGCGGAGGATCGCCACGCCGTCGTCCTCTGCCTCCACCACATCGCCGGCGACGGCTGGTCCCTCGGCGTCCTGGTGCGCGAGCTGGGGGCGGCCTACCGGGCGCTGGTCGCCGGCCGGCCGGCAGAGCTGCCGCCGCAGCCGGTGCAGTACCAGGACTTCGCCCGCTGGCAGCGTGCAGTCCTCGCCGGCCCGGCCCTCGACGGCCGACTGGCGTACTGGCGGCAGACCCTCGACGGCGTGCCCGCTCTCGCCCTGCCCACCGACCGCCCGCGGCCGGCGCTGCGGCGCGAGCGCGGGGCGACCGCATCCTTCGCCCTGACGCCGCAGCTGGTCACCGCCGTCGAGGCCCGAGCCCGCCGTCAGGGAGCGACCCCCTTCATGGTGCTGGCGGCCGCCTTCGCCGCCTTCCTCGGCCGCCTCGCGGGGCAGACCGACGTCGCCCTCGGCACGCCGATCGCCGGCCGCGAGCGGCTGGAGGTGGAGAACCTGATCGGCTTTTTCGTCAACACCCTGGTGCTGCGCCTCGACGTCGCCGGGCGGCCGAGCTTCAGCCGACTGGTCGAGCGCGCGCGCCGCCGCAGCCTGGAGGCCTACGCCCACCAGGACGTACCGTTCGAGAAGCTGGTCGAGGTCCTGCAGCCGGCCCGCGATCCCGCCACGCCGCCCCTCTTCCAGGTCTTCCTGGCGCTGCAGAACGCCCCCTTCGGCCGTCTCGAGCTGCCCGGCCTCGAGCTCGAGCCGATGGCGGTCGACGCCGGCGCCGCGCGGGTCGACTTGAGCCTGATGCTGACGCCGCACCACGGCGGCCTGGAGGCGGTCTTCGAGTACGACCGCGACCTCTTCGACGCCACCACCATCCGCCGCTTCAGCGCCCAGCTGCGCACTCTGCTGGCAGCCGCCCTGAGCGAACCGGAATCGCCGGTCGACGCCCTGCCCCTGCTCGCCCCGGCGGAGCGCCAGCAGCTGCTCTACGAGTGGAACGACACCGCTTCCGAAGCGCCGCCGCCGGTCCTCGCGCAGGTGCTGGAGCAGGCCGCGCAGCGGCCGCAGGCGGCGGCGGTACGGTGGCCCGGCGGGGAGCTGAGCTACGGCGAGCTCCTGCACTGCGCCGGCCGGCTGAAGGCGCGTCTCGAGGCCGCCGGGATCGGCGCCGAGGAAAGCGTCGCCCTGGTCCTCGACCGCTCGCCGGAGCTGGTGGTCGCCGCCCTGGCTGTGCTCCTCGCCGGCGGCGCCTACGTCCCCCTCGACCCGCAGAATCCGGCCGCTCGCCTGGCCTTCATGATCGAGGACGCCGGTTGCCGCCTGATCCTCACCCGCACCGCCCTGCGCTCGCGCCTGCCCCAGCCCCCGCCCGCCCGCGTGCTCGAGGTCGACCTCGACGACGGTGCGCAGGCGTCCCCGCCGAGCGGCCGCCGGCGGAGCGACCGACCCGCGGACGGCGTGCGAGCGGATCCGCAGCGGCTGGCCTACGTGATCTACACCTCGGGCTCGACCGGACGCCCCAAGGGCGTGGCGCTGAGCCACGGCGGCCTGGCCAACCTGGTGGCCTGGCATCGCCGCGCCTACGGCGTCGGGCCGCAGGACCGCGCCAGCCTGGTGGCGGGCACCGGCTTCGACGCCTCGGTGTGGGAGATCTGGCCCTATCTCGCCGCCGGCGCCAGCCTCTCGGTGCCGCCGCCCGCGGCGGCGGCATCGGCGCCGGAGCTCGTCGCCTGGTTGCAGAGCGAGGGCATCACCCTCGCCTTCCTGCCCACCCCCCTGGCCGAGGCGGTGCTCGCCGAGCCCGGCCTCGACGGGCTCTCCTTGCGCGCCCTGCTCACCGGCGGCGACCGCCTGCGGCGGCGGCCCCCCGCCGGCCTCGGCTGGCGGCTGATCAACCATTACGGCCCGACCGAGGCGACGGTGGTGACCAGCGCCGCGCCGGTGGCCGCCGGCGGCGACGCGCTGCCGGCGATCGGCCGGCCGATCGGCAACTTCGCGACCTACGTCGTCGATCGCGAGCTGGCGCCGCAGCCGATCGGCGTGCCGGGCGAGCTCTACGTCGGCGGCAGAGGCCTCGCCCGGGGCTATCTCGGGCGGCCGGCGCGCACCGCCGCGAGCTTCGTCCCCGACCCCTTCAGCGGCGAGCCCGGGGCGCGCCTCTACCGCACCGGCGACCGGGTCCGCTGGCTCGCCGGCGGCGAGCTCGCCTTCCTCGAACGGCTCGACCAGCAGGTCAAGATCCGCGGCCTGCGGATCGAGCTGGGGGAGATCGAGACCGCCCTCGCCGCCCATCCGGGAATCGAGCAGGCGGCGGTTCTGGCGCGGCCGTCGCCGGCCGGCGGGAATCGGCTGGTGGCCTACCTGGCGGCGGCCGAGGAAGCGCCGCCGGAGGACGGCGAGCTGCGCGACTTCCTCGCCGCACGCCTGCCGGCCTACATGGTGCCGTCCCTCTTCGTCAGGCTGCCCCGGCTGCCGCTCACCGCCAGCGGCAAGATCGACCGCAGCGCCCTGCCCGAGCCGGACTGGCAGGCCGCCGCCGAGACCGCGTCCGAGCCGCCGCGGGACGCCGACGAGAGTCGGGTCGCCGGCCTCTTCACCGAGCTGCTCGGCATCGACGACCCCGGCCGCGAGGCCGACTTCTTCGCTCTCGGCGGTCACTCCCTGCTCGCCACCCAGCTGGTCTCCCGCCTGCGCCGGGCGACCGGCGTCGAGCTGCCCCTGCACCGCCTCTTCGAGCGCTCCACCGTCGCCGGCATCGCCGCCGAGCTGCGCCGGCTGCACCCGGCCCCGGGCGCGACGGCGGCCGAGCCGGCGGCGGCGACGGCCGAGCCGGTGCTCTCCTTCGCCCAGGAGCGCATGTGGTTCCTCGACCGCCTGGACCCGGGCAGCGCGGCCTACAACGTCCCCTTCGCCGCCACCCTGCGCGGTCCGCTGCGGCCGGCGGCCCTGTGGCGCGCCCTGGCCCTCGTCGTCGCCCGCCACGACGTGCTGCGCAGCCGCTTCGAAGACCGCGGCGGGGTGCCGCGGCCGGTGATCGCCCGCCGCCTGGCCCCCGCCCTGCCGGTGGTCGACCTGAGCGCTCTTCCCGCGCCGGCGCGGCGGGCGGCGAGCGACCGCCTCGCCGCCCGCGAGGCCCGGCGGCCCTTCGCCCTCGACCGCGGGCCCCTGCTGCGCCTCGCCCTGCTGCGCCACGGCGCCACCCGGCACCTGCTGCTGCTCAATCTCCACCACATCGTCGCCGACGGCTGGTCGATCGGCGTGCTGATGCGCGAGCTGTCCGCCGCCTACGGCGACCTCGCCGCCGGCCGGCCGGCGGCGCTGCCCGCCCTCGAGCGCCAGTACCAGGACCTCGCCGCCGAACAGCGGCGGCGGCTCCAGGGCGAGGAGCTCGAGCGCCAGCTCGCCTACTGGCGGCGCCAGCTCGCCGGTCTGCCGGTGCTCGAGCTGCCCACCGACCGGCCGCGCGCGGCGCGCCAGCGGCTGCGCGGCGCCCTGGTCGAGATCGGGCTCGACCCCGGCCTCCGCCGGGCCCTCGAAGAGCTCGCCCGCGACGAGCAGGGCACCCTCTTCATGGTCCTGCTCGCCGCCTTCGCCAGCCTCCTGGGGCGCTACGCCGGGCAACGGGATCTGGCCGTCGGCAGTCCCATCGCCGGCCGCCAGGAGCTCGCCAGCGAGCAGCTCATCGGCCTCTTCGTCAACACCCTGGTGCTGCGCCTCGACGCCACCGGCGAACCCACCTTCCGCCGGCTCGTCCAGCGCGTGCGGCGCACCACCCTCGAGGCCTACGCCCACCAGCAGATGCCCTTCGAGAAGCTGGTCGAGGCCCTGGTGCCGAGCCGCGACCTGGCGGTGCCGCCCCTCATCCAGGTGCTCTTCACCCTGCAGAACGCCCCCGGGGTGCCGGCGACGGCCGGGGAGCTCGAGCTCAGCCTCGAGCCCCTGGCCACCGGCAGCGCCAAGCTCGATCTCCACCTCGCCCTGGCGGCGGCCCCGGACGGCGGCCTGCGCGGGGTGCTCGAGTACGACCGCGACCTCTTCGACCGCAGCACCATCGAACGCCTCGGCCGCCACTTCCTCGCCCTGCTCGAGGCCGCCGTACGGGATCCCGACCGGGACGCCTGGCGGCTGCCGATAAGCGACGCCGCCGAGCGCCACCTGCTGCTCGCCGAATGGGGCGGCACGGCGGCGATCGGGCCGCACCAGACCCTGCACCGGCTCGTCGCCGCGCAAGCGGCACGCACGCCCCGGGCCACCGCCGTCGTCGCCGGCGACGAGACCCTCGACTACCGCCGTCTCGAGGCCCGCGCCAACCGCCTGGCCCACCACCTGCAGGGGCTCGGGGTGGGCCCTGAGACCACCGTCGGCATCTGCCTCGACCGCGATCTCGAGCTGGTGGTCGCCATCCTGGCGGTGCTCAAGGCCGGCGGCGCCTACGTCGCTCTCGACCCGCGCTATCCGGCCCGGCGCCTGGCCCTGATCCTGGAGGACGCCGCCGCGCCGGTGGTGATCAGCCGCGGCCCCCTCGCCGCCGTCCTGCCGCCGGACCACGGCGCCGTCCTGGTCGATCTCGACGGCGACCGGCCGGCGATCGACGCCGCCCCGGCGACGGCGCCGGCGTCCGCCGCCGGGCCGGACAACCTGGCCTATCTGATCTACACCTCCGGTTCCACCGGCCGGCCCAAGGGGGTGGCGATCGCCCATCGCAGCGCCGCCGCCCTGGTGCGCTGGGCGTGGCGCGCCTTTCCTCCCGCCGACCTCGCCGGGGTGCTGGCGGCGACCTCGATCAACTTCGACCTGTCGGTCTTCGAGCTCTTCGTGCCCCTGGCCGGCGGCGGCACGGTGATCCTCGCCGACGACGCACTCGCTCTCGCCGAGCTGCCGGCGCGCCAGCGGGTCACCCTGGTCAATACCGTGCCCTCGGCCATCGCCGCCCTGTGCCGCGTCGGCGGCCTGCCCCGCGGCGTGCGTACCGTCAACCTGGCCGGCGAGCCCCTGCACCGCTCCCTGGTCGATCGGGTCTACGCCCAGCTACGGCCCGGCGCGCGGGTGTGGAATCTCTACGGCCCGTCGGAGGACACCACCTACTCCACCGCCGCCGTGGTGCCGCTGCGCGGCGGCGAGCCGACCATCGGCCGCCCCCTGCCCGGCACCACCGCCCGGGTCCTCGACCGGGCCCTGCAACCGGTGCCGATCGGGGTCGCCGGCGAGCTCTATCTCTCCGGTGCCGGCCTGGCGCGGGGCTATCTCGGCCGGCCGGCGCTGACCGCCGAGCGCTGGCTGCCCGATCCCTACGGCGACGCCGGCCAGCGGGCCTACCGCACCGGCGACCTGGTGCGCTGGCGCGCCGACGGCGAGCTGCTCTTCCTCGGCCGCGCCGACCACCAGGTCAAGGTGCGCGGCTACCGCATCGAGCTGGGGGAGATCGAGACCGCCCTGACGGCGCGGCCGGAGGTCGAGGAGGCGGCGGTGGCGGTCGATCGATCGCGGCCCGACGAGGCGCGGCTGGTCGCCTTCTTCACCAGCCGCCGCCGCGACGACCCGCGTCTCGGGCAGCGGCTGGGCGACGCCCTGGCCGAGGAGCTCCCCGCCTACATGGTGCCGTCGGTCCTCGAGCGCCTCGACGAGCTGCCGCGCCTGCCCAACGGCAAGGTCGACCGCAAGGCTCTGGGCGAGCTCGCCGCCCGCGCCGCCGGCACCTCCCGCGCCGCCTACAGGGCGCCCCGGGGCGAGGTCGAGGAGCGGCTGGCGGCGCTGTGGGCCGAGCTCCTCGGCCACCGGCGCATCGGCCGCGACGACGACTTCTTCGCCCTCGGCGGCCATTCCCTCCTGGCCACCCGCCTCGCCGCCCGCCTGAGCCAGGAGCTGGGCGTCGAGCTGCCCCTGCGGCTCCTTTTCGAACGGCCGACCCTCGCCGCCCTGGCGGCCGCCGTCGGCGAGCTGCGCCGGCGGCAGGCCGGCGGGCCGCCGCCCCTGGTGCGCCGCCGCGACGGGGAGCGCTCGCCCTTGTCCTTCGCCCAGGAGCGACTGTGGTTCCTCGATCAGCTGGAGCCCGGCAACGCGGCCTACAATCTGCCCCTGGCGGTGCGCCTCGACGGCCGCCTCGAGCTCGCCGCCCTCGCCGGCGCGCTGGGCGAGGTGATCCGCCGCCACGAGACCCTGCGCACGGTCTTCGCCCGCGACGACGACGGCGTCTGGCAGGTGGTTCGAAGGCCGCCGGCGGTGCCCCTGGCGGTGGTCGACCTCAGCGCCCTGTCGCCGGCGGCGCGGGACGCCGCCCTCGACGCCCAGCTGGCGGCGATGGCGGAGCGGCCCTTCGACCTCGCCCGCGGACCGCTGCTGCGCGCCGCCCTGCTGCGCCTCGAGCGGCGCCGCCACGCCCTGCTCCTCAACCTCCACCACGCCATCTCCGACGGCTGGTCGAACGCCCTGCTGATCGACGAGCTCGGCACCGGCTACGCCGCCCGCGTCGCCGGCCGCCGGCCGCAGCTGCCCGAGCTGCCGGTGCAGTACGCCGACTTCGCCCGCTGGCAGCGCGACTGGCTCGAGGGGCCGGCCCTCGACGCCCAGCTCAGCTACTGGCGGCGCCAGCTGGCCGGCCTGCCGGCCCTCGAGCTGCCCGCCGACCGGCCGCGGCCGGCGGTGGCCAGCACCCGTGGCGCCCACCTGCCGGTGGCCTTGAGCAGCGGGTTGAGCGAGGCGCTCGACGGCATCGCCCAGGGCCAGAGAGCGACCCTCTTCATGGGCCTGCTGGCGGCCTTTTCCAGCCTCCTGGGGCGCTACGCCGGCCTCGACGACGTGCCGGTGGGGACGCCGGTGGCGGGCCGCCGGCACGCCGCGGTGGAGCGCCTGATCGGCTTCTTCGTCAACGCCCTGGTGATGCGCGTCGACCTGGCCCGCGACCCCACCTTCCGCCAGCTCCTGGCGCGGGTGCGGGAGGTCGCCGTCGAGGCCTTCGCCCACCAGGACGTGCCGTTCGAAAAGCTGGTGGCGGAGCTCCACCCGCAGCGCGACCTGTCCCGCTCGCCCCTCTTCCAGGTGATGCTGGTGCTGAACGAAGTGCCGGCGCCGGGGGACCTGCCGGGGCTCGCGGTGCGCGAGCTCGCCAGCCGCAGCCGGACGGCCAAATTCGACCTCACCCTGATCCTCAACCGCAGAGCCGGCGGCCTCGCCGGCGCCCTGGAGTACCGCCGCGACCTCTTCGAGGAAGCGACCATGGCGCGCCTCTGGCGCCACTTCGAGAATCTGTTGCGGGGGATCGTCGCCGACCCCGACCGGCGGTTGTCGGAGATCTCCATCCTCGACCCGGAGGAGCGCAGCACCTTGCTCGGTCCGTGGGCGCGGCCGGCGCGGCCGGTGCGCGAAGCGTTCGACCTCGTCCAGCGCCTGCGTCAGCGGGCGGCGGACGCCCCGGATCGGCCGGCGGTGATCTGCGGCGGGGAGACCCTGAGCTACGGCGAGCTGACCCGCCGGGCCCGGCGCCTGGCACGACGACTGAGGGAGCTTGAGCCATGATCGAAAACCGACAGCTACGACTGCCCCGCCACGAGATCCTCTCCGCCCCCTCGATCCCGGCGGCGATCGAAGAACGCCTCGGCCCCCACGCCCTGCGCTGGTACGTCGCCGCGGTCGACGGCGACGAGGTGGTGATCGAGGCGACCTTCGATCCCGGCGCCCGGCCGGTCGACGACGACCCGGACGCCGGGCGGCTCTACCCGGGCAAGACCGCGGTGGTGTCGATCGTGCCCACCGGCGTCGGCTGCGAGGTCGGCGGCTATGCCGGCGACGCGGCCCCGGCCACCCGCCTGCTGGCGGCGGCGGCGGATTACGTGATCACCAACCCCAACGCGGTCAACGCCTCCGACTTCATCAGCCTGGCGGAGAACGTGCTCTACGTCGAGGGCTCGGCCATCGACCTGCTGTGCCAGGGCAAGACGGCGCTCTATCTGCCGCACCAGAACCGCGTCGGCCTGATCGTCGAACGCACCTCCGACGAGCGCCTGGAGCTGGTCTACAACGTGGTCAATGCCGTCCGCGCGGTGCACGGGGTGGAGATCGTCGACGTGGTGGTGACCGAGCGGCCGATCGGCAGCCGCTGCCTGGAGAACGCCTCCGGCGCCTACGCCGGCACCGTTGACCGGCCGCAGGAGATCGCCGACGCCGCCGAGCAGCTGGTGGCCCGCGGCGCCGACGCCATCGCCATCACCACCGACATCCAGGACCTGCCGCACGACGCCTACGTCGCCCACTTCGAGGGCCGCTACCCCAACCCGATGGGCGGCGTCGAGGCGATCATCTCGCACCTGATCGTCAATCGCTTCCGCCTGCCGGCGGCGCACGCGCCGATGATCAACAAGAAGGACCTGGCGCTCGCCGATCCGGTGGTCGACGCCCGCGGCGCCGGCGAGATGGCTTCCGCCAGCGGTCTCGCCTGCGTCCTCATCGGCCTCGCCCGCGCCCCCCAGCTGCGGCGCCGGCGCGGGCCGCGGATCGCCGGCGCCCTCAGCCTCGACAACGTCCTGGCGGTGGTCGCGCCGGCCGGCTGCCTGGGGGGCATCCCGACCCTCTACGCCCAGCGCCGGGGCATCCCGGTGATCGCCGTCGAAGCCAACCGCACGGTGCTGTCGGTGACCGCCGCCGCCCTCGGCCTGGAGGGGGTGCTGAGCGTCTCGAGCTACGCCGAGGCGGCGGGGGTGGTGCTGGCCCTGGCCCGCGGCATCGCCCCGGCCAGCGTCCTCCGGCCCCTGGCAACCCTGCGCCCGGCGGGGCGCGCAACCCGCGGAGAGCGCGAAGAGCATGCCGAGGACGCCGATCGGCTCGTCGCCGAGATCGCCTGAGCGGCTGGTCGGCCTGCTGGTCGACCCCGGGCCCCACGTGCTGCCGGGGATGCTCGGCATCCTCGAGGCCGGGGCCGGCTTCGTGCCCCTCGATCCGCGCCACCCGGAGGAGCGTCTGGCCTTCGCCCTCGCCGACTGCGGGGTGCGGGTGCTGGTGACCGAAGCGGCCTACCGGCCGGCGGCCGAGCGCCTGCGCCAGCGGGTGGCGGGCCTGGAGCACGTCGTCGACCTCGACGCGCTCTTCGCCGACGGCCCGGGGCCGGACGGCGCGGGCGACGCCGGCGACCAGCCGGCGGCGGTGGACCCCGATCAGCTGGCCTACGTGATCTTCACCTCGGGCTCCACCGGGCAACCCAAGGGGGTGGGCATCTCCCACCGCAACCTCGCCCCGATGCTGGCCTGGGGGCTGGCCTACTTCCGCCTCGGCGCCCACAGCCGCGTGCTCCAGACCCTTTCGCCGTGGTTCGACTTCGGCGTCTTCGAGCAGCTGACCACCGCCCTCGCCGGCGGCACCCTCTACGTGCTGCCGGCGGCGGAGCGCGGCGATCCCTTGCGGGCGGCGGCGGCGGTGGCCGCCGAGGGCCTCAACACGGTCCACGCCACCCCCACCTACGTGCGCGAGATGGCGCGCGCCGGCGCCGATCTGAGCGGGGTCGAGATCCTCCACCTGGGGGGCGAGGCGCTGAGCCCGGAGCAGATCGCCGAGCTGTGGGCGGCGTTCGGCGAGCGGACGGTGATCTACAACGGCTACGGTCCCACCGAGACCACCATCAACACCACCATCTTCAACCTCGGCAGCCGCGCCGAGCCGCGCCTCGGCAACCGCGCGTCGGTACCGATCGGCCGCCCCTCGGCGGACCACCGGGTGTACGTCCTCGACCGCCACGGCCGGCCGCTGCCCCAGGGGGTGCCCGGCGAGCTCTACGTCGGCGGGCCGCTGGTCTGCCGCGGCTATCTCGGCCGTCCGGCGCTGACCGCCGAGCGCTTCCTGCCCGATCCCTTCGGCGAGCACCCCGGCGGCCGGCTCTACCGCACCGGCGACCGGGTGCGCTTCGACGCCGGCGGCGAGCTGATCTTCCTCGGCCGCCTCGATCATCAGGTCAAGCTGCGCGGGCTGCGCATCGAGCTGGGGGAGATCGAGGCCCTGCTGCGCCGGCACCCGCGGGTGGCGGAGGCGGTGGTCCAGGTGCGGTCCCTGAACGGCGATGCGCAGCTCGTCGCCTGGCTGACCAGCCGCGACGGCGAGGGCGTCGCCGACGGCGAGCTGCGCTCCTTCCTCGCCGAGCAGCTGCCGGCCTACATGGTGCCGTCGGCCTTCGTCCACCTGCCGCAGATGCCGACCAGCTCGACCGGCAAGATCGACCTCCGCGCCCTGCCCGAGCCGCGCCTCGAGCGCACCGGGGCCGGCGACGGCAAGGCGGCGGCGTCGCCGCGCGAGGAGGCGATCGCCCGCCTGTGGGCCGAAACCCTGCGCTGCGAGCGGGTCGGCCGGCACGACGACTTCTTCGCCCTCGGCGGCCACTCCCTCCTCGCCGCCCACCTGGTGGCCCGGCTGCGCCAGGAGACCGGCCTCGAGATCCCCCTGCGCAAACTCTTCGAGGCGCCGACGGTGGCGGCGATGGCGGCCGAGATCGAGCGCCTGGAGGAGGCCGCCGAAGCGCCGGTGCCGCCCCTCGAACCGGTGCCGCGGGACGACGCCGCCGGCATGCCCCTCTCCTTCGCCCAGGAGAGGCTGTGGATCCTCGATCGGCTGGAGCCGGGCACCACCGCCTACAACATGCCGGCGGCCCTGCGCCTGCGCGGCGAGCTCGACCTGCCGAGCCTGGGGCGGGCGATCACCGCCCTGGCAGGACGCCACCAGAGCCTGCGCACCACCTTCGCCAGCCGCGCCGGCCGGCCGCGCCAGTTCGTCCGCCCGCCGGCGCCGGTGGCACTGCCGGCGGTCGATTTGCGGCCGCTGCCGGCGGCGCGCCGGCAGCGCGTCGCCGCAGGCCTGATCGACGGCTTCGTACGCCCCTTCGACCTCGCCCGCGGGCCCCTGATCCGCTTCCGCCTGGTGCGCCTCGACGACGGCGAGCACCTGCTGCTCTTCGACGTCCATCACATCGTCTGCGACGGCTGGTCCTACGGCCTGCTGACCCGCGAGCTCGCCGCCCTCTACAACGCCTTCCGCGCCGGCCGGCCCTCGCCCCTGCGGCCGCTGCCGGTGCAGTACCCGGACTACGCGGCCTGGCAACGACGCTTCGTCAGCGGCGCCCGCCGCCAGCGCCAGCTCGACTACTGGCACCGGCAGCTGGGGGATTCGCCGGCCCGCCTCGAGCTGCCCGCCGACCGGCCGCGGGCGGCGATCCACCGCTTCCGCGGCGGCCAACGTCAGCTGCGCCTGCCGGCCGCGCTCGGGACGCGCCTCGAGGCCCTGGGGCAGCAGCACGGCATGACCCTCTTCATGGTCATGCTCGCCGCCCTCAAGGTACTGCTCAGCCGGCTCGCCGGCCAGGACGACGTCGCCGTCGGCACGCCGATCGCCAACCGCGACCGGGCGGCGGTGCTGGAGCTGATCGGCATCCTGCTCAACACCCTGGTGCTGCGCACCGACGTCGGCGGCGGGCCGACCTTCGTCGAGCTCGCCGAGCGCGTGCAGCGCGTCGCCCTCGACGCCTACGCCCACCAGGACGTGCCCTTCGAGCACCTGCTCGACGTGCTGCAGCCGGAACGCGACCTGAGCCGCACGCCGCTCTTCCAGGTCTTCTTCAACATGCTCAACCTGCCGCCGGTCGAGCTCGACTTGAGCGGCCTGGCGGTCGAGCCCCTGAGCGCTCCCGAGCAGCCGGCGAAGTTCGACCTGACGATCTACGCCAAGCACGACGACGACGCCCTGCAACTGACCGCCACCTACAACGCCGACCTCTTCGACGCCGAGCGCATCGACGAGCTGCTGGCGCAGTACGCCGGGCTGCTCGAGCAGGTGGTGGCCGACCCGCTGCGGCCGATCGCCGACTACGACCTGCGCACCGCCGGCGCCGAGCGCCGCCTGCCCGATCCACGCCGCCCGCTGCCGCCGGCGCCGCCGCAGCCGCCGGT
>RFGL01000486.1 GCA_003697015.1 Acidobacteriota bacterium | reverse complement strand
TCGCGGGCTCGGGGGAGGGGCAGACGAGCCATCTCTTCGTTCGAGAATCCTTGTCCTTGTCAAGGGAGCGGGAGCGGGCGTCCAATCAATGCGAAGGGCCGCCGTTCCCGTCAAGGTAGCGGGGACTTCGCAAGTGGTTTCGATTCAGCGAACTAGACGCATCAGAAGGCGGTGGTGTCGCCGGCGCTCGGGAAGCTTCCGCGTGGATTGTGGTATCGGCGCACGGCGCCGGTCGCGGTGTCGGTGATCGTCAGGGTGAGATCGAGATTGGTGAGCCCGGCGAAGAAGACCCAGAAGTGACCGTTGCTTCGCCGGCCGTCGAGCACTTTGACCAGCAGCTCGGCGTTGCCGGGGCGGAAGAACCAGAAATAGCCGGTGTCCGCGGTCAGGGGCATCGCCTCACCGGGACCGGCGGTGCCGTCGGGTCGGCGCCACTCGACTTCAACCCGAAATCGACCGTCCTGGAGGCAGAGCGCGGTCGGAGACGGCGAGCAGCCAGCCGCCGCGGACGGCGCTCGCTCTCCCGTCTCGTCGCGGTGGGAAACCCTCGCGGATTCGCGGATCGCCGGCGGGTTCGCATCTCGATGCGGGGGGATCGTCCTCCGCCATCGCCGCCGGCCGGCGGCGCCCTGGTGGGCGAGGTCCGGTAGGGCGGTGACGTCGCCGGCGCTGGCGAAGCGACCGGCGGGGTTGTGGTAGCTGCGGATCGCGCCGCTCACCCGATCGACGACGGTGATGGTGTATTCGAGGTTCGACAGGCCGGCGAAGAAGACCCAGAAATGACCGTTGCTGCGCCGGCCGTCGAGCACCTTGATCATCACCTCGACGTTGCTCGGGCGGAAGAACCAGAAATAGCCCGTGTCCGCGGTCAGGCCCACCGGCGTACCGGCGCCCCGCTCCTCTCCGCCTGGCTTCCGCCAGTCGACGCGCACGGTGAATCGATCGCCTTCGCCCAGGGCCAGGCTGGTGCCGCCGGTCGAGAGGACGTCGCCTGCCGGCATTGACCACAGCTCGCGGCCATAGGCGGTGGTGGTGGCGACGAAATACAGGCGTTCGCCGGCGAGGACGCCCGCGGACGGGCGGGAATCACCGCTTCCGGGCTCGAGATCGTAGACCCGGGTGCCCTCTGCGGTGCCGTCGCTGCGCCACAGCTCGCAGCCATGGGCGTCGTCGCAGGCTGAGAAGAGCGCTACGCCACCCACCTCCTGCACCGGCTTGATGCGATCGAGAGCCGGCACCAGCAGCTCGGCGGTACCGGTCGGGCCGTCGGCGCCCCAGAGATCGCCGTCGTCCGCGGCGATGAGCAATCGCTGCCCCTCGTCGCCGACCAGCTGGTGGAAGGCGATGGACGAGGGGAGCGAATCGATCACCACCCGGGTCCCCTCGGGGCTGCCGTCGCTATGCCACAGGGCCGCGGCGTCGCCGTCAGGGACGATGAAGTAGAGCCCGCCGCCGCCAGCGTCGAGCATCTCGATGGGGGCCGACAGGCGCAAGAGCTCACGGGCCTGCCGTGCGTTCTCGTCGAACGTCCACAGCTCGGTGGTCTGGCTGTTCGTCGCGGTGAAGTAGAGGTGATCGCCGGTGATCGGCCCGAGCTCGATCCCGGCCTGGTAGTCGGACGATCGGTAGAGGGTCGTCAGCGCCTCCGTTCCCGGCTCAACCCGCATCAGAAGGTCGCTGCCCAAGGCGTCGGTCGTCACCAGGAGCAGGCCGCGGTCGGTAGCGGTCAGCTGCTCGAGCGGGATGTCGCCGGCAAGGAGCTGCACGGTGCCCTCGTCGGTGCCGTCGGTGCTCCACAGCTCGGAATGGGAGAACCGGGACCTTCGGACGACGTACGAGCGATCGCCGGCGGCTACGATCTCGGTCGGTTCATGGATCATGCCCTCGAGGAGCGGCCGGGTGCCTTCGACCGTGCCGTCGGTGCTCCACAGCGAGGAGTGGGAGTGATCCTCAAACTCGCCGGCGAAGAGGACGTGATCGCCGCCCGGGGTGCTCGACAGCAACCTGCCTTTTACGTGCGTGCCGTCCGGCGTCAGCCGCAGAGTACCTTCGACCGTCCCGTCGCTGACCCAGAGGGCGGCGTGGGCGAAGAACAAGCGTTCTCCGACCGGGATCACGCTCCGGTAGAGGTCGAACGCCGAGTCAAAGGCCGTCAATCGGAGGGTGCCGCTTGCGCTGCCGTCACTGGTCCACAGCTGCGTTCCATCGGCGGCCGTTTGGGCTTCGAAATAGAGGCGATCGCCGGCCCGCAGCAGAGGGCCGATGGACGAGTCGTCTTCCCCCGGCTCGATGTCCCGGACCATGGTGGTCGTCGCCGAGCCGCCGCCGCTGCGCCAGAGCTCACGGCCGTGGACGCCATCGTCGGCGGAGAAAAAGACCGCCTCGCCGAGGGCGACGAGATCGTGCGGATTGGCACTGACGTTGGTTTCCGGGGTGAGGTTGCGCAGAAGCGCCGTACCCTCCGAGGTGCCATCGGTCGACCACAGCTCCCAGCCGTAGAGCGCATCCCGGCCAGCGAACAGAAGTCGATCGCCGAGGACGATGCTGGAATAGGTAGTGACTTCGAGCAGCGAGCCGTCGGTGATCGGCGTCGTACCTTCCGGCGTGCCGTCGAGGCGCATCAGCTTGTAGCCTTCGTCCAGACCGAAGAAGGCGCTGTAGACGATGGCGTCGCCGAGGCGCCGAAACGGCGCGAGCGCGCCGCTGCATTCCCCCGGGCAGGTGTCCGCGATCAACGTCGCCTCGCCGTCCTCGATCGCCCAGACCTCTCGGCCTCGCATCAGATCGTTGGCGGAGACGATCAGGCGCTCACCGAAGGGTACGATGAAGTCGGGGTCGGCGCGGAAACCGGAGTCGCAGGGGCCGGGGCAGAGATCAAAAACCTGGCGAGTGCCGTCCACCGTGCCGTCGGTACGCCACAGCTCGAACCCGCTGATGCCGTCGTCGGCGGCGAAGTAGACCAGGTCGCCGATGCGCGTCATCTCCAGCCAATATCCCTGGAGCTCGACCGGTCCCAGCTCCGAGGTGAACGCGGTAAGTCGCTTCGTGCCGGCCACCGTGCCGTCGCTGCGCCACAGCTCCGGACCGTGGACTCCGTCGTCGGCGACGAAAACGGCCTTGCCCCCGATCTCGACCAGCGGGGAGAGGAAACTCCACTTGTCGCCGGGCAGCGCCAGCGGCACCGTACCCTCGAGCGTACCGTCGGTACGCCAGAGCTGCGGATAGAGGCTGGTAAACCCCGCTCCGACGAAGAGCGCCTTCGATCCGAAGGAAAGCGGCGGCGATCGTACGTGCCAGAGGGACGGGACGGTCACGGAACCCTCCGTCGAGCCGTCGCTGAGCCAGAGCTGGCCGAAGCGACCGCGGTTGAACGAATTCGGCACGATCGCCAACCGGTCGCCGACGCGCGCGACGTCGACCTGGTCGTACCCTCTGACGCCGTCGATCACGACGCGGGTCCCTTCGCGCGTGCCGTCGCTGCTCCTCACCTGTCCGAACGTGTAGAAAAAAAGCAGCCCGAGCTGGCCGTCGTAGAAAAGATGGTCCTCGACGTTCGACGAGGACAGCAGCACGGTTCCCTCCACCGTGCCATCGGTGCACCAGAGGCCGCCTTGCCGGGAGCGGAAGAAGAGCTTGCCGCCGCCCTCTACGGTCTCCACCCCGCTTGGGGTCGCAGGGAGGGGGACGATCGGGTAGGTGCCTTCGGCGGTGCCGTCGGTGCGCCACAGCTGCGTTTCGCGCGGGCCGGCGACGAAGACCGCGAGGTGGTCGCCGAATCGGTGGAAGGATCTCGGGGAGCCGTCTTGTACGGCGATGGTCTGGTTGACGTCGCGCACCAGCAGAGGCTCGGCCTGCAGCGTGACTTCGGCCGTGAGGAGGATGAGCGCGAGCAGGAGAAATCGGATAGTACGTCTCATCATCAGAACGCCAGGGTATCCCGACCACCGCAGAGCTGTCCTTGGGGATTCGTGAAGATCGCCTGCTGGCCGGTGGTCAGGTCGGTGACGGTGATCTGGTATTCGAGATCGGTCAGTGCGCCGTAGAACACCCAGAAATGGCCGTTGGCCCGGCGTCCGTCGAGCACCTTGACGATCAGCTCGAGATTCTGCGGGCGGAAGAAATAGAACATGCCGCTCTGCTGTGAGATCGGAATCGCCTTGCCGCGGCCGGCGTCGTTGCGGCGACGATTACGCCACTCGACTTCGACCCGGAAGCGGCCCTGATGCAGGCAGAGGGCCTCGCCGCCCGGCGTGCACGATCCGCCGCCGGTGGCCGGCGGCGGATCGCCGCCCGGTTGTCGTGCAGCCGCAACCGATAGGTCGGGAAAGGCCTCGAGGTCACGCTGGCCGCAGAAGTTGCGCGGCGGGTTGTGAAAGCCGCGCCGCGTGCCGCGGACCCGGTCGCGGACGTCGATCCAGTACTCGACGTCGGAGAGGGCGCCGAAGAAGACCCAGAAGCTCTGATTGGCCCGCCGCCCATCGAGCACCTTGAGCCCCAGCTCGACGTTGCTCGGATCGAAGAAGGAGAAGAGGGTGGTGTCGTCGGACAACGGCCTCGTCATCCCCGCTCCCTCGCTGCCGTTGCGATCGTTGCGCCAGCGGGCGGTGACCTCGAAGCGGCCGCCGCGCAGGCAGGCGAGCTCGGGCCCTGCCGGGCAGTCGGCGGTCAGGTCGTAGGCCCAGAGCTCGGCGCCGCTGATCTGGTCGTCGCCCTGGAAGAAGATCCGCTCGCCGAGGAGGGCGAAGTCGCGCGGCTTCGAGCTGCCAGCCCCCGGGGCCAGATCGGCGATCCGCCGGGTGCCCGCTTCGCTGCCGTCGCTCAGCCAGGGCTCGAGGCCGCTGGGACCGTCCGAGGCGGCGAAGAAGAGCTGCTCGCCGACGACCTTGAGTTGCTGCGGAAACGACGAGCACGGGCCCGGGCAGATGTCGCGGAGAAGCCGGACGCCGGTAGGGCCGGCATGCCAGATCTCGCGGCCGTGCTGCCGGTTCGAGGTGACCAGGAAGAGGCCGTCGCCGGCGGGATGAAGGTCCCTGAGACCGACCGGTTCGCGCGGTACCTCGCCGAGGCGGCGGGTTCCGGCGGGGGAGCCGTCGCTGAGCAAGACCGTGAACCTGTCCGTTATGAAGGCTTCGCTGGCGAGCACATAGAGGCCGGCCGAGCTTGCGGCTGTGAGGGCGATCCGGTTGACGGAGATCTCATCCGGGTCGACGACCTTCGCGGTGCCGCCGGCGCTGCCGTCGCTCGACCACAGTGAGCCCGGACTGACGGTGAAGAAAATACGCTCGTCGAAGGCCGTCAGCCCGTGCGGAGCTGAGGGAAGATCGAGGCGGAACGTTCCGCTGAGCGTGCCGTCGGTGCGCCACAGGCCCACCTCTCCGTTCTGGTCGAAGATGAAGAAAGCGAGGTCGCCGGCGGTCACGGGCCCTTCGGTCAGCCTGCCGGAAGCATGATTCGAGGGGATGCTTGCCACCCGCAGGGTGCCGATCACGGTACCGTCGCTACGCCACAGCTCGAGGGGCTCGCCGCCGGCCAGAAAAATCATGCGCTCGCCGAGAAGGGTCGCGCGTGGCGGGGAATGACGTGGGAGGCTGGCGAGTCGGGCAGTACCGGATTCGCTGCCGTCGGTGATCCACAAGTCAGCCCCCGTCTCGCTCGACTGGATGAAGACCGAGTCGCGGTAGGCGGCGATGATCCGGGAGATGGAAGGCACCGAATCGACCGGCACGGTGCCGGTGGTGGTGCCGTCGCTGCGCCAGAGCTGGCCAGCAACAGCTCCCATGGGCACTTC
Organism: Acidobacteriota bacterium; assembly: GCA_003697015.1. Classification (GTDB taxonomy): domain Bacteria; phylum Acidobacteriota; class Thermoanaerobaculia; order Multivoradales; family J023; genus J023. The sequence goes on along the minus strand of RFGL01000486.1, from coordinate 1,741 downwards.
GAAGAAGAGCTTCTCGCCGGCGGCGATCATGTCTTGCGGGAACGCATCGTCGTGGCCGCGGGCGACGTCGGCGACCAGGCGGGTGCCGGCGGCGGTGCCGTCGCTGCGCCACAGCTCGACGCCGTGGGTTTCGTCGTAGAAAGGGAAGATGAGGGTGTCGCCGATCTCGGCAGCCGGGCCGCCGGGAGCTCTCTTCGCCGCCTCCACCAGCGCCACGGTGCCGGCGGCGCTACCGTCGCTGGAGAAGAGTCGCGACGCGCCGGCGCCGGTGAAGCAGAAAATCAGCCGATCGCCGGCGAAGCCGAGCAAGCGCGGCTTGAGCGATGACGCCCCCAGGTCGGCGATCCGGCGGGTGCCGGCGACGGTGCCGTCGGTGCGCCACAACTCGTAGACCCCGTCCTGCTGGCCGACGAAGAAGGCCTGACCGTGGCCCGCGATCAGCGCTGGCGGATCGTCGCGTCCGTGCGTCTCCGGGGGGTGGTAGCTGGTGAGCCTGAAGGTGCCCTCCGGCGTGCCGTCGCTGCGCCACAGGTCGACGTCCTCCTCCCCATCCAGGCAGTTGACGAACAGGAGCTCGCCCGGAGGCAGCACCACCGGTTCCTGGTGCGGAAGCCGATTCGAGCAGCGCCGGAGCGTTCCCAGCTCTTCGCCGCCGGGCCCGCTGCCGTCGCTCGCCCACAGCAGCGCCTCATCGTCGTCGTTTCTGTAGGCGGCGTAGACGTGCTCGCCGGTGACCGCAACGACCGATGCCGGCCGCTCGAAGCGTCGCAGCTGGAAGGTTCCGAGGGTGGTTCCGTCGCTGCTCCATAGCTCCTGCTCGTCGTCGAGAACGAGGATCAGGCGATCCCCTATCGGGAAGAAGGAATCGACCGTGGACTCGAAGGCAAAGATCGGGAAGGTTCCCTCTCTCGTGGCGTCGCTGATCCACAGGTTTCGGCCTTGAAAGAAGAAAGCCTTGCCGCCGATGGCCTGGATCTCGTCGTCGGTGATGCTGAAGTCGCGGATGGGATGGCTGCCGGCCGGCGTGCCGTCGCTGACCCAGAGGGTGGTGAGCAGGGGGTTCTGGCTGGTGTGGAAGAAAAGCAGATTCTCCCCCACCGCGGTGAGGCTCCGTGCTTTCTCCGCCAGGGTAAGTACCAGCTCGATCCCCGAGCCCGGCTTGCCGTTCGCTTTCCACAGACCGTCGTCGGTCGAGAAGTAGATCGCATCGTCGAGGACAACGAAATCGCCGGCGGTGCGTCTCGGGATGGTAGGGAAGCCATCGCAGGGACCCGGGCAGAAGTCGGCGACCAGGAAGGTGCCGGCCTCGCTGCCGTCGGTACGCCAGAGCTCGATGCCGCTGTTCAAGTCGTTGCCGAGGAAGAAGAGGAGCTCGCCCGCCGGCAGCATCAGATCGAGCTCCAAGGAGCCCGGCCTTCCGTCCGGCGGCATGATGTCGCGGACCAGTTCGAGGGGATTGCCTGCAGCGGTTGCCGGAAGCAGGAAGACGGCGAGCAGGAAGGCCCGCACGGCAGGAGGGGGTAGGGGCGGCGATCCCATCCGAATCGATCCCAAGAAAGTGGGCGCAGTCTACCACACCCGACCGACGCCAGGCTACCGCGCCACGAAACTGCCCCGATTCTCGTACGGGCATGGGATGCCGGCCGAACGCGGAAGGGTGCCAGGGTCTTCGCAAGGGGTTTGGAATCAGTCGCTTGCGGGGAGCGGTTGCATTTCGGGGTCGAGCGGTGTCCAAAGGGGG
>RFGL01000485.1 GCA_003697015.1 Acidobacteriota bacterium | reverse complement strand
GGAGCACCCGGGTGAGATCGAGGACGATGCCGGCGCCGGCGGCGGCGTAGAAGAGGGGCAGCCAGCGGCGGGCGCGGGGGAAGGCGTCGGTGGGCAGGATGAGGTGGACGTGGAGGATCAGGGGGCAGAAGATCCAGGTCAGGACGTGGAGGACGACGGAGGAGTAGGCGAGCAGGGTGGAAGACAGGCTCCCGGCGGCGAAGAGCACCGCGGTGACGTGGAAGAAGAGCACCAGCACCAGCCAGCGCTCGTCCCGCGGCCGCAAGAACAGCACCGCCACCAGCCCCATGAGCCAGAAGAGGGCAGGCAGCAGCAGCAGGCTGACGGCGGCGATGAGCTGGCTCGGCGCCGGCTCGCCGGGGGCGACGACGATGGTCAGCTCGCTGTCGCCGCGCAGCACCCGGAAGGTGACCTCCCCCAGCCAGTCGATCGGCGTCTCGGCGCGGGCCTGGAGGTACTGTTCGTGGGTGACGCCGTCGATCGACAACACCCGGTCGCCCTCGAGCAGGCAGTCTGCGGGCCTCTCGCAGCCCGGAAGGTCCTTGACCACCCGCCAGGAGATCGGGTCGACGATGCCGTTGAAGGTCGCCACCCGCAGGAAGAGGTAGCCGTAGTAGCCGCAGACCGCCAGCACCGCGAGGGAGAGGGCGGCGAGCAGCCCTTCGCCGCGGCGCGAGGCGAGGAAGCGCGGCATCATGGCGGGTCGAGGAGGGCGTCGGGCTGCTCGACCCCCACCCGCCGCAGCAGGGCGCGCAGGGGCTCGACGTGGTGCGCCAGCAGCCGGCGGAGGCGGCCGGCGCGGGGCAGGGAGAGGGCGTCGATCCGCCGCCGGGCGCGCCGGTAGTGCTCGATGACGTGGTAGCAGCAGTAGCTCATGGCGCCGCTGGTGACCAGGATCTCCTGCGCCTGCTCGAGGGCCGCCCGATCCCCCACCCGCGGCAGCAGATCGAGGAAGCGCCGGCGCTCGTCGTGCTCGGCGGTGGCGGCGTAGAGGATCGGCAGGTTGTTGCCCGGCCGCCGCCAGTCGGGCTTGGCGGGCACCTCCATGGCGTCGTGGAGGTCGTCGTTGATCTGGATGATCATGCCGATCTCCTGTCCCAGGGCCTCCACCCGGCGGGCGGTGGGCAGGGGGGCGCCGCCCATCACCGCGCCGCTGAACAGGGCCGCGGCGAAGAGCGGCGGCGTCTTGGCGCCGACCACCTGCCAGTAGCCCGCCTCGGCGGCGGCCGGCTCGAGATCGCGGTCCTGGCCGTAGGCGGTGGCCAGGCTCATCGCCGCCAGACGCTGGAGGACGGCGGCCCGCCGCCCGGCGCTCAATCCGGCGTCGTCGATCAGCCGCAGCCCCGCTGCCTGCAAGGCGAGGGCGAGATTGGCGGTCCTCCCTTCCCCCAATTGGCGGTAGAGGCCGTCGGCCTCGAGGTCGAGCATATCATCCACCAGGTGGATGGCGGTCTGCAGGCAGAAGACGGCGGCGGCGGCGGGGTAGGCCTGCCGGCGCTCGCCGCCCACCGCCTCGGCGGCGAGCAGGGGGTACTCCAGGCTGCTCATCGGCCGCACCTCCTCGAGGCGCGCCACCAGGGCGCGCGCCTGCGGCCACCCCGCCAGCTCGGGGACCGCCAGCAAGCGTTCTTTGAGCTCGTCGATCATCGGCCTCGAAGGTGATGCGAGGGCGCAGCTTAGCATCCCCCGCCACGGGACGTCGGAAGGCGCAAAACGCCCGCAGCCAGCCGCGCTCGGCTGGCCGGCGGGCGCCGGCGGCGGCCGTCAGGCCGAGGCCGCGGTCAGGACTCTACTTCCAGAACGCCCAAGCCAGGGGCTCGGGGGCGGCGGACCGGACGTCGCCGAGGGTGCGGAGCTGGCGGAGGGCCCTGAACAACGGATTGGACGCGTTGGTGGTTTGGATCTTGCTGTGGAACTCGTGAATGGTCATGTGCTTCTCTCCTGCTTACTCCTGTGCCGTGGCGGTCTCCAGACCGCGGTGGCACGGTTGACGCTTCGAACCTCTCGACCCTACGCAGCCGGGCTGCGCCTCCCTGCGATCCCGTATCCGCCGCGGGTCACGGCGGGTACTGTCGTCCGCGTCATAACAGCTCAGAAGCGACCGCCTCGAACAGAGCAATGGTAAACGCAGCTTTCGCATTTGTCAATGCCGCTGGGCGAGAACTTCGCCCACAATCGAAAGAATTCCCCAGCCGGCGATTTATGACGAACGGTCGGTAGGTTACTTGATCGAAAAGCAGAAGCATTCGCGTTCGGTGCAAGTTTTTTCGACGTCTCCGGCGGATTGTAAGGTGAAGTGTAACATTTCGGATACACCCGCCATGGCGTTGAATGTTCGACCGACCGGTCGGGCGAAGTCGGCGCTCCGCCGCCGCGGAACGCCGCCGCCCGGGATCGGGGTAAAACCCTTCGAACCGGGAGAAGGATCCCCGTCAGAGGACCCGCGCTTTTCCTCCCGGCGACGGCGCCGCCCGATTCACGCGGCCTAGAGCAGGCCGAGGACCTCGGCGTCGCGGTCGCTGAGCCAGCCGCCGTCCCGGCGCAGGGCGACGGTGGCGTCGCGGCGCCAGGAGCGCTCGCAGCGCGGCTCGCCGCGCAGGTCCTGGATCTCGACCGCCGGCCCCTCCGCCGCCAGGGCGACGCGGGAGACGCCGAAGACGTCGGCCAGCTCGCCGGCGAAGGGGGCCAGCCGCCCGTCCGGATCGGCCACCACCACGCCGGCGTCGAGGGGGTTGTCGAGGCCGCCCGCCTTGGCTTCCTCGAGGGCCTTGCGCACCGTGCCTCGCACCTCGACCACCCGCTCCCAGCCGGGGTCGGCGCGGTGATCGAGGGCGGCGAAGGGCTCGAGGTGGACGCAGGCCTCGTCGCCCTTGAGGCTGCGCCAGGCCTCGTCGGCGGTGTGGGGAAGGATCGGGGCCAGGAGGGTGGTGAGGAGCTCGACCAGGCGCCACATCACGCTCTGGGTGGCGCGGCGGCGGGCGGAGTCCGGGCGGTCGCAGTAGAGGCGGTCCTTGACCGCATCGAGGTAGAAGGACGACAGGGTCTCGCTGGTGAAGTCGTAGAGCAGCAGGTGGGCGCGGCGGAAGGCGAAGCGTTCGTAGGCCTCGAGCACCTGCCGGCGCAGCTCGCTGGCCGCCGCCAGGGCGTAGGCGTCGAGGGAGGTCGGCGGCAGGGTGGCGAGGTCGACGCCGTCCTGCGGCGTGAAGTCGGCCAGGTTGCTGAGCAGGAAGCGCAGGGTATTGCGCACCTTGCGGTAGGACTCGCCGGCGACCTCGAAGAAGGAGAGGTCGACCTTCATCTCGTTCTCATAGGCCAGGGAGCTCACCCACCAGCGGCAGACGTCGGCGCCGAAGCGCGCCAGCAGGTCCTCCACCTCGAGGGTATTGCCCACCGACTTGCTCATCTTGCGGCCCTCCTTGTCGACCATGAAGCCGTGGGTCAAGAGGCTGCGGAAGGGGGCCTGGCCGGTGGCGCCGAGGGCCGGCAGCAGGGAGGTCTGGAACCAGCCGCGGTGCTGGTCCGAGCCCTCGAGGTAGAGGTCGCAGGGATAGCCCAACTCGCGCTGGCGCATGACCGCGTTCCACGACGAGCCGGACTCGAACCAGACGTCGAAGATGTCGTAGGTCTTGCGCAGCTCGCCGACCACGAGGCCCGGCGGCGCCTGCGGATCCTGCGCCGGGTCGTAGGCCGCCAAGAGCTCCGCCGGCGCCCGGGTGAACCAGGCGTCGCTGCCCTCGGCGGCGACGACCTCGGCCACCGCGCGGACCGAGGCCGCGGTGAGCAGCAGGGAGCCGTCGGGACAGCGGAAGGCGGGGATCGGCAGCCCCCAGGCGCGCTGGCGCGAGATGCACCAGTCGGGACGCGCTTCGAGCATGCCGCGCAGGCGGTTGTACCCCCACCCGGGGACGAAGCGCACGTCGTCGATCGCCGCCAGCGCCAGCTGGCGCAGGGATCGGCGATCGCGCCGGGTCGGCCGGTCGACGGCGATGAACCACTGCTCGGTGCAGCGGAAGATCACCGGCGTCTTGGATCGCCAGTCGTGGGGGTAGCTGTGGACGTAGGGCTCGTCGTACAGCAGGTGGCCCGAGGCCCGCAAGCGCTCGACCACCGTGCGATTGGCCTCCCACACCTCGACCCCGCGCAGCCACTCGGGCACCGTGTCGTCGTAGGTGCCGTCGGCGCGTACCGGACAGTAGACCGGCACCCCCTCGCGCAGGCCGGTCTCGAAGTCCTCGTGACCGTGGCCGGTGGCGGTGTGCACCAGGCCGGTGCCGTCGTCGACGGTGACGTAGTCGGCGGCGACGATCCGCCCCCGGTGGTCGGGGAAGGCCGGCCAGTCGTGAAGCGGGTGGCGGTAGGTCAGACCGACCAGGCTGGCGCCGTCGGTCTCGGCGACGATCGCCGGCTCGAAACCGGCGGCGGCGGCCACCGCCTCCAGGCGCTGGCGGGCGATCACCAGCAGCCGGTCGCCGGCCCGCACCAGGGCGTAGCGGAAGCCGGGCTCGACCGCGATCAGCATGTTGGCCGGCAGGGTCCATGGGGTGGTGGTCCAGATGAGGAAGGCGGGCGCCGGGTCGCCGGGGTCGAAACGGACGCCGAAGGCGGCGGCGACGGCGGCGGGCGAATCCGCCTCGAAGGCGACGTAGACCGAGGGGTCCCGGCGCTCGCGGTACTCGAGCTCGGCTTCGGCGAGAGCGGTCTGATTGGCGATCGACCAGTGCACCGGCTTGAGCGCCCGGTAGACCAGCCCCTGGTCGAGCAGCTCGGCGAAGACCTCGAGCACCGCTCGCTCGTAGGCCGGGGTCATGGTCAGGTAGGGGTCGTCGTAGTCCGCCAGGGTCAGCAGGCGCTCGATCTGGGACGACTGGATGCCCTTGTACTTGCCGGCGTAGCGGGCGCAGGCGCGGCGGATCGCCATCCGCCGCCGGTCGTCGTCGAGGGCCTGGATGGCCTCCAGCTTGCCCGAGGCGAGCAGCTCGCTCATCACCCGGTGCTCGATCGGCAGACCGTGGCAGTCCCAGCCCGGCACGAAGGGGCAGGGCCGGCCGGCCATGTTGCGGCTGCGCACGACGAAGTCCTTGAGCACCTTGTTGAGCAGATGGCCGACGTGGATCGAGCCGTTGGCGTAGGGCGGGCCGTCGTGGAAGACGAAGGGCTCGCCGCCGCGCTCGCGGGCCCGCTCCACCACCCGCGGGTAGAGGTCCATTCGCCGCCAGCGTTCCAGGCTGGCGGGCTCGTTCTGGCGCAGGTTGGCGCGCATCGGGAACGAGGTCCGGGGCAGGTTGAGGGACTTCTTGTACGCCTTCTTGCGGCGGGCGGCCGATTCGGCGTCGGGGTTGGGGGTCGGGTTGTCGTTCATCGCGGGCCTGGGCCTTTCGGTTGATGCACGTCGAGGGCCACCGCCGATACCAAATCGGCCTCGCCGAGGCGAGGCCGATGGTACCTGGGCGTACGGCGATCGACCTCCTAGCTGGGAGGGCTGATCGACGGGATGATCGGCGGCCGGCTCATGCGTGTAATGATAGCGATCGCGAGCCTGAGGTCAAGGCGCAAACGCCGGCTGGTCCGGCGGCGCCGGCCGAGGCCTGAAGGCGGCGCACGATCGTGGTAAGCTGCCGCGCTGCCGGCGGCGACGTGGTGAGCGTCCGCCGGCGACGGCGCGCGAGAGCGGAAGACTGCATCCGATGAGATCGATACGGTTCGGGCGAACGGAAGCGCAGGTCTCGGCGGTCAGCCTGGGTACCTGGGCGCATGGTGGCCCGAAGATGGTGGGCGGGCGAGCCGTCGGCTGGTATGGGGCCAACGACCGCCTGGTGCACATGACCCTGGTCGAGGCCCACGCCGCCGGCATCAACCACTGGGATACCGCCGACATCTACGGCGACGGTCACGCCGAGCGCCTGCTCGGCCAGGTGTGGGGACAGGTGCCGCGGGAGGACATCTTCCTCGCCTCCAAGGTGGGCTGGGATCCGGGCCCCTACGGCCACTACTACCACCCGGAGCAGATCCGCCGCCAGCTCGAGCGCTCCCTGCGCTACCTGCGCACCGACCATCTCGATCTCTACTATCTGCACCACTGCGATTTCGGACCCAACGATCAGTACCTCGACGCCGCTCTCGAGATGCTGCACCGCTTCCGCGACGAGGGCAAGCTCCGCTTCATCGGCCTGTCGGATTGGAGCAACGAGAAGCTGATGCGCTACGTCGAGCGGATCGGCCCGGACGTGGTGCAGTGCTACCGCAACGTGGTCGACGACACCTACGAAGAGAGCGGGCTCAAGGAGTGGGTGGAGCGAAACGACGCCGGGGTGGCCTTCTTCTCGCCGCTCAAGCACGGCCTGCTGCTCGGCCTCTACGAGGGCCCGGTCACCTTCGGCGTCGGCGATCACCGCAGCCACATCCCCGATTTCCGCGACTTCGGCCTCCTGGCGCGCCTGCGCGCCTGTCGCGAGAAGGTCGAGGAGCGTTTCGCCGACAAGCGCCTGCCGGTGCTCTACGCCCTGGTCGGCGCCCTCCTCACCGGGGTGGAGAACGGCTCGGTGATCCTCGGCCTGCACCGCCCGAGCCAGGTGGCCGCCGCCGCCGAGGCCGGCGCGCCCCTGGCCCCCGAGGACGCGCGTTGGCTGCGCCGTCTCTACCGCGAGAACGGACGACCGACCCGCGCCAGTTGGAAGATGCACGCCAACGGGCCGTGAGCCACCGCCGCGGCGATCCCCGACCTCCCCGAAGCAGGAAGCGAGACCATGGTTCCCGAACGTGAGCGCCCGCGCGTCTTCTCCGGCATCCAGCCCACCGGCAGCCTCCACCTGGGCAACTACCTCGGTGCGATCAAGCGCTGGGTCGAACGCCAGGACGAGAAGGAGAGCTTCATCTGCATCGTCGACCTGCACGCGGTGACGGTGTACCAGGAGCCCGAGGCCCTGCGGCGGGGAACCCGCCAGCTGGCGGCGCTGCTGCTCGCCGCCGGCATCGATCCGGCCCGGGTCACCCTCTTCGTCCAGAGCCACGTTCGGGCCCACGCCGAGGCCTCGTGGCTCCTGTCCTGCATCACCCCCCTCGGCTGGCTCGAGCGCATGACCCAATTCAAGGCCAAGGCGGCGCAGCAGCAGAGCGTGCTGACCGGCCTCTTGACCTATCCGGTGCTGCAGGCCGGCGACATCCTGCTCTACGACGCCGACGAGGTGCCGGTGGGGGAGGATCAGAAGCAGCACATCGAGCTCGCCCGCGACGTCGCCCAGCGCTTCAACCACCTCTACGGCGACACCTTCGTCCTGCCGCGGCCGGTGATCGGCGAGGCGGCGGCGAGGGTGATGGGCCTGGACGATCCGACCCGGAAGATGTCGAAGAGCGCCAAGGCGCGGGGCCACGCCGTGCGCCTGACCGACAGCGACGACGAGATACGGCGCGCCTTCAAGCGGGCGGTCACCGACTCCGGGCGCGAGATCGCGTTCAGCGACGAGCCGGAGAAGGCCGGGGTCAACAACCTGTTGGAGATCTACCGCGCCACCACCGGTCGCTCACGCCAGCAGGTGCTCGACGACTTCGCCGGCGCCCGCGGCTACGGCGACCTCAAGCAGCGGGTCGCGGAGGTGGTGATCGCCGCCATCGCGCCGATCCGCCGGCGGTACCGGGAGCTGATGGAGGACGCAGCGGAGCTCGATCGCATCCTGCGTCAGGGCGCCGAGGCGGCGCGGGCGGAGGCCGAGCCCAAGCTGGTCGAGGTCAAGGAGCGGATGGGTTTCGAGGTCCCCGATGAGTTGCGCCGTTGAGCGGCGGGCGCTGCTTGCCGTCCTCCTCCTCAGTGCCTGCACGCCGCCGGGCGACCACCGCCCGGCGCCGCCTCCGGCGCCGCCTCCCTTCACCGCCGAAAACGCCTTGCGCCGGCTGCCGGCGCCGCGCCTGCCGCCGCTCTACGACGACGGCGATCTCGCCGCCCTCGGCATCGCCCTGCGCCACAGCCGCGACTGGTATCGCCGCCGGCCGCCGGCGCGGCGATTCGTCGCCGGCCCGCGGAGCTTCAGCGCCGGCGAGATGGCCGCGGCTCTCGACGGCCTGCTGGCGCGGTTGACCGGCGGCATGCCGGCGGAGCAGCTGGCGGCGCTGGTGGCCTACGATTTCGAAGCCTACGAGAGCATCGGCGGCGGCGACGGGGAGATGCTGGTCACCGGCTACTACGAGCCGGTGATCGAGGCCAGCCTGAAGCGCGCCCCGGGCTACGAGGTGCCGATCTACCGCCCTCCCCCCGGCCTGGTGCGGGTCGACCTGGGGGACTTCGCCGACGATCTCGCCGGCCGCCGCCTGATCGGCTGGCTGCGGGGCGGTCGCCTGGTGCCCTTGCCCGACCGGCGCGCCCTCCGCCAGGGCGGCCTGCGCGGCCGCGAGCTGGCCTGGGCGCGCGACCGGGTCGACCTCTTCTTTCTCGAAATCCAGGGCAGCGGCACCCTGCGCCTGCGCGACGGACGGCTGATGCGGATCGGCTACGCCGGTTCCAACGGCCATCCCTATCGCAGCATCGGCCGCCTGCTGGCGGAGGAGGGGGCGATCCCGCGGCAGAAGGTGTCGATGCAGTCGATCCGCGCCTGGCTGGCGGCTCATCCGGAGGAGGTCGAGCGGGTGCTCGATCACAACCCCTCGACGGTCTTCTTCCGCCGCCTCGACGGCCCGCCCCGCGGCAGCCTCGGCCTGCCGGTCACCGCCGGCCGCTCGATCGCCACCGACCACGATCTCTTCCCCCCGGGCGCCCTCGCCTTCCTGGTGACCGAGGTGCCCGCCCTGGCGGCCGACGGCACCACCGTCGCCGAGCGCCCTCTGCGGCGTTTCGTCCTCAACCAGGACCGGGGCGGCGCCATCCGCGGTCCCGGCCGCGTCGACTACTTCTGGGGCCGCGGCGACGAGGCCGCCTACCGCGCCGGCGCGATGAAACAGCCCGGCCGGCTGATCGTCTTCGTGCCGAAAGCCCGCGACTCCGCTGCTCCGGCGCCCTGAGCGGGCCGGCCCCACCAGCGGCGCCGATCGCCGGCCGGCCGGAGGCGGCCCTGGTGCGGCTGGCGGAACGCGGGACGATCCGGCGCGTCCTGACCCTCGAGGGCAAGGACGCCGGCGTCTATCGTCCGGCCGCGGGCGCTTCGCGATCCTGCCCTGAGCCGGCGATCCCGGCCGCCGATTCCCTCACCGGCCGCCGGCCGGCGCCGGGTCGCTCCCCGGGCGGGTGCTCGCTCAGGGGTCCTCTTCCGGCTCGATGACGATCACCCGCGGCGCGGCGGCGGGCGACGCGCCGCGGGTGCCGGCGGCGAAGGAGGCGCGCAAGCGGCGGGCGAGGAGCCGGCGGACGGCGCGGCGGCCGGCGGGGAGGAGGAGGGCGAAACCGATCAGGTCGGTGATCAGGCCGGGGGTGATGAGGACGGCGCCGGCGACGAGGATCAAGAGGCCGTCGAGGAGCGCCGCGGCGGGCATGCGACCGGCGGCGGTTTCGGCGCGCAGGCGGGCGAGGATCCCGAGCCCCTGGCGGCGGGCGAGGAGCGCCCCGAGGAGGCCGGTCGAGAGCACCAGGACGACGGTGGCGAGGGGGCCGACGACGCGGCCGATCTCGAGCAGCAGCCAGAGCTCGGCGAGCGGCAGGAGGGTGAACAGCAGCAGCAGGCGAAAGAGCATCGGGGTGCCTCAGTCGAGGCCTTCCCGGGTCTCGCTGACCAGGCGGTCGACCACCGCCTTGAGGTCGCCGCTCTCGCGGTAGGTCTGCAGCTGGCGGTCGGCGCTCGAGCCCTCGCTGAGGATGGTCTCGGCATAGGCCACCTCGCGCCGCGAGCCGAGCTCGTCGAGCACGCCGTCGACCAGCTCGAGCAGCTCGCGGGCGAGGAAGCGCACCGGTACCTCCTGCTGCTTGCCGAAGTCGATCAGCCGGCCGTCGAGGCCGTAGCGCACCGCCCGCCACTTGTTCTCGGTGATCAGGTGATGGCGGTAGAGGCGCCAGGTGCGGTTGTTCTGGCGCAGGGTGAGCAGGGTGGCGACCAGCGCCTGCAGCAGGGCGGCGATGCACAGCACCTCGTCGATCCGCGTGGCGACGTCGGAGATGCGGAATTCGAGGGTGGGGAATTTGGGATGGGGACGGATGTCCCACCAGATCTTGGTCGGCTCGTCGATGCAGCCGGTGCGCACCAGGGTGGCGACGAAGTCGTCGTAATCGCTCCACGAGCGGAAGGTCGGCGGCAGGCCGCTGCGCGGCATGTTCTCGAAGATCACCGACCGGTAGGATTTGAGCCCGGTGTCGCGGCCTTGCCAGAAGGGGGAGCTGGTCGACAGCGCCAGGACGTGGGGCATGAAGTAGCGCGCCTGATTCATGACGTCGATGCGCAGCTCCGGATCGGGGATGCCGACGTGGACGTGCATGCCGAAGATCAAGAGTCGCCGGGCGACGTCGCGCAGGTCCTCCTGCAGCTGGGTGTAGCGCTCGCCGGCGGTCACCAGCTGCTCGCTCCAGCTGGAGAAGGGGTGGGTGCTGGCGGCGGCCATCGTCAGCCCTTCCTTCTCCGCCAGCTCGCAGACCGTCCGGCGCAGGCGTCCCACCTCCTGCCGCGCTTCGGCGATCGAGCCGCAGACCCGGGTGCCGACCTCGACCTGGGACTGCATGAACTCGGGCTTGATCTGCTCCCCCAGCAGGCGCTGGCCGTGCTCCACCAGGTCCTTGTTGTGAGGCGACAGCTCGCGGCTGCGGGGGTCGATGATCTGGTACTCTTCCTCGATTCCGATGGTGAGGTCGGGAAGCCCCATGCACGTTCTCCCGGTCGGTCGAGCTGATGGTGGGTCGCGCCCGTCGCGAGCTGCGGAGAGCTTATCGCGCGCTCCCGGCGAGCTCAAGCGCGGGGACGCGGCGTGCCGCCGTGGCGCGGGCGGGGACGGCTGTGATAGGAACGGTGGCTGAGGGCGGCGGCCGGCGACGAGAGGCGCCACCGGATCGCCACGCCGTCGCCGCCGCCGTTGCACAATCGGCCGCCAGGATGCCGGACGGGCGGCCGAGGTCGCGGCAGGATGGCCGAGGAGAGAGCGTGATGAGGGTGAAGAAAGATTCCGTCACCAGCTCGGGCGGGGCTACCGCCAGCGTCGCCGTAGCGCCGCCCGCCCGCACCTTGGGCAAGGGGCTGCCGTGGAAGCTCGCCTGGCAGGGCCTCAAGAACCTGATCAAGTGGCCGTTCTATACCCTTTATCTCCACCACCTGCGGGCGGAGTCCCACGGCTGGCAGTTGCCGCGCCACATCGGCTTCATCATGGACGGCAACCGTCGATTCGCCCGGGTAAGCGGCTTCGCCAACCCCCTGCAAGGGCATCACAAAGGGGCGGAGAAGCTGCAGGAAGTGCTCGACTGGTGCTATCAGACGGGCATCAAGGTGGTCACCGTGTGGTGCTTTTCCCTCGACAACTTCCAGCGCAGCACGGCGGAGGTCGAGGGGCTGCTGCGGTTGTTCGAGGACAAGACCCGCGAGATGGCGAGCGGCGACGCGGTGCACGAGAACCGGGTGCGGGTGCGTTTCATCGGCAAGCTGGAGCTCTTGCCCGAGAGCCTGCGGGAGGAGATCCGGCGGGTGGAGGAGGCGACGGCGGACTACGACGCCTACCAGCTCAACATCGCCATGGCCTACGGCGGGCGGGAGGAGATCACCGACGCCTTCCGCCGCCACATCGCCGAACGCGCGGCGCAGGGGGCGTCGATCGACGAGATCGTCAGCAGCCTGGAAGCCGCCGACGTCGACCCCTACCTCTACACCTCGGGCCAGCCCGAGCCCGATCTCATCCTGCGCACCAGCGGCGAGCTGCGCAGCTCCGGCTTCCTGCTCTGGCAGAGCGCCTATTCCGAGCTCTACTTCGCCGACGCCTGCTGGCCGGCGTTCCGCGAGATCGACTTCCTGCGCGCCCTGCGTTCCTTCGACCAGCGCCAGCGCCGCTACGGCCGCTGAACGCCGCCGCCGGCGATGCCGGGGGCTGGTCTCCAGCGCCGCGGGCGGTATACTGATGGCGTGGTTTGACCGACCGGTCAGTATTTTTCGGGCCAACGACCCCTTTGCTTCATCATTTTCTGGATCGGGGCGTCAGAACCACGAGCAGGTACAGCCGCGTAGGGGCTGCGAGAGGGGGTGACGACGCTGAACGGGGAGGACCTTCGAACCAGTCGGGACGACGTCTCGGCCTTTTCCGCGCTGATCGGCAACCTCGCCGTCGGGGTGCTGCGGCTCGATGCCCAGCTGCGGGTGGTCGACCTCAACCCCACCGCCGAGGAGCTTCTCGGAGTGGCGCGGGGGACGGCCTGCGGCCGGCCTCTGGGCTCGGTCTACCGCCTGCTCGACGCCGCCAGCCGCCGACTGCTGCCGGCGCCGGAGGAGCGCCTGGCCGGCGCGCCGCCGGCGGGGATCGAGGCGCGTCTGCTGCGCCGTGACGGCGTCGAGCTGGCGGTGCGCGAGCGCTTCGTGCCCCTCGCCGGCAACCCCGCGGGCGGCGCCTGGCTGCTGCTGGAGGACGTCACCGAGCTCAACGCCATGCGGCGCGAGCAGCAGTGGCTGGCATTTCACGATCCGGTCACCGGCCTGGCCAACCGCCGCGCCCTCGAGCGCCAGCTGGAACAGGCCCTGGCGGCGGTGCGCTCGAACGGCTTGAGCTTCGCCTTCGGCTACCTCGACGTCGACGACTTCGAGGTGGTGACCGAGATCGTCGGCCAGGCGGGCAGCGACGATCTGCTGCGCCAGGTGGCCAACGTCATCCGCCAGCGTCTGGGGGAGAAGGATCTGCTCGCCCGCCTGGCCGAGGTGCGCTTCGGCCTGCTGCTCGCCGACTGCCCGCCGGAGCGCATCAAGGCCCGCGCCCAGGAGCTGCGGCGGGTGGTCGCCGACAGCCGCTTCTCCTGGCATCAGGAAGAGTTCTCCCTCGGGGTGTCGATCGGCATGGTGCCGGTGACCGGCGGCAGCGGCGACGCGATGAAGGTGATGGCGGCGGCGGACGCGGCCTCGACCATGGCCTGGGAGGAGTCGATCGCCGCCCACGCCTTCGACGCCGACAACTCGATCGACCTCAGCCTGGCGCACAAATACGGCGACCTGCGCTGGCTGGCGCGCATCCACCGGGCGCTCAAGAAGGGGCGCTTTCGCCTCTACCGCCAGCCGATCGTGCCCACCGTCGACCCCGACCCCGAACGGGCGCCGATCCACGAGATCCTATTGCGCATGGTCGAGGCCGACGGCAGCCTGATCGCGCCGGGGGAGTTCATCCCGGCGGCGGAGCGCTTCGACCTCATCGCCGACCTCGACCGGTGGGTGGTCAAGGGCGCCCTCGCCCGCCTGGCAGCGGACGACGACGAGCGCTCAGCCATCGCCATCAACCTGTCGGGGAAGTCGATCTCCAAGGCCAGTTTCCTCGACGACGTGGTGGAGATCTTCGAGGCCAGCGGGGTGGCGCCGTCGCGGGTCCTCTTCGAGATCACCGAGACCGCAGCGGTGGCCAACCTGCGGCGGGCGCGGCGCTTCATGAACGCCCTGCGCGCCCGCGGCCTGCGCTTCGTCCTCGACGACTTCGGCAGCGGCGTCAGCTCCTACGGCTACCTGCAGAACCTGCCGGTCGACTTCCTGAAGATCGACGGCGGCTTCGTCCGCGGCCTGGCGCGGAATCCGGTGCAGCGGGCGATCGTCACCGCCATCCACCAGGTGGCGAGCGTGATGGGCATCCCGACCATCGCCGAATACGTGGAGAACGAGAAGATCCGCGCCGCTCTCGCCGAGCTCGGGGTCGACTACGTCCAGGGCTACGGCATCCGCCGGCCGGCGCCGTGGGTCGAGGAGGCCGGCGGATGAGCCGTCAGAGGAAGTACAGCTGCTCGTCGTGGCGCGGCCGGGCGTGGCGCGCCTGCACCGCCCGCTTGAGCTGGAAGAAGCCGTCCAGGTCGTCGCTCTCCTCGCCCTGGCCCAGCTCCTCTTCGAGCTGCTCCGGGTCCTCCCCCGCCTCCAGCCGGCGGACCATCTCCTCCATGGTCTCGCCCAGCTCCAGGCCGGTGAGGTTGGAGAAGCGCCGCATCATGCGGCCCATGAGGCGCGGATCGTCGTCCGCCGGCGCGCCCTCCATCTCCTGCATCAGGGTCTCCATCGCCCCTTCGAGGCGCGCGTCGTCCACCCCGGCGAGGGGATCGGGGGGCTCGTCGCCGCGCTGGCTCAGGGTGGCGAAGCGCGACGGCCGGCGGGGCAGGCGGGGGCGGCCGCAGCGCGGGCAGTCCGGCCGCGCTTCGGGGTCGACGCGGGAGGAGAAGAAATTGAATACGGTGT
This sequence comes from Acidobacteriota bacterium, assembly GCA_003697015.1. Classification (GTDB taxonomy): domain Bacteria; phylum Acidobacteriota; class Thermoanaerobaculia; order Multivoradales; family J023; genus J023. The sequence goes on along the minus strand of RFGL01000485.1, from coordinate 1,996 downwards.
GGCAGTCGTGGCAGTAGAATTCGTAGATCGGCATGGCTTGTACGACTCCTCAACGAGGTGACGTGAAGTAGCCTACAACAACGACCCGGCGCCGGCCGGGGGGACCGCCGAGGGGGTAGACCATGGAGTGGACGCCGACATCCTGGCAGAGCAAGAACGTCAAGCAACAACCGACCTATCCCGATGCCGAGGAGCTCGAACGGGTGGTGGACGAGCTCTCCCGCCTGCCGCCCCTGGTCACCTCCTGGGAGGTCGAGTCGCTCAAGGCCCAGCTCGCCGAGGCCGCGGCGGGCAAGCGCTTCCTGCTCCAGGGGGGCGACTGCGCCGAGGTCTTCGACGAGTGCGAGTCGTCGGTGATCGCCAACAAGCTCAAGATCCTGCTGCAGATGAGCCTGGTGCTGGTGCACGGCGGCAAACGGCCGGTGATCCGGGTCGGCCGCTTCGCCGGCCAGTACGCCAAGCCGCGGTCGAGCGACCTCGAGACCCGCGACGGCGTCACCCTGCCGAGCTACCGCGGCGATCTGGTCAACGGCTTCGCCTTCACCGAGGCTTCCCGGCGGCCGGATCCCCAGCGCCTGCTGCGCGGCTACGAGCGGGCCAGCCTCACCCTCAACTTCATCCGCTCCCTGGTCGACGGCGGCTTCGCCGATCTTCACCACCCCGAGTACTGGGACCTCGATTTCGTCGAGCATTCGCCGATGGCGGCGGAGTACCGCAGGATCATCGACACCATCAGCGATTCGATCCAGTTCATGGAGACCCTCGCCGGGCGTCTGGAAGGGGCGATCCAGCGGGTCGACTTCTTCACCAGCCACGAGGGCCTGCACCTGCTCTACGAGCAAGCCCAGACCCGCCGCGTCCCGCACCGCCCGGGGTGGTACAACCTCGCCACCCACATGCCCTGGATCGGCATGCGCACCGCCGATCTCGACGGCGCCCACGTCGAGTACTGCCGCGGCATCCAGAACCCGATCGGGGTCAAGGTCGGGCCGTCGATGACCCCGGAGTGGCTGGCCGGGCTGCTGGTGAGGCTCAACCCGCGGCGCGAGCCCGGCCGTCTGGTGCTGATCCACCGCTTCGGTCACGATCGGATCGCCGACTGCCTGCCGCCCTTGATCGAGATCGTCCGCGAGGCCGAGCAGCCGGTGGTGTGGTGCTGCGATCCGATGCACGGCAACACCCAGAAGACCCAGAGCGGCATCAAGACCCGACGCTTCGACGACATCCTGGCGGAGCTCGAGCAGGCGTTCGACATCCACCGGGCGATGGGCTCCTACCTCGGCGGCGTGCACTGTGAGCTCACCGGCGAGGACGTCACCGAGTGCACCGGCGGCGCCCGCGGCCTCGACGAGGAGAGCCTGACCCACAAGTACACCACCTTCGTCGACCCGCGGCTCAACTGCGAGCAGGCGCTGGAGATCGCCATGCTGGTGGCACGGCGCATGGCCCAGACCGCGGAGCGGCCGGCGGCGGTGACCGCCGCCGGTCACTCCACCGCCGCGGCCTGAGCCGCGCCTGCTTCAGCCGCCGTTGTCGAGCGCCTCGAGCTCGGCCTCGAGGGCGGCGGCTTCCGCCGCCATGTCGGCGTAGCGCCTGAGGTCCGCCGCCGTCCGGCGGTTGGCGCGGGCGCGGGCGACGCCGCTCTCGTCGCCGGCCTCGAGGTAGGCCGCGATCGCCTGATCGAAGGCCTCCCGCCGCTCGTACAGCATCCCGAGCTGGGACCACGTCCGCCGCGCGACGGCCTCCGGCGGCCCTCCGGCGAGGGCGGCGCGCAGGCGTTCCTCGGCCCGCGTCCAGGCCTCGTCCTTGAGGTCGATCCAGGCGAGGTCGAGATGGGCCCGCCAGCCGCCGGGCTCGACCGCCAAGGCGCGCTCGAACGCCGCCTGCGCCGCCGCCCGATCGCCGGCGCAGAGGGCGTACTGGCCGTGCAGCAGATGGTGCTCGTAGGACGCCTCGAGCGCCGCTGCCCGGGCGGCGGCCGCTTGCGCCGCGGCGC
>RFGL01000484.1 GCA_003697015.1 Acidobacteriota bacterium | reverse complement strand
GCGCCGAGCTGGTGCGCGCCTTGAGCGAGGCGGTCGCCCGGACGCCGAGCGTGCAGCCGTGGGAGGGGGTCTTCGCCAGCGACCTGGTGCTGGCGGAGGACGGCCGCGTCGCCGGGGTGCTGGCGCGCCATCGCGACGGCCGGGTCGTCTTCCACGCCGCCGGCGCGGTGGTGCTGGCGACCGGCGGTTGCGGCCAGCTCTACGCCCGCACCACCAACCCGCCGGAGGCCACCGGCGACGGCCTGGCCCTCGCCGGCCGCGCCGGCGCGCAGCTGGCCGACCTCGAATTCATCCAATTCCATCCCACCGCCCTCGACGCCGGCGGCGATCCCCTGCCGCTGTTGACCGAGGCCCTGCGCGGCGAGGGGGCGATCCTGATCGACGATCGCGGCCGGCGCTTCATGCCCGCCATCGACCGGCGGGCGGAGCTGGCGCCGCGGGACGTCGTCGCCCGCGCCATCTGGCGCCTGCAGCAGCAGGGGCGGCGGGTCTTCCTCGACGCCACCGCCGCCGTCGGCGAGGCCTTTCCCCGGCGTTTCCCCACGGTCTGGGCCCACTGTCGCGAGCGCGGCCTCGACCCGCGGCGCGAGCCCCTGCCGGTGACCCCGGCGGCGCACTACGCCATGGCCGGCGTCGCCGTCGATATCGAGGGCCGCACCACCCTCCCCGGGCTCTGGGCCTGCGGCGAGGTCACCGCCTCGGGGGTCCACGGCGCCAATCGCCTGGCGTCGAATTCCCTGCTCGAGGCCCTGATCTACGGCGCCCGGGTGGCGGCCAGCGTCGCCGCCAGCATGCCGGCGCCGGGATCGGGCCGCGGCGCGCTGGTGTGCCGCGAGGCCGCCGGCGACGGCAGCGCGTCGGCCGCCGACCGGCAGGAGCTGCGCTGGCTGATGTGGCGCCGGGTCGGCCTCGAGCGCGACGCCGAGGGCCTCGACCAGGCGCTGACCGCGTTGGCGCGGCTGCGGCGCCGCGTCGGCGACGCCCCCGGCGAGCTCGCCAACCTGGTGACCGTCGGCCGCATGGTGGCGGCGGCGGCCCGGGCGCGGGAGGAGAGCCGCGGCGCCCATTTCCGCCGCGACTTTCCGGCGCCGCGTGCCGAGCTGGCGCAGCGCAACTTCTGGATCTATGATCCGTCCGCCGGCCACCTTCCCCTCCGCGCCGTCGAGGTGGCGGCGCAGGAGCGCAAGATCGCATGAGCATGCCCATCCCCCAGCTGCCGCCGCTGCTCTACGAGGGGCTGGTGCGGGACGCCCTGCGCGAGGACCTCGGCCGCGCCGGCGACCTGACCAGCGACGCCGTCGTGCCCGCCGGGCTGGTGGTGGACGGGGCGATCCGCGCCCGCCGCGGCGGCCGCATCGCCGGGGTCGAGGTGGCGGCGGCGGCCTTTCGCCAGCTCGACCCGGACGCCGCGCTGAGCATCGCCGCCGGCGACGGCAGCGACGTCGGCGCCGGCGGCGTGGTGCTGGCGGTGCGCGGGCGCGGGCGAGCGCTCCTCGCCGCCGAGCGGGTGGCGCTCAACTTCCTCGGTCACCTGTCGGGCATCGCCACCGTCACCCGCGACGTGGTGGCGCGCCTCGCGGGCAGCGGCGCGCGGGTGGCGTGCACGCGCAAGACCACCCCCCTCCTGCGGGCGCTGGAGAAGCATGCCGTGCGCTGCGGCGGGGGCGTCAACCACCGCTTCGGCCTCGACGACGCGGTGCTGATCAAGGACAACCATCGGGCCATCGCCGGCTCGGCCCGCGACGCCCTGGCGCGGGTACGGCGCGCCGTCGGCCACCTGGTCAAGATCGAGGTCGAGATCGACGACCTGGCGGAGCTCGAGCCGCTGCTCGAGGCCGGCGTCGACGCCGTGCTGCTCGACAACATGAGCCCGGACGAGCTGCGCCGGGCGGTGGCGATCAACCGCGGGCGGGCGATCCTCGAGGCCTCCGGCGGCATCACGCCGGAGACCGCCCCGGCGATCGCCGCCAGCGGCGTCGATCTGCTGTCGATCGGCTGGCTCACCCACTCCGCCCCGGTTCTCGACCTCGGCTTCGACCTCGAGCTGCCCGCCGCCGGATGAGCCGCGCGTCAGCCGGCGATGACGTTGTGCACGGGGTAGATCCGCGGTTCGGGGCGCGGTGCTCCGACCCGTTCGAGGATCGGCAGCAAGACCTCGGCGAAGTCGTCGAGCTCGGCCTGGGTTCGCCAGACGTCGACCACCAGCCAGCCTCCGTCGCCGGCGGCGGCGACGTGATGCAGGCGCCCCGCCGGCGAAGCCTGGCCAGCGGCCTGGAGCGCCTCGATGGTCTCGTCGTACTGCTGCCCGGTCATGCCGGGAACGTCGAAGACGGCACAGATCGCCATGGCTCGGATCTCCTTTCCAATCGCCTTCTGCGGTTGCGGGATCGTACGGTCGATCCTGCTCCCTCCGCCGTCACCGGTCAAGAGGAACGTCCTCGGAGGGGGGCGCGGGCCCCGGCGTATACTGCCCGGCGTCCGACCGCCGGAGCTCGCCGCGATGAGATGGCCCCCGATCCTGCTCCTCCTCTGCCTCGCCGCCCCCGGCGCCCAGGCCCGGGATCCCTTCCCGCCCCTGCCGGCGGGCGGCCGCCTGGCGGTCGTCCCGCGGCTCGACGGCCCGGCCTACGACGCGGCGCGCGCCTGTCTGGCCGGCTTGGGCCGGGAGACCGGTGCCGACTACTACGCCGCGGTGGTGGCCGACGCCGGCGGCGCCTCGCCCGCCGGCGCCGTGCCCTTCGTCGACGCCCTCTACGATGCCTGGCGGGGGCGCCTGGACCCGCAGCGTCACGTGCTGATCGCCCTCGGCATCGACGACCGGTCGATCGCCATCCACCCCGGCGACCGCTGGGCGGATCTCGGTTTCGAGCGCGACGCCATCAGCCGCACCATCGACGCTTCCGCCTTCGCCCGCCACGCCCGCCGCGGCGACTACCCGCGCGCCCTCTGCGCCCTGGCCGAGACCGTCGACCGTCAGCTCGGCCTGCTCGCCGCCCGCCCTCCGTCCGCCCCCCCGCCGCCGCGCGAGCGGACGCCTCAGCCGGTGGCCCCGCCGGCGCCCGCCGCCGCTTCAGGCTCGGGCGCGGGAGGCTGGTTCATGGTGCCGGCCGGGCTGCTCGTGCTCGCGCTCCTCGTCCTGTGGCGCGCCCGCCGGGCGTCGCGCGCGCGGCGCCGGGCCCTGGCCGAGCTCGAGACGTGGACCCGGCGGCTGGGAAACGCCGCCGAGCGCCTGCTGGAGCTGGAGAACCGCCATCCCTACTACTTCGCCGGCAGCGGCGAGCGCTACGCCGGCGACAGCCGCAAGCTCGACCAGCGCTGTGCCGATGCCGTCAACCTGCTCTTCCTGCTCTACGGCAAGGCGCGCGAGCTGCAGGGGGACGCGCAGCGTCTGATCGAGCGCGGCGGCCGGTTCGCCGTCGCCCCCTACGAGCGGGCGGTGAGTGTGCTGCGCGACCAGCCGGTGACGGTGGAGACCGGCGAGGTCGAGGAGCGGCGGCGCATCTTCCTGCCCCTCTCCCGCGCCTACCAGGGGACCGCCCAGGGCCTGCTCGAAGACCTGGACAAGGCCTACGGCGAGGCGCTGGATCTGCTCGCCGAAGTGGAGGCGGTCGAGAGGCGGGCGGAGGAAGGGGTGGTCGCCACCGGCGATCTGGTGAGCCGCGCCCAGCAGGCGATCGAGAGACGCGGCGAGCTCGGGCTCGACGCCGGCCATCTCGTCGGCGCCCTGGCGGCGGCGCGGCGACGGCGCCGGCAGGCGCTCGAGCTCAAGCGGCGCGATCCGATCGCCGCCGCCGCCGCCCTCGACGAGGTGCGCGCCGAGCTTCGCGCCCTCGCCGAACGGGCGGCGGCCGGCAACCGGGTGATCGAGACGTTGCGCGGCCCCGTCGCCGAGCGCGGCCGCACCCTGCGGGCCGAGGTCGGGCGCCTGCGGGCGGCGGGCTGGCGTCTGCTCGAGCCGGGCTTCGATCCGGATCTTCGTCTCGACCACGGCCTCTACGAGGCGCAGCGCGTCGAGCGGGCGGTGGCGGCCGGCGACGAGGAGGAAGCTGCGGCGCAGCTGGAGCGCCTGGAGCAGGGCATGGCCGAGCTCGGCGAGCAGCTGGCGGCCTGCGAGCGGGCCCGCCGGGAGGTGCCCCAGGCCTTGCAGGAGCTGGCGGCGGCGCGGCGGCGGCTGGCCGACCGCATCCCCGCCGCCCGCCGCCTCCTCGACGACCTGGTGGAGGAGCATGCGGCGGCGGCTTTCGCCGAGGAGGCCGACAACCTCGAGCAGCTGGCGGCCCTGCTCGACGACGTCGGCGAGCGCCGGCGGCGGATCACCGAGGCCCACGGCGAGGAGCGCTACCTCTCCGCCCTGGCCGACCTGGAGCTCGCCCGCGCCGCCATCGCCGACGGCGAGGGCCTGCTCGACGCCATCGACGCCATCGCCGAACGGCTGGCGTCGGCGCGGCGCGAGGCCCGCGATCTCGCCGCCGGCTGCGGCCGGCGCCTCGACCGCCTGCGGGCCCTGGCCGCCGGCGATCGGCCGGGGCTCGGTTCCCTCGCGGCGGCGATCGACGAGGCGCTGAGCAACGGCCCGCCGCTCCTCGCCCGGCTCGAGCAGCCGCGGCCCCACTGGCCTCGCCTGGCGACCGAGCTGGCCGCTCTCGACGGCCGCCTCGAGGTGCTGGTGCGGCAGGTGGAGGAG
>RFGL01000483.1 GCA_003697015.1 Acidobacteriota bacterium | reverse complement strand
GCGTTCTTGAGCGGATTGTCGACCGGGTCGAGGCGGCCGTCCTCGATCGCCCGGATCTCCTCGCGGATGGCGAGCAGGGCGTCGCAGAAGCGGTCGAGCTCGGCCTTGGACTCGCTCTCGGTGGGTTCGATCATCAGCGTTCCGGGCACCGGGAAGGACATGGTGGGGGCATGGAAGCCGTAGTCCATCAGCCGCTTGGCGACGTCCTCGGCCTCGACCCCGGCGCTCTTCTTGAACGGCCGCAGGTCGAGGATCAGCTCGTGGGCGACGCGGCCGCGCTCGCCGCGATAGAGCACCTTGTATTCCCCTCCCAGGCGGTGGGCGACGTAGTTGGCGTGGAGGATCGCCAGGCGCGAGGCGTCGGTCAGGCCGCGGCCGCCCATGAGGGCGATATAGACCCAGGAGATGGGGAGGATGGACGGGCTGCCCCACGGCGCCGCCGCCACCGTACCGAAGGCCTGGGGCCCGCCCACCGGGATCACCGGATGGGTGGGCAGGAAGGGGGCGAGGTGGGACTTGACGCCGATCGGTCCCATGCCCGGGCCGCCGCCGCCGTGGGGGATGCAGAAGGTCTTGTGCAGATTCAGGTGGGCGACGTCGGCGCCGTACTCCGCCGGCCGGCAGAGGCCGACCTGGGCGTTGAGGTTGGCGCCGTCGAGGTAGACCTGGCCCCCCGCCTGGTGGATGGCGTCACAGACCTCGCGGATGGACTCCTCGAAGACGCCGTGGGTCGAGGGGTAGGTGATCATCAGCGCCGCCAGCCGCGGGGCGTGGGCGGCGGCCTTGGCGCGCACGTCGGCGAGGTCGACGTTGCCGCGCTCGTCGCAGGCCACCGGCACCACCGTCAGACCCGCCATCACCGCCGACGCCGGATTGGTGCCGTGGGCGGAGACCGGGATCAGACAGACGTCGCGCGCGTCGTCGCCGCGCGAGCGGTGGTAGGCGCGGATGGTCATCAGACCGCTGTACTCCCCCTGGGCACCGGAATTGGGCTGGAAGGAGAAGGCGTCGAAGCCGGTGATCTCGCACAGCCAGGTCTCGAGCTGGCGGATCAGCTCGCGGTAGCCCGTCGCCTGGGCCACCGGCGCGAAGGGGTGCAGGGCGTTGAAGGCGGGCCAGCTGACCGGCAGCATCTCGCTGGTGGCGTTGAGCTTCATGGTGCACGAGCCGAGGGGGATCATCGACGTGGTCAGGGACAGGTCGCGGCGCTCCAGCCGGTTCAGGTAGCGCAGCATCTCGTGCTCGGTGCGGTAGAGGTGGAAGACCGGGTGGCGGAGGATCTCGCCGTCGCGGGCGTGGGGCGCCGGCGGCGGCTCCTCGCCGATCTCGACCGCCAGCTGGCCGGCGTTGAAGGACGGCGCGCGGTAGCCGTCGACGATCGTCCACAGGGCTTCGACCTCGTGCCTGTCGGAACGCTCGTCGAGGGTGATGCCGAGGGCGCCGGCACCGAGGCGGCGGAGGTTGATGCGCCGGGTGTGCGCGCGGGCGATGACCTCGTCGGCGGTGCCGTGGCGCTCCGCGTCGAGCTCGACGCGCAGGGTGTCGAAGACGGGGCCGTCGGGCAGGGTGCAGCCCAGGCGCTCGAGGCCGGCCGCCAGCACCCGCGTCAGCAGCCGCACCCGGCGGGCGATGCGCCGCAGACCCTCGGGCCCGTGGTAGACGGCGTACATGCCGGCCATGATCGCCAGCAGCACCTGGGCGGTGCAGATGTTGGAGGTCGCCTTCTCGCGCCGGATGTGCTGCTCCCGGGTCTGCATCGCCATGCGGTAGGCGAGGCGGCCGCGGGCATCTTTCGACACCCCGATGACCCGCCCGGGCAGCAGGCGCTTGAGGCGCTCGTCGCAGGCCAGGAAGGCGGCGTGGGGGCCGCCGTAGCCCAGGGGCACGCCGAAGCGCTGGCTGTTGCCGACCGCGACGTCGGCGCCGAAGGCTCCCGGCGGCCGCAGCAGGGTGAGGGCGAGGAGATCGCAGGCGACGATGGTCAGGGCGCCGGCGGCGCGGGCACGCTCCGCCACCGGCGCCAGGTCGTGCAGCCGCCCGTCGGTCGACGGGTACTGGAGCAGCACGCCGCACAGCCGCTGGTCGAGCTCCGCGGTGGCCGGATCGCCCACCACCACCTCGATGCCGAGGCCGGTGGCGCGGGTCTCGACCACCGCCAGGGTCTGGGGGTGGCAGTCGGCGGCGGCGAAGAAGACGCCGCGCCTGCCTTTCGCCGCGTTGTAGGCCATGGTCATCGCCTCGGCGGCGGCGGTGGCCTCGTCGAGCAGCGAGGCGTTGGCCACCGGCAGGGCGGTGAGGTCGGCGACCAGGGTCTGGAAGTTGAGCAGCGCCTCGAGGCGGCCCTGGGAGATCTCCGCCTGGTAGGGGGTGTAGGGCGTGTACCAGCCGGGGTTCTCCAGCACGTTGCGCTGGATCACCGCCGGCACCAGGCAGTCGGCGTACCCCATGCCGATCAGGGAGCGGAAGACCCGGTTCTTGGCCGCGATCTGGCCCAGGCGCTCGAGCAGCTCGTGCTCGCCCAACGGCCGCTCGTCGTCGAGGCCGCTCAGGCGCAGGGGCTCGGCCTGGCGAATGGACGCCGGCACGGTGGCGGCGACCAGCTCCTCGAGGTCGCCGTAGCCGAGAGCGGCGAGCATCGCCCGCTGCTCCTCCGCATCGGAGCCGAGATGGCGCTCGGCGAAGGTGTCGCTGGGGTCGAGCAGAGCGTTGGGGGCGAGGCGGTCGTTCATCGACTCTCCGGCTGTTGGCTCGAGCGGCCGCTCAGGGCTGGCCTTCGCCCAAGGCGATCAGCCAAGCCTGGGCGCGCGGCGCGATCCAGGGTCCGTCGTTGTGGTAGAGGCGGGCGCCGTCGTCGCCGGCGGCGCGCTCCAGGTGGCTGCGGGCGGTGTCGCGGTACTGCTCGCCGGCGTGGGCGAGGGCGATGCCGAGCTGGTACTCGACCGTCCCCCGGCCGACGCCGCCGCCGTCGTGCGGTACGCGGACGGCGCGCAGCTCGCGCGCCGCCGCCACCCAGGCGCGGGTCTCGAGGAAGGCCTGGGCGCGGTTGAGGCGCACGATCCAGAGCTCGTCGTCGCCGGCGCGCTCCTCGAGCAGCATGAGGTCGGCGAAGGTCACCGACCACAGGCGCTCGCCTCCCTCCGGCGCCAGGATCAGCGGGCTGTCGCCGAGGCTCACCCTGACGGTGCGCTCGCCCGCCGCCGAGCGCACCGTCAGGGTGACGGCCTCGCCGACCTCGGCCGCGGCGATGCGCTCGTCGAGGGCCGCCACCGAGTCGACCGGCACCTGCGCCACCGCCGTCACCCGATCGCCCACCCGCAGTCCCGCCGTCGCCGCCGGGCCGCCGGCGGTGACCGCCACCACCACCGGGTGGGTGGACGCCAGGCTGTCGATCAGCTGCGCCCCGAGCCACGGCCGGTGCAGGCGCAGGGAGCGGTTGAATGCGGCCTCCAGCCGCTCCAGCTCGCTCCGGTCGTCGAGCGCCAGGTGCAGGCGGTCGGGGCGCGGCGGGCCGGGGGCGGCGGGCCAGATCAAGAGGTCGGCGTGGGTGGCGAGGAGGTCGCTCGACAGCACCCCGAGGACGTAGACCAGGCCGGGCAGGGCGTCGTCGAGGCGGCGCTGGAGGGCCGGCCAGTCGATCCCGCCGGCGCCCTGGCGCAGGGCCGCCGCATCGGCACCGCTGCCGGCGAGGAGAGGCGCGGCGGCCGCCGCGTGGTCGATCACCGTCCACTTGCCGGTCCTGCCGAGGGTGGCGGCCAGAGCCTGCGCCAGGCGCTGGCCGGCTTCGCGGTCGCCGCCCAGGACCCCGAGCAGCGCCAGCCCCGGCTGCAGGCGCACGTCGATCTCCACCGTCTGGCGGTCGGCGATGCTGAAGCGCCGGGTGAGCATCTTCGACGGCCCCTGCTCGATCAGCAGCCGGTAGTCGCCCGGGGCGAGGATCAGCCGGGCGTCGTCGCCGCGGCGCTCGTCGATCGTCGCCGGCCGGCCGTCGAGGCGGACGGTGGCGCCGGCCGGCAGGTCGCGCAGCACCAAGGTCCCCTGCTGGCGCTGGAGCACGATCGGCGGGATCTCGTAGTCGATCAGCTGCTCGATGTGCAGCACCGCGGGGTGCGGGCGGTAGCCCTCGAGGCGGATCTCCAGCTGATGGCGGCCGAGGGGCAACCCCTCGAGGACGAAGACGTCGGAGAACTCCTCGCGCGGATAGACCGCCGCCGCCGACGGCGGCAGGGAGCCCTCGGGCGCGGTGCCGCCGGTGACCCCGCGGCCGACCCCGTCGATCACCACCAGGGCGCCCGGCGGCCGGGTCTGCAGGCGCAGCACCGCGCTGGTGCGTTCCAACACCACCTCGACCGAGGTGGTGGAGGCGGCTTCGACCTCGACCTCCAGGCTCTGCGGCGCGTAGCCCGGCCGCCGGGCGCTCAACCGGCGCTGGCCGGCGAGCACCGCGATCGGTCCGGCGAGGGCGTCGACCCGCCGGCCGTCGACCCGCAGCTCGAGGTCCGGCGGATCGATCGCCGTCAGGCTGACGTAGCCGACCATGCGTTCGCGCAGGGCGTCGAGCTGCTCGACCAGCCGCGGCGACACCAGCTGGCGGTCGAAGTCGAAGCTCGGCTGGACCCGGAGCAGCTCCTCGAGGTCGGCGCGCACCTTGTCGTCGGCACCGAGGTTGAGCTCCGCCTGGGCGCGGTAGGAGAGGCTCAAGGCGAGCAGTCGGCGCGCCTCGGGCGGCGGGTTGCCGGCCGCGAGCACCGCCTGCAGGCCCTCGATGACGCGGCCGAGCAGGGGCAGGGAGTCGGCCTGGGCGGGGGAGTTGAAGACGTCCTCCGCCTCGTCGAAGAGCTCCACCAGGGCCGGGTCGAGGGGCGCTGGCGGCGGCAGCTCCTCGGCGGTCATCTCGGGATCCGCCAGATCCTCCTCGACGATCTGCGCCGCCAGCGGCAGCGCCGCCAGCAGGAGGACGGCGAGGGCGGCGAGCGGGCAACTCTTGCTCATTCGATCACCACCAGGAAGGGGAGCTTGGCGTCGGCGACGAAGACGCGGCCGCTGCCGTCGACCGCCAGGTCGACCGGCGCCCGCAGCTCGAGACCGCCGTCGAGCTGCGGGCCGGCGGTGGCCAGCAGCCGGCCGGCGGGATCGTAGGCCAGCACCTGGCGGTTGCCGCGATCGAGGACGAAGACGAACCCCAGTCGATCGACCGCCAGGGCCTCGGCGCGCTTCCACTCGCCGCTGGCCACGGTGCCCTCCGGCCGCCGGTCGAGACCGATGCGCTGGACCTTGCGGCCGCGCCGGTCGAGAGCGTAGATGCGGCCGCGGCCGTCACGCGCCAGGTCGGTGAATTCCGGCCGGCCGGCGGCCAGCAATTCGGTGCTGCGGCGGGCGCTGGAGTACCGCAGCACCCCGGTCTGGGAGCGGGCGACGACGTAGCGGTCGCCGAGCAGGCCGCGCTCCACCGCCACCAGCCCCTTCAGGGTGGCGTCCTTGGCCGGCGCCTTGAACTTAGTGGTCGGGCCGCCGAAGGGGCGCAGCACGGCGTCGCCGGCCAGGGCGCCGGGGCGGTCGCCGTCCCACAGGGGGCGGCCCAGGCCGCGCAGATCGGTGCGCATCTCGACCTCCCCCGACGGCGCCACCACGGCGATCACCGGCAGTCCGTCGTCGGTGACCACCAGCCGGCCGTCTTCGTGCGCCGCCACGCCGCTCGCCGACTTGAGCTGCAAGCCCTGGGCGAAGGCGCGCGTGCCGGCCCAGAAGGGCTCGCCGGCCAAGGGCCGCACCAACCGCCGGTGGAGCAGGGTGAGCAGGCGGCCGGCCCGCCCCCGCTCCTCCTCCGCCGGCGCCTCGTCCGCCGCCGGCTCGTCGAGCAGCCGCTGGAGGATCTCGCTCGCCGGCAACCACTGATCGCGGTCGATCAAGGTCTCGGCCAGCAGCCGCTGGGCGCGCTTGGTGACGGCGCTCGGCGGCTCGTCTTCGATCACCAGCAGGAAGTCGGCGGCGGCGCTCGCCGGATCGTCCAGGGCACGGCTGATCTCGCCGGCGGCGACCCGCGCCTCGGCGCGGGCCGGGAGCCGGGGAAAGGCGTCGCGGTCGAAGAGCAACGGCACCCGGCGCAGCATGGCGCGCACCTGCTCGAGATCCTCGGGGGTGCGGGCCTGACGGCGGCGGATGGCGCTCTCGATCAGATAGCCGCGGGCCGCTTCGGGGCTGCGGCCGTAGCCGTCGAGGAGCTGCTTGAGCTTCAGGTCGCGGCGGCGCTCGTCGCCCTGCTGCTCGAAGATCTCCACCATCCGCAGCAAGGCCGCCGGTGCCAGGGGATGATCGGGGAACTGGTCGACCAGCAACTGGTATTCGCGCAGGGCGGCCGCCGGGTCGCTGCGCGCCAGGCGTTGGCCCTCGCGGTAGAGATTCTCCACCGCTTCGTCCTGCGCCGTCGCCGGCGCGCAGAGGACGAGCAGGAGGCCGATGACCAGGGGCCAGCGGACGCGGGGTTGCGGGCGGGCTGAGCTCACGGTGGCGGTCTGCGCAATGATTCCGGTTACGCGGCGAAACCGCGGCCGCTCGCAGCGCTCACTCGGGGGTGACGTGGATCGGCCGAGCGGCGGCTGAGATGGTTCTCGTCAGACGCTTCCGCCTGCCGTCCGGCCAGATGAACTGGAACGTGTGGCGGCCGGCGGCCAGCCGGACCGTCAACGGCATCGGATCGTCGAGAGCACGACCGTCGATTTCGAGCCTGCAGTTGCTCGGCTGTGCCGAGATCCGTATCTCGACGGCGGCGGGGGCCTGCAGCGCCTGCCGGTCGCCGCTGTCGAGCGCGACCGGGTAAGTCTGCCGCAAGAAGACCTCCGGTGCAACCAGCTCGACCCGATAGCGGCCGGGGGCCAGGGGGATGTCGTGGGAGGTGGCGGCGGCGAAGCGGCGGCCGCCGATCTGCACCGCCACCGGGTAGGCGGCGGCGACGCTCAACACCCCCGGCGGCACGGTGCTCTTGAGCGGGAAGACGAGCTGCCGGTCGCGCCGCTGCCGGTCGCTGAGGTCGGCGAGCGAGAAGCGCCAGCCGGCGGCCTCGTAGCCCGCCAGCTCGAGCCGCAGCTCGTAGTCGACGCCGGCCTCGAAGCGGTGCTCGACCGGGGCCGAACCGATCTCCCGGCCGTCGAGCAGCACCCGCGCCCCCGGTGGCTCGCTGGTGATGCGCAGGGGCAGGGGAGGGGG
>RFGL01000482.1 GCA_003697015.1 Acidobacteriota bacterium | reverse complement strand
CGGCCGTTGGCGCCGAGGCGCCGGCGGAGAATCGCGGATGGGTCGGCTGAGGGAGAAAGGGAGGCTCAGCCCCGATCGTCGTCCCGCTCGGGACGAGGCGTAGGCGCTTGATCAGCTCCGGGAAGATTGCCGAGGATGGGGTCTCGACGATAGCTCCCGCTGGGTGGCATCAGGCCTTGCGGGCGGCTGCCGCCCTCCTGGCGATACCGCCCGAATCGGCTGCGGTCCTTGCCGGCTTCGCGCACGGCCTGGCGGAAGATGCTGTTGATGTCGGTCATGTCTTCCCCCTGTCAGTAGTCGAGCGCGCTGGACCGCCGCCGCTCATGGACGCGATCACGGACTCCGGACGGTAGCTGCTCGTTGGTGGTCATCTCAGCTCCGGAGTGCGGGCACGGTTCACCGCCGCCGCGCTCTCGGCTCCCTCTCTGCGCATCCCCGTAGGCGGCGCCCCCGCGGAGCACCACCGAAGACGGCTTATATGCTGTACCTTCAATCGTATAGCACACCAGCGACGGCGTTTGCAAGCCGCCTGCGGTTGGTTACGGCCCGCGGCGAGGACAAGATCCCTCACGGTGCTTCCCAGCGGCGGGGCGTCATCTTCGACGTGGAGGCAGCGGCACGCTGCCCCAACTGACCTCAAGAGCTATCACAGGGCTCGACCTGCGGCTCGGCCACCCGCCCCAGCAGAACAAAAGACCAATACTTCTGATCCTCCTGCACCGATCTGGATTTCCGACCTGCGGCTGTGTATAATCGCCCGCCTCTCGACGAGGTGATGGCCTCAGTGGGCCATGGCTCTAAGGTTATCGACGGTCTGCGCCCCCCCCCCCGCGTGGGGCCGCGGATCCGCAGGGACGATGAGCGCGCAAGACTATCGGGATTGCTGCAAACTGCTGCAAAAGCTGTCGCGAAACACCTATTTCCACCGCGGCTTCACCGCCTCCCCCACCCTCGGCATCCACGCCGCGTTCTTCAAATTCGTCCCGCAAGAGGCCACGGAACAGAAACTGGCCGAGACGCTGCTGCGCCGGCCCGATCCCAGCCGGCGTAGCGAGCTCCTGGACCGCGACGAGCGAGACGTCGAGCAGCTCACCGCAGGCTACAAGCGGCTGGCGGACGGTCCCGCGGCGGCGCCGCCGCCGGAGATCTTCGAGCAGCCTTCCCTCTTTCCCACCCTCGGCTTCTGGGACTGGCTCAAGCTCGAGTACGTCGACGACTTCATCGGCATGACCGAGACGCCGAATGCGGCGGAGATCCAGGGCCAGAAGAGCTTCTACGGCTACGTCCTGGCCACCAACAGCGGGGTCGAGGACGGGGTCGTCAGAAGGCGGCCCTTCGCGGACTACGATCACAAGGACGTAGCCAAGAACGAGTGGCCCTGGGAGCCGGGGCTCTTCGTCCACTACAAGCTCAACCCCCTGCTCCTCTTCACCGGTCGCTCGCCGCTGATCGCTCATGCCGCCCAATTCATCGCCCTCCTGATCTCCGCGCCGCCGGACTTCTGGGACGGCTGCGCGGCGGTCGAGGAGGCGTGGGAGGACGTGATCAGGCGCATGGGAGATTCCGCCCGCTCCGACCGAACGCAGATCTACGAGATGCTCGAGCCGCTCCGCCAGACGATCTCCGAGAATCGGATCGAATTCATCATCTACCGCAACATGGGCTGGGACGACCTCTCGGTCTACATGATGGGAGCGCCCTTCGAGGTGCTGGCGCGCCTGGCCTTCCACCTCCGCGAGCTGCCTGTCTTCGGCGCCAGCTTCGTCTACCGCCTCAAGCGACGGTTGCAGGACGCGAGTAAGAAGCAGCGGATCCCGTGCTCGGTCGACGATCTGCCCCTCGGCGCCCTCCCCGAGCGCGGCGCTCCCCCACAACAGGAGCTCAAGGCATCCGTCGCCACCTTGGAGACGCTCGTCGAAAGCTGCCGCAAGATTCACAAAGAACGCGGCCGCAAGCCAAAATGGAGCAAAAAACTCGAGCCGCGCGCGGTGGTTCCCAACCTGCCGATCTTCTGCGACTACACCGACGTCTTCACCCTCACCGCCCAGAGCTCGGACGCCGTGCGCTACATGCGGGTGATGAACCTCAAGGCGGGTCGCACCGCGGACGTGGCAAAGAAGCTCAAGACGGGCCGCACCGCGGACGTGGCAAAGAAGCTCAAGGCGGGCCGCACCGCGGACGTGGCAAAGAAGCTCAAGACGGTGTCGGAGCGTGGGCCCCTGGAGCTGCTCTCCGGCCCCATCGACTTCGTCCACCAGCTGGCGAAAGGAAAGACGCCCTACGACGCCAAGAAGATCGACGATGAGATCAAGCACCTGATCTACAGCATGAAGACCTACGCCCGGGTCGATCTCGGAGAGCTCTCCTTGCCTCAGCTCGACCCGGATTGCGGCTCCTTCTTCGGCACCATTCCCTTGCTTTTCGAGGATTGGTTCGCCCACCCCGACTGGCAGCGGATCGAGGAGATGCTGCATCGCTTGAAGGTGCCGCGCGGCACCCGCCTGGCGCTGCGCAACATCGTCCTCTCCCATCTCGACTACAAGAGCGATCCGGTGATGATCAACTCCCTGATCGACTACTTGCGGATGTGGAAAAACCTCCAGCGCCAGCTGCTCGACGCCCTCGCCCTGCAGCGCGAGAGCGGCGAGCTGAACCCCGCGCTGATCGAGAACCTGACCACCTTCGTCAAGAAGGTGAGCCGTGCGATCGGCAAGCGCTACCAGAGCTCGAGCCGCATGTTCGAGGTGGTCGACCTGAGCCCCAACCACCGCGGCGGCATCGACGTCTTCATCAGCGCCTACTCCCAGCTGCGTCACGTCGCCCTGCGCGCCTTTCGCTTCATCGACCACCAGTCCCACGACGGCATCGTCAAGCTGGGCTACGGCCACACCGCCCACATCTACAATCTCTTCGGCAGCATCATCGAGCTCGACTGGTTGCGGCTGTCGAATCCGGAGAACGGCTTCATCCTGCTCCACGAGCTCGGCCACCAAGTGATGAAGGACAAGGCCCTCGCTCCCCTCGAGCGCACCTGGGCGAACCCCGACGTCTGGAGCAGCATCACGCGCATCGGGAAGTATCAGCTCGATAGAACGGGCGCCTCCTGGTGGAAAATCGAGAACGTCCAAGGTCTTTTCGCCGACGTCTTCGCCGACCTCTTCATGATCCAGCTCCTCCTCGCCAGCCTGGACGGGGAAGGCGACGTAGAGCTTGGCGAGATCCAACGCTTCTACGATCGCTGGCTGTGGACCCAGATCGAGCTCCAGCTGCGCCATCTGCCCGGCGTTCCGGACCAGTTCATCCACCTGCTCATCGTGCGCTGGTATTGCGTACGCCAGCTCATCGAGCAGTGGCATGAGCTCGGCGACGTCGTCGGCGAGGAGAAGCGGGAAGAGCTCGAGCAGATGTTGCATCGGCTGGAAGAGGCGCGGCGGAGGGAAGCCGAAGAGCAGGAGAGGGTACTGAAGGACGACAGCTACAAGACCTACCGTCGCCCGCAAGATCCTCAGTCCGACGATATCGATTTCGATCCGGGCGAGGAGCTCGCATCTCGCCGGGGGGCCATCCCCGTGCCGGAAGACGAAGATGCGTGGGCCGAGCTTCTCCGATGCACGGTAGCGCGCTACGCGCCGAGCGTCCGCGCGCGGCTCTTTCCCCACGAGCTGTGCGACGCCGGGTGCTCCTTGCGCGGGTGCCATGGGCGCGACGGGATCGTCTGCGGCCGGTTCCTCGAGCAGGCGTACCGCGTCCTGCAGGGCTATCTCCTCCCTTCGATCGACGAAAAGGAGAATCCCGCCCACTATTTCCTGCTACTCTCCAAGGCCTTCCTCGACGCCCTGGTGGTGCCGGCTGAGGCAATGGCGACGAAGGATCGGCAGCAGCTGGCGCCCATCGGCGAGCTCTACGCGCTGGCCCAGGATCTCTTTCGCTCGATCTTCGACGCCGGCGACGGGCGCGTGAGCTATGCCCGGCATGGAGAGGACGGACGCATCCAGGCGGAGCCCGATCCCGGTACCTACGCGCCGGCGGTGATCAACCCCCTGGGCTCGGTCCTGGTGCGCGATCAGATTTTGCGCCATCGGACATTCGCCCGGCGCCTGGAGGTTTTCCTTCAGCTGAGTGAGGGGCGGCACCTACGTCTCTCCGAAGATCTGGCGTATGGTTGAGAGGCGATCATGGCAGAGAACAAAGGACTCTCAGGCAGCTGGCAGTGCCGCCAAGGCACGGTCCTCTTCTTGGATCTCGCCGGCTCCACACCATTCGTCCAGGCCCTCGGTAGCGATGACGAAGCCACACGCTTCTTCGACGGCCCATTCAGGCGGTATGAGGAGAGCGTGCTGACAACGGCAAATGGCATTGGGGAGGGCGATGCCGTGCACAGCGTCCAGACCACCGGCGACGGCTACACCCTGGTGGCGAAGGACGCTTGGGCCGGTTTTCGCTTGGCGATGGCGTTGCAGGGCGCCTGCGACCGGTTCGCTCACGACGTCCGCAGCGCTTGTCTGTCAGACGAACTAGAATTCCACCAGCAGCGCCTCGAATCCGGATTCGATTTCGAAACCCGCATCGGCGTGGCCACGGATCGTCTGGTCAGCCGCGGATCGGAGCACACCGGGCCGGTCTTCTTCCGCGCCGCGCGGATCACCGACAAAGCGCGTCCCGACCGCGGCGTGTTCAGCCCGCTCTTCGACGAGCGGACGAAGGACCTCGTCCAGGATCAAGCGAAGGACTGGCGGTTTTTCCTGGTCGGCGATTTCGACGTCGACAGCAAGTCGGGCTTCGAGCGCCCGCTGCCCGTGCTCCACGCGGGCTCTTCGATCCACCAGACCAGGCTCTACTCCGCGGTGGCGACAGGCGGCCCCCTGGCACCGCTCGCGGAACGGTTCGACGAGGCCATCCGCGCCTACTACAAGCAGCGGAGCATCCGCGCGATGAAGCACTTCGGCGAGCTCCGCAGGGAGCTGGAAAACGACGCGACGAGCATCGAGGCCGGTCTTGGGCACGGCGGCGAAATCGTCCTACGACGCTGGCGCGCGGCGATCCGCCACTTCTCCTATCTGCCGCTGGCCGGCGGCCGGTGAAGAAGTCGCACCAGCCGTGGCGCTGAGCTGGACGCTACCCGCCCCTACCCGCCCCTCGGCTCGTGCGGGGTTTTCGATCCCGTGCCGCGCCTGGTAGCGACGCTCGAGCGGCTCAAGGACGACGGCTCGAGGCCGGGGTGGCGGCTGCCGCCCTCCTGGCGATGGCGGCCGAATCGACTGCGGTCGGCGAGGGCTTCTTTCACGGCTTCCCGGAACACGTCACGAATGGATTTGCGCATCGTAGTCTCCGTAGGTACGTCAGAGTCGGTGGTACCTTCGCGACACGCAACCGTGACGGTCGTGGCGGGCGGGGTCTCGCTGCGCGGGCCCGCGCCCATGGGTTCTCCATGTGTCAGGCGGTGGTGATCGACGTTCATTTTACACCCCGCTTTCGTCAATTCAGGTGTCAGGATCTTCTCCTGACGACTCGCTCAATACGTCCGCAAGGTCCGTGCCATTGTTTTCGCGATCGACTGCGATACAGACCGGCTCCCTATGTACTACAACGGGATGTAGATTGCGATAATTCCGCCTCAATATGTTGGGGTGGCTGCTGAGGCCCTCGAAGTTGACACAATCATGTCGGCTTTCGTGCCGCCCGGGCGGTGCCAACCGAGTGGGCGCTCGATCGTGCCACCTCACAACCCCCTCGCCACCACCAGGGTGACGTCGTCGTCGAGCTGGCGCGGGCCGTGGTGGGCGGCGAGGCGAGAGAGTAGGTGGTCGCGCAGGGCTTCGACGCCGTCGCTCGGGCGATCCTCGATGGCGGCGGCGAGACGGTGCACCTCGAGCTCCTCGCCGGCTGGGTTCTTGGCCTCGGTGACGCCGTCGGTGTAGAGGACGAGGAGATCCCCGGCGGCCCAGGGACGGCGGTGGATGCGGTAACGCGGGCCGTCGCCCTGGGGCAGGATGGCGCTCGGCACCCCGAGGACCAGGTCCCGCTGGTCGAGGGTCGTCAGCTCGCCGCTCTGCTGCAGATGGAAGGGCGGCGGGTGGCCGGCGTTTGCATAGTGCAAAATGCCCGCCGTGCGGTCGATCACCAGGTGGCAGCAGGAGACGGTGAGGATCTTGGTCGCCAGCAGGCGGATGGTGCGGTGGAGGGCGCTCATCATCTCGGCCGGAGAAGCCTTCGGGTGGGCGTGGAAGCAGCTCTTGGCCATCGCCACCAGCAGGGCGGCGTCGAGGCCGTGGCCCTGGACGTCGGCGACGATCAGGGCGCTGCGTTCATCGTCCAGGGACAGGACGTCGAAGTAGTCGCCGCCGATCTTCGCCGCCGGCCGGCAGCGGGCGGCGAGCTCGATCACCGCGTCGCGATAGCGCTCGCCGGGGAGCATGGCGCGCTGGATCTGCGCCGCGAGGCGCACCGCCTCGGCGGTGCGGGCCCGATCGAGCTCGCTTTCCACCCCCTGGCGCAGCTTGGCGACCAGGGCCCGGCAGACCTCGACGGCGATCTCGCCGCGGCGGGAGAAGCAGCGTAGAAAGTCGTCTCGCGGCCAACGCAGGAGGGTGGCATCCTCATCGGCGATGGCCGCCGCGGTGCGTGGGGCGCCGTCAATCAGGGCGAATTCGCCGACGTACTCGCCGGCGCCGCGCCGAAGCAGGGCAAGACCGACCTTTTCCAGGCGGACGGAACCGCCGACGATGAAGTAGACCGCATCACCCGCATCGCCGTCGTCGAAGATGGTGGCATCCGCTGGGTAGTGCAGGGGCTCGACGGCTGCGGCAATGCGTGCCAGCAGCTCGTCGTCGGCATCGGCCAGGAAGTCGACCGTACGCAAGAAGGCGAGAGCGTCGTCCATCGTCCCATTGGTCTTCGGTACCTGGCAACGGTAGCACAGGAACCGGCGAGCGCCGCCGGCAGGGGTGGCGTGGTATGCTCAGGGGGAGCTTCCGGTGCTCGGGTGGGATGGTCCAGGTCGATTCCTCGGCAGCGGCCCTTGTGGGCCTGTACCCGCCCCTCCGCGCGCCGCCGACGTCCGGCCGGCGGCTGGTCGACGGCGTCCGCCGCCGGCAGGCGAACTCCCGGCGGACGCAGGACGAAGACGATGGCGGAGCGTGCCACCACCGACGTCACCCAGTTGCTGATCGACTGGTGCAGCGGCGACCAGGAGGCCCTGGTGCAGCTGATGCCCCTGGTCTACGACGAGCTGCATCGCCAGGCCGAACGCTTTATGCGCCGGGAGCGCCGAGACCACACCCTGCAACCCACGGCCCTGGTCAACGAAGCCTTCCTGCAGCTGGTCGACCAGAACCGCGTCCAGTGGCAGAACCGGGCGCAGTTCTTCGGCGTCGCCGCGCAGCTCATGCGCCGCATCGTGCTCAAGCACGCCCGGCGTCACAACACGGTCAAGCGCGGCGGCCAGGCGGTGCGGGTGCCCCTCGACGAGGCCCTGGGGGCGGTCGAGCGCCACGCCGCCGAGCTGATCGCTCTCGACGAAGCCCTCGATCGTCTGGCGGCCTTCGATCCGCGGCAGGCGAAGATCGTCGAGTTGCGCTACTACGGCGGGCTGACCATCGACGAGACCGCCGCCTGCCTGGAGATTTCAACCGCCACCGTCAAACGGGAGGCGCGCATCGCCCGCGCCTGGCTGCAGCGGGAGATGCAGGCCGGAGCCTCGGAGGCGAGGGCATGAGCGAGGCGCCGTCCGGCACCGACGGCGCGGCGATGCGCCCCGAGCGCTGGCAGCGGATCAAAGAGATCTTCGACCGGGCGGCGGGGCTTTCCGGCGACGAACGCTCGGCCTACCTGGATCGTGCCTGCGCCGGCGACGGCGAGCTGCGGGCGGAAGTCGAAAGCCTCCTGGTTTCCGACGAGACCACCGAGAGCGTCCTCGACGAGCGCATGGCCGACGTCTTCGGTGCCCTCCTGGAGCGCGACGCACGCCGCGCCCTGGCCGGGCGCGAGATCGGCAACTACCGCCTGCTGCGCGAGCTCGGCCACGGCGGCATGGCGGTGGTCTACGCCGCCGCCCGGGCCGACGACCAGTACCGCAAGGAGGTGGCGATCAAGCTGATCAAGCGCGGCATGGACAGCGAGCCGATCATCGCCCGCTTTCTCCAGGAGCGCCAGATCCTCGCCAACCTCGACCACCCCAACATCGCCCGCTTGTTCGACGGCGGCGTCACCGACGACGGCTCGCCCTACCTGGTGATGGAGCTGATCGAGGGCGAGCCGATCGACCGCTACTGCGATCGCCACGGCCTGTCGATCCGCCAGCGCCTGGAGCTCTTTCTCACCGTCTGCCAGGCGGTGCGCTATGCCCATCAGAATCTGATCGTCCACCGCGACCTCAAGCCCTCCAACATCCTGGTCACCGCCGGCGGCGTCCCCAAACTGCTCGACTTCGGCATCGCCAAGCTGCTCGATCCCGGCGACGACCAGGTCGGCGCCACCGTCGCCGGCCAGCGACCGATGACCCCGGAGTACGCCAGCCCGGAGCAGATCCGCGGCCAGCCGATCACCACCGCCACCGACGTCTACAGCCTCGGCGTGCTGCTCTACCGGCTGCTGACCGGCGAGCGCCCCTACCGCCTCGACCAACCCACCCAACGGCAGATCGAGCGCGCCGTCTGCGAGCAGCAGCCGGAACGGCCGAGCACGGTGGTGGCCCGCGGCGTTCCGTCGCCGCAGGCCGACCCCGCCCGCGACGGTCTCGCCCGCCGGCGCCCTCGTTCCCCCGAGCGCCTGCGCCGGGTGCTGCGCGGCGATCTCGACAACATCGTGCTGATGGCGCTGGAGAAGTCCCCCGAGCGGCGTTACGCCTCGGTCGAGCAGCTGGCGGAGGACGTCCGCCGCTATCTCGACGGACAACCGGTGACGGCGCGCAAGGATACGCCCCTGTACCGGGCCAGCAAGTTCGTCCGCCGGCACCGCGTCGGCGTGGCGGCGGCGGCGTTGATCGTCGCGTCGCTGCTCGGCGGCATCGTCGCCACCACCTGGCAGATGCAGGTGGCGACGCGGGAACGAGCCCGGGCCGAGGAACAGGCGCAGCTGGCGAACGAGCAGCGCGCCACCGCCGAGCAGGTGGTCGACTTCCTGGTCGGTCTGTTCGAAGTCGCCGATCCGGGGGAAGCCCTGGGGGAGACCATCACCGCCCGCGAGCTGCTGGAACGGGGGGCGCGCAAGATCGAGCCGGAGCTCGCCGGCCGTCCTCTGGTGCAGGCCAGGATCATGGACGCCGTCGGCCAGGTCTACGCCAACCTCGGCCTCTACGACGACGCCCGGCCGCAGCTCGAGGGGGCCCTCGAGATCCGCCGCCGGCTGCTCGGCGAGGACCATCTGGAAGTCGCCGAGAGCCTGAGCGTGCTGGCCGAAGTGGAGCGCGAAGAGGGGCATCTGGAGGAGGCCGAGCGCCTGCACCGCCAGGCCCTGGAGATCCGCCGCAGCCACTTCGGCGGCATGCACCCGCTCGTCGCCAGGAGCCAGGCCGAGCTCGGGCGGGTGCTGCTCGACCGGGGCGAGATCGACCGCGCCGAGGCGCTGCTCGAGCGGACCCTGGCCTGGCAGCGTCAGACCGGCGGCGGCGAGGCGGACGAGCTGGTCATGACCCTCAACAACCTGGCCCTGGTCTACGAAACCCGCACCCGCTTCGCCGAGGCCGAGGGCCTCTACCGCCAGGCGCTGGCGATCCACGGTCGCTCCCTGCCCGAGGCCCACCCCGAGATGATCCGGCTGCGCAAGAACCTGGCCGACGTGCTCTGCGCGCAGGGCAAGTACGACGAGGCGCGGGCGAGCTACGAGCGGATCCTCGACGCCGAACGCCAGGTGTTGGGGGAGAACAATCCGTCCTTCGCCACCACCCTCAACAACTTCGCCCGCTGCCTCAAGGAGCAGCACGAGCTGGCTCAGGCGGAAGCGCTCTACCGCCGCGCCCTGGCCATCCGCCAGGCGAGCCTGCCGCCGGGGCACGAGCTGGTGGCGGAGAGTCTGAACAACCTGGCCAACGTCCTCTACGCCCGCGGCGGCGATCTGGAGGAGACCGAGAACCTGATGCGCCAGGCCCTCGAGCGGCTGCGCGCCATCTACGGTCGCCACCCGAGCGTCGCCGGGGTGATCAACAACCTGGCGGCGGTCTTGCAGCGCAAAGGCGACCTCGCCGCCGCCCAGGCGCTCTACGAGGAAGCGCTGGCGATCAATCGCGAGATCTTCGGCGACCACCACCTGAGCGTGGCCAAGAACCTCAACAACCTCGGCAGCCTCGCCTCCCGACGCCGGCGCTACGCCGAGGCCGAGGCCTCATTTCGCCAGGCCCTGCCGCTCTACCGCCAGCTGCTCGGCGACGATCATCCGGAGGTGGCGCGGGTGCGGATGAACCTGGGCGAGGCGCTGCTCGCTCTGGGGCGCTTCGCCGAAGCGGAGAGCGAGCTGCGGCTCGCTCTCGATCTCTTCCGCCAGCAACGGGGAAGCGGCCAGCGGGAGGAGGCGATCCTCACCACCTTGCTCGGCCGATCTCTGCTCGGCCAAGGACGCGCCGCCGAGGCCGAGACCATGTTGCGCCGGGCCGAGAGCACCTGGCTCGCCCAGCAGCCGGTGAGCCGGCTGGGACTGGCCATCGCCCGCAGCCACCTCGGTCAGGCGTTGGCCCTGCAAGGCCGCGACGGCGAAGCCGAACCCCTGTTGCGCGACAGCGCCGCCTCCCTCGCCGGCGACTTCCCCGGTCGGCCCGAGACCGCCGCCGCCCTGCGCCGCTTGATCGCCTTCTATGAAGAGCGCGGGGCGAACGCCGAGGCCGCCGCCGCCCGCGCGCAGCTCGCCGGCGGCGGCTGAGCTCGACGGCCGGCTCAGTTCGGGTAGTCGGTGGTGACGGTGATCTGATCCAAGTCGCTGTCGCACCCCGGACCGGACGACGGGCAGGCCAGGCCGGGCTGGCATTGGACGAAGGTGAAGTGCAGGGTCAGATCGATCAGCAGCTGGAGGTTGGTGGTCAGGGGCACGGTGCTGAACCCGAGCGCCTGATTGACCTCCGGCGGCACCTCGACGTCGATGATCGACTCGTCGCCGGCGCACAGCTCGGCGCTGCCCAGGGGCAGAAAGCTGGCGCCGTCCGAGCCGACGTCGCCACCACCGGCGCTGAAATCGGCGCTGACGCAGTGGGGGCTCGACAGCTTGAGGCGGATGGACTCGACCACCGGGGCGAGCTCGTGGACGCTGAAGGTGAAGCGCACCACCGCGGTCAGGAAGTCGTCGCCGGCATTGACCAGGACGCCCTGAACGCCGAGGGAGAGGCCTTCGCCGGCCTCGATCAGGGCGTTGGGGCCGCCGGTCATCAGCTTGCCGACCAGTACGTCCACCGACTCGAGCACCGGCTGATGGTCCTCCAGCGGCGGCATCGGCGGCGGCGACGGCGGCGGCAGGACGCCACCGGGGGCGGCGCGCAGGGCGCTGGCGACCGGCACCGCGGTGCGCGCCGACGTCGGTGAGCCGGGCGGCGGAGCGGTCTGGCTGATCTTGCGGGCGGTCACCAGCTGCACGGTGGTGCGATCGTAGGTGACCTCGAAGGCCGACTGCTCCTCGCCGGCGCCGTCGACGATGGTGCCGTCGAAGGTGATGAAGCCGGCGAAGTTGCCGTCGACCACCACCTGATCGCCGGCGAAGCGGATCGAGCGCCCGGCGTCGCCGCACGGGCCGACGCCGAGCTTGGTGGCCAGCAGATCGCCGTTGCCCCGGGTCTTGTGGAGGATGGCGTCGTTGTCTTCCCGGCCGGCGATCCAGATCTGATTGTCGGCGTCGATCGCCACGTCGAGCGGCTCGGCGGAGCCCGGCCGCAGGATCGGCTTGTTCCACTTGAGGATCGACAGGTCCGGGTTGAGCTTGGAGACCAGCACGTCGCTGTCGGCGGCGCCGGGCGGAAGGCACTCGCTGGCGATCACCGCGCTGCCGAAGTTGGCCAGGGCGATCGACTCGCCGCTGCAGTCGTCGAAGCCCGGATCCGGATCGAGGACGCAGATCTCGCTGCACGGCGGCGCCGGCACCCGCGGCGGCACCAGCGGGCCGTGGAGCAGGCGGGCGCGCAGAGGGTTGCCCGCTCCGTCGAGACGCACGACGAAGGCGTCCCGCCGCCGCCTGGCGCTGCCGTCGGCCTCTTGCCAGGCCTCGGTCACCTCGCCGGTGAGGTAGAGGGTGCCGTCCGCCGCTTCGATCGCGTCGCGTACGCTGCCGCCGGCGATCAGCAGGGGATCGACGTCGCTGGCGCCGGCGAAGAGCGGCAGTCCCGAGGTGGGATTGGCCTGACCGACGCGACGCCAGGCGAGGGTGCCGTCGGCATTGCGCCGCTCGACGAAGGCGAAGGGCCCGCCGCAGCCCGTCTCATCGGGCGTCAGCTGACCGCCGATCAGGGTCGAGCCGTCGGCCAGGCCGAGGTTGACGTGCACCGCGTCGAGGCGGGTGACGGTGGGGGCGCTGCCGCCGGGCAGCGGCTCGCCCACCGGTTGTTGGGGATTGGTCGTCACCTGGGCGCGGGCGGCGTTGCCCAGCGCCAGCACTACGCCGGCGACGAGGACGAAGATCCGCAGAGGAACGCGGGTTCGGCTCATGGCTTCCTCCTTTTCTCTCGTCGACCGGTACGGATGAAGGGCTGCCGGTCAGCCCGCGTCGCACGGCCTGAAGAACGCCCGAGCTCGGCGCTGGCGGCGGCCGAGTCCGCATGCCGCTGGCACGGCGGGCATCCCCCAGGCTGGCGAGGCTCGTCATCGCGACCGGATCTGGGGATCAGCCGGATGATCCCTCTATCCTGGGAACGTCCCTTCGGCCGCCGGATCGGATCACGCGCGGCCGGCGAGATGGGCCCGCGCCGCCGCGCGATCGGGCAGCAGGCGGTCGGCGAAGCGGTCGGCGAGATGACTGAGGGCGAGGGCTTCGCGCACTCTGCGGCCGGCGCCGACCAGCAGCAGGTCGCCGCCGCGGTCCTCAAGGCGCTCGAGGGTCGATGCCAGGCAGCCGAGGGCGGTGAGGCCGAGATAGCCCACCCCCTCGAGGTCGGCGACGATCGCCCGCGCCCCGTCGCCGACGGCGCGCTCCAGGGCGCCGGCGAGCTGGCGATCGTTGTAGCCGTCGATCGGCCCGCGGACGTCGATCAGCACCGCACCGTCGACGTCGGCGAACGGCCGCACGTGGATGTCGATGGCATCGAGGGGGCCGCGCGACGGCGGCGGCGGACGGACGGGCGGGTCGATGGGCGGCAGCAGCTCGTGCTCCGCCAGCTCGGGCGCGCCCGAGCTGGCGG
>RFGL01000481.1 GCA_003697015.1 Acidobacteriota bacterium | reverse complement strand
GGCTGGGGGTCCGGCCCGGGACCGCTTCGCGCCGTCCGCGGGCGCGCCTCAGCGCCAGTCGCCTTGGAGGAGGAAGCCGGCCCAGTAGTAGGGGGCCCGCCAGCGCGGCGTGGCGCGCAGCTCGAGCTGGGCGGCGCGCAGGGCGGCGGCGGGGGGCAGGCGGCGCTCCAGCAGGTGGTGGTAGAAGCGGCGCATCAGCTCGGTGGTGGCGGTCGTCGACCGCCCACAGGCTGACCACCACCCGCCGGGCTCCGGCGTGGAAGAAGGCGCGGGTGAGGCCGACCAGGCCCTCGCCGCGGATCTCGCGGCCGAGGGCGGTGCGGCAGGCGGAGAGCACCACCAGCTCGGCGTCGAGCTCCAGGTCGTAGATCCGGGGGGCGTAGAGGGTGGCGGGGCGGGGGCGGCCGGCGGCGTCGAAGCGCGACAGCTCGAGGCCCGAGAGCTCCGGGTGCTCGGCGTCGAGGCGGCCGTGGGTGGCGAGGTGGAGGATGGGGTAGCCGGCCAGGACGCCGCCGGTCAGAAGCTCCAAGTTGGCGTCGAAGCCGAGGAAGGCGGCGCCGCGGCCGGGGGGCACCAGGGCGAGGATCGCCGCCGCCTCGTCGGCGGTGAAGGGCAGCCGCGCCAGCGGCTCGTGGTCGCCTGCCGGCACGTCGCCGCGACCGTCGAGGCGCGGGTCGTCGCGGCTGAAGACCGGATCGGCGATCACCGCCAGCAGCTTGTCCGGATGGTGGCGCGGGCGGGAGCGGAGAGCGGCGAGCACCGACGCCGCGGGCAGGCTCACCACGTCGTGGCGCTCGAGGAGGGCGGGGGGGTGCACGTCGTCGAGGCGGCGGGGGTCGGGCAGAACGGCGAAGGGCACGTAGTGCAGGGCCCCCTCCGCCACCACCACCAGTCGGCGGTCGCCGAGGCGGTCGGCCAGGGGCAGGAGCAGCAGGCGGCTGAGCTGGCGCAGGGCCTGCTGCGCGCGCTGGGCGGCGCGCGGCTTGCGGCTGTCTTCCAGGCCCCGGTGAGCGCTGCGGGCCAGCCGGTCGAGCCGGCGTCGCGACGGCAGGTCATAGGCCTCGAGGCGCTCGCGATCGAGCCACAGCAGGTGGCTGCGCTCGTCGCCCAGGGCGATGGCGATCAAGGCCGTGTCGTCGCCGAGCCGGCCGGCGAAGCGACGGGCGTCGAAGGCCGGCGGGCGCAGCAGGTGGGCGGACTTGGGGTCGGCGGCCCGCAGGGCGCTGCGGGCTTCGGCGAGGGCGAGGGAGGCGCGGCGGATGCGCGCCGACAGGGCGTCGACCTCGCCGCCGGCCGCGCCGTCGAGCTCGCGGCGGGCGCGCTCGCGGCCGAGGGCGATCAGCCGTTCTTCGGCCTCTGCTTCGCGCGCCAGGAGCATCGGATCGAGGCGTTGGGACGGCGCCGATCGGGCGCGCCACAGGGCCTCGACCAAGCCGCGGGCGCGGCCGCGCTCGCTCATCGCCATGGCCTCTTCGAGCCAGCCCCCGCCCGGCTGCCGCCGGCCGAGCTCGACGGCGAGGTCGACGGCGTGTTCGTAGTACTCGCGGCGGAAGGCCAAGTAGGCGGTGCGCAGGGGGTCGATGCGGGCGCTGGCGCGCACCGTCTCCATGCCCTCGATCGCCAGGTTGACGAACCGCCAGGCAGCCTCCAGCCGGCCGCGCAGGCGTTCGGCGCGGGCGATGGCGAAGTAGGCGCTGGCCTGGCCCTGCCGGTCGGCGAGCCGGTCGAAGAGCGCCAGCGCCTCGGCGGCGAGGGCGCGCGCGGCGTCGCCCCGCCGGCGGGCGAGCTCGACCTCGGCCAGATCGAGGATGACCATCGCCTCGGTGCGGGTCTCGTCGCCTTCTGCGAGCAGCGACCGGCTCGAGCGCAAGGCGCGCTCGGCGTCGTCGAGGCGGCCGGCGGCGAGGGCGGTCAGTCCCAGGCCCTCGAGGGCGCGCGCGATCCACGGCGGCTCACCGGCGTCGAGCAGCAGGCGATGCGCTTCTTCCAGGGTGGCCCGCGCCTCCTCCAACCGCCCCAGGCGTCGCTCGGCCGTGCCGCGGGTGAGGAGGGTGATCCCCTCGCCGCGGCGATCGCCGGAGACGCGGCGCAGGTGGAGCACCTGATCGAAGAGGTCGAGGGCGACCTCGGGCTGGCCCAGGCGCAGGTGGATCCAGCCGAGATTGTTCAGCAGGGCCCCCTCCAGCGCCGGATCCGCCAGCGGCCGGACGAGCTCGACGGCGCGCCGGTAGGCCCGGCGGCTGGCGTCGAGGCGGCCCTCGATCTCGAGGGCGCGGGCGCGCTCGTTGATCGCCAGCACCGCCCGCCGCTGCTCGCCGAGCTCGAGATAGCGCGCCGCCGCCTCGTCCCACGCCGCCGCCGCCGCCGCCGGGTCGCCGCCGGCCAGCAGCAGCCGGCCGAGGCCGAAGGCGAGGTCGGCCCCGGGGGCGTCGAGGCCGGCGGCGTCGGCGAGACGACGGGCCTGGCGGTAGGCCTCGAGGGCAGCGGGGAGCCGATCGAGCTCGACCAGGGTCTGCCCCAGGCGGTGCTGCGCCAGGCTGGCGACGGCGGCGTCCTCCGCCCGCCGTGCCCGGTCGGCGGCGCGGCGGAAGGCGCCGGCCGCCCGCCGGAAGTCGCCTCGGCGGCGCGCCCGTTCGCCGTCGTCGAGGGCGCGGAAGGCGGCGGCGAGGATCCGGTCGGCGGCGGTCGCAGGACGGACCTCCAGCTCGAGGTCGTAGGCGCCGCCGGCACGGCCGGCGCCCTCGACCTCCACCGCGAGCTCCGCCGGCGCCTCGGACACGACCAGCGCCCGCTCGACGCCGCGCTTGCCGTACGGCCCGTCCGCCGACAGCAGTTCCGTCCCCGCCGGATCGAGGATCCGCAGCGCCAGGTCGACGCCGTGTTGGGTGGCCGTCGCCGCCAGCACCTCGCCGCCGCCGACCTCGAGACGGAACGTCTGGCGCTCGCCGGCGGCGAGGGGCTGCCGGCGCAGGGCGAAGGGAGCGCTGACGGCGACGTCCAGGCCGTCCGGCAGCTGCGGCGGCGCCGCACAGCCGAGGCTCAGGACCACCAGGCCGAGCCGCCCCGCCCGCCTCAGGCATCGTTCAGGGTCCATGGAAGCAAGCATACGACGCCCGCCCCGCGCCGCCCGGAATTCCCTCGTCCCCGGGCGCGCACCAGCTCGTCAGGAGCCGAGCTCGTAAGAGCTCGTAAGGTGCAGCTCGTAAGGTGCCAGGGTATTCGCAAGTGCCTTGTAATGAGTGGGATGAGTGCCACCGTATTGATCCCGGGGCTCTGCGACGTGGCCCTTCGGGGCCGGGACGCATGGTCGGGGGGGGCCCGCGCCACCGGGGCGTCCCGCAAGGGACGCACCCAAGCTCGTAAGGAGCTCGTAAGGTGCCAGGGTATTCGCAAGTGCCTTGTAATGAGTGGGATGAGTGCCACCGTATTGATCCCGGGGTTCTACGACGTGGCCCTTCGGGGCCGGGACGCATTGTCGGGGGGGGCCCGCGCCACCGGGGCGTCCCGCACGGGACGCGCCAAGGTAGCCGATTCAAGCTCGTAAGGTGCCGGGGTATTCGCAAGTGCTTTGTAATGAGTGGGATGAGTGCCACCGTATTGATCCCGGGGCTCAACGACGTGGCCCTTCGGGG
>RFGL01000480.1 GCA_003697015.1 Acidobacteriota bacterium | reverse complement strand
CTGCGTCTCGGCCACCTGCTCTTCCTCCTGCTGCTGCTCTCCGGCATCATCCCGCTCGCCATCCTCAGCTGGCATCTGTCGAGCGATTACCAGAGCGTGCTGCAGGATCTGGAGATCGAGCACCTGACGAACTCCGCCCAGCGGTTGGCGGAGGAGCTGTCGAGCGACCTGGCGCGCCACCGCGAGCAGCTCCGCTTGCTCGGCCTGGGGCTGGTCGCCCAACCGGGCTTCGCCACCTCCGAGGAACGGCTGACCGCGCCGTGGGTCAAGGCTCACCTGCGCCAGTTCCGCGACTACAACCCGGAGATCATCAATCTCTACGTCGCCGACGGCGCCGATCCCCAGGGCCTCGCCCTGTCGATGGAAGGGTGGGAGGTCAACCCCCACGTCGGCGCCGAGCTCGGCGCGGTGATGGACGTGGTGCGCCGAACCGGCACCGGCGCCTATCGCTTCGTGGTGCTGTCCGAAGCCCAGGAGCCGGCGGTGATCATCGGCGTCCCGGCGCGCAGCGCGACCGGCCGGGCGGAGGTGGTGCTGTTGGCCCTGGTCGAGATCGATCTGGCGCAGCGGGCGGCCCGCGCCAAGGGCGCCGCCGAGGAGTTCTTCCTCATCGACAACCAGGGCAAGTTTCTCTGGTCGAGCAGCAGCAGCACCGAGACCGCGCAGATCGAGAGCGCCCTGTTGCGGACGGTCGACTTCAACCTCGAGCTGGTCGCCACCACCCAGTACGACCTGACGGTGGCGGGGCGCAAGGTGCAGACCCTGGCCCAGGTCGGACCGGTGCGCGAGACCGGTTGGGGGGTGGTGGCGCACAAGCCCGCCGCGGTCGCCTTCCGCGAGGTGCGGCGGGTGTTCAGCAAGGCGCTCTTCGCCTCCGCCCTGCTGGTGGTGCTGGCCCTCGGCTTCGCCCTGGCTGCGGCGCGCTGGCTGAGCCAGCCGATCCAGCGTCTGGCGGAGACCACCCACGAGATCGCCGCCGGCAACTTCCACCGCCGGGTGGAGGGCCCCGGCCTCGGCTTCGAGCTCGCCGAGCTGGCCGACGACTTCAACCGCATGAGCGACTACGTCGCCAACTACGTCGAGCGGTTGCAGCACGCCGCCGAGGTGAACCGCGAGCTCTTCATCTCCACCATCCGCGCCTTCGCCGCCACCATCGACGCCAAGGATCCCTACACCCGCGGTCACTCCAAGCGCGTCGCCTCCTACAGCCGGGCCATCGCCCGCTATCTCGGCGTGCCCAAGGACATGCAGGAGCGGGTGTGGGTGAGCGCCGTGCTGCACGACATCGGCAAGATCGGCGTCGGCGACCACATCCTCAAGAAGCACGCCCGGCTGACGCCGGAAGAGTTCGCCCAGATGAAGCGCCACCCGGTGATCGGCGCTGAGATCGTGACGCCGATCGCCGCCCTGCGGGAGATGATCCCCGGCATCCGCTGGCACCACGAGGCGTGGAACGGCTCGGGCTATCCCGACGGCCTGAAGCAGGAGCAGATCCCGCTGATGGCGCGCATCATCGCCGTCGCCGACACCTTCGACGCCATCACCACCAACCGGCCCTACCAGAAGGCCTACACCGCCGAGTACGCCCTGGCCACCATCGAAAAGCTGGCCGGGACCAAATTCGACCCGAAGATCGTCACCGCCTTCCTCCTCGCCTGCCGCTCGGGCCACATCGACCTGAGCCGCAAGCGGGACCGGGACAACGAGCCGGCGCCGGATCTGCGGGTGGCGGCCGCGGGAGCTTCCTGAGATGCCGTTCCAATACACCCTGGCCAATCTCCTCGCCGCCAACGAGGGCGCGCTGGCGGTGCTCTTTCTCGACGACAGCGGCGAGGTCGTCGATCTCGCCTGTACCGAGCACGAGCCCTTTCAGATGAAGATCGTCGGCGCCTACGTCGGCATCTATCTGCGCCAGCTGAGCGCCGTCTTCGAGCAGGCGCAGCTGGGCACGCCGAAGGTCCTCCACATCGAGAAGGACGACGTCCACTTCTACGCCACCGCCCTGCCGGACGGCTACTATCTGGTGCTGGTGCAGCACCGTCCGGCCCTCGTCGCCCGGGCGCGCGAGACCCTGGAACGAGCGCGGCGCGAGATCGCCCGCGAGATCTTCGCCGAACCGTAGGCCGCGCCGGGCTCGGGCCCGGCCCTCACCCCCGTATGTCGTTGGGATCTATCGATGAGCACGAAAGCTGACGATCGGACGACCGCCGGACGTCTCGAGCTGGCGCCCGAGCGGTCGTTTCCCGAAGAGAAAGAGAAGAAGGGCTTCTGGAAGAAGCTCAAGAAGGGTCTCTTCATGACCCACACCGAGCTCGTCGAGCGCATCGATGCGGCGTTCGCCGGCCGGGCGGTGATCGACGAGGAGACGCTGGAGTTCCTGGAGGAGAGCCTGATCGGCGCCGACCTGGGGGTGGAGACCGCCCTCGAGCTGGTCGACGCCGTACGCCGCAACGTGCGGCCGGGAGAGGCCACCGACCTGCTCCGCCTGCGCGACATGCTGGCCGACCGGATCGCCGTCCTGCTGCTCGACGCGCCGCCGCCGCCGGCGCCGGGCTCCCAGCCCCTGGTCACCCTGGTGGTGGGGGTCAACGG
>RFGL01000479.1 GCA_003697015.1 Acidobacteriota bacterium | reverse complement strand
GTCTTCGGGGGGCGGGCGGAGGGTGGACCAGGCCCGCTCGAGGCGGGCGCGGGCGGCGGCCAGGCGGTCGGGGTCGGAGGCGGCGAGGTCGTGGTGCTCCGCCGGGTCGGCGACGAGGTCGTAGAGCTCGTCGGGGCGCTCGCCGGCAGGGTAGTGGATGAGCTTCCAGGTGCGGGTGCGCAGGCCGCGCTGCGGCGGCCCGGTGCTGTTGGCGCCGAGCAGCGCCTGCCGGCGTCCCGGGCCGCCGGTCGGCGGGTCGGGAGCAAGCCACGGCGCCAGGCTGATGCGCTCCCCGGCCCGCCGCGCCAGGCGCAGGCCGAGGAGGTCGCCGATCGTCGGGTAGAGATCGGCGTGGCTGACGAGGACCTCGAGATGGCGTACCGCCGGCAGGCCGCCCGGCGGGCGGATGACCAGGGGCACGTGCATCAGCTCGTCGTAGAGGGCGTGGCCGTGGCCGTAGTCGCGCTCGGCGTGGCGCGAGATGGGGACGCGGTGGCCGTCGGAGGGGAACATCTCGCCGTGGTCGGAGACCAGGATGAGGACGGCGGCGTCGAGCAGGCGGTAGCGGCGCAGCAGGGCGAGGGAACGGGCGACCTCGCGCAGCACGTAGCGCACCTCGTCGCGGTAGAGGCGGCGCTCCCGCCCGAGGCCGGCGGCGGAGGGATCGGGGCCGAGGTCGCGATGGGGGTGGAGGGGCCGATGGGGGTCCATGAAATGAAGCCAGAGGAAGAGGGGCCTGCCGTCGCCGGCGACGGCGGGCAGGCGGCGGGCGAGACGGCGGCGCAGGACGGCGGCGCTCTGGTAGTAGTCGGGCTCGAGCAGGCCCCAGCGCTGGAGCACGGTAAGGAGCGGCAGCTTGGCGGTCGGCCCGGGGATCACCTCGTAGTGGGCGAAGCCGCGGTCGATGCCGCTCGCCGGATGGAGCAGGGTGTTGGCGACCAGGGCCTCGCCGTGGTACCCGGCGCGGCGCAGCTGCTCGGCGAGGGTGGCGACGCGGCGCGACAGGCGGCTCAGGGGGCGGCTCGGGTCGCGGGTGCGGACGCTGCCGAAGCCGTGCTCGACCGGGTAGAAGCCGGTCATGATGGTGCCCATCGACGGCGCGGTCCAGGGGGCGGCGGCGACGGCGTTGTCGAAGTACGCCGCGCCGCCGAGCTCGGCGGCCAGCGCCCGGCCCTCCGCGGTCTCCTCCATCACCGCCCGGAAGACGTCCTGGCGCAGGGTGTCGATGCAGATCAGGATCAGATGGGGCCGGGCCGGGGTCGTCGCCGGCGGCGGCGACGGCGACGGCGACGTCCAGCGCAGGGCGGCGATGAGTCCGAGACCGGCGGCGGCGGCGAGCCCCGCGCAGGAGGCGATCCGGCGCCCGCCCCAGCGGCGGGCGGCCAGCGCCAGGGCCAGCACCAGGGCGGCGATCCCGGCGTCGGCCGCCAGGGCCGCCGGCTCGAGGGCGTAGCCCACCCGGTTGCGGTTCACCGCCAGCGCCGCCGCCAGGCCGCAGGCCGCCAGGGTGAAGCCGGCGGTGGCGTCGCCGGCGACGCGGCCGAGGACGGCGATCCAGACGCCGTAGCCGGCGAGGAGCCCGGCCACCGCCGCCAGCACCAGGGGCGGCGCCAAGCGCGGGCCGAGGGTGAAGTCGAGCCGCTCCCAGCCGGCCAGGGCATAGAGCAGCGCCAGGGTGGCGGCGACGAGCCGCGTTGCCGGCCAGCGTCGCCGCGCCGCCGCCAGCCCCAGGGCGACGAGCAGGCCGGCGGCGGCGGCGAGCAGGACGTAGCCGGCGACGAAACGCCGGCCGACGACGATCGCATCGCCGAGGGTGAAGATCACCAGCAGCTGGTCGAGGGCCAGCGCCAGGAGGCCCGCCGCCGCCCCGCCGGCAACCCCGGCCGCCGCCCGTCTGAGTACCCCGCTCATCGCCGATTCGATCCCCCCGACCCTCGACCGCCCGTCCTCGCCGCCGCTCGATCGCTCCTCGTCGCCGAGCGGCACGGGGCGCTCAGCGGGTGAGGGCGTGCATCACCACGTTGACCCCGAAGCGGGTGTTGTCCTGCGCCAGCCAGCGCTTGTTGCGGTAGTCGTAGTCCCACTCGCAACCGTAGTCCTTATTCGAGTAGAGGACGCCGATGCGGCCGTCGATCTCGATCGCCTTCAGATAATCGTGCACCAGGTCGTCGCCCCAGCCGTTGAGCTCGAAGGAGGTGGCCGGCGGGCCGTCGTCGAAGTCGAAGAAGGCGTGGTAGAGGGGGTGGTCGTTGGGGATCTTGTGCAGCGCCTCGGGGCCGAAGATCGCCGCCATCTGGGCCTCGAAGGAGCGGGCGAAGAGACCGTCGACGTCGTGGTTGCAGTCGTCGGCGAAGACGAAGCCGCCGTTTCGTACGTAACGCTCGAAGTTGGCCCGCTCCCGGCGGTCGAATTGCACCAGCCGGTGGCCGGCCATGTAGCAGAAGGGGGCGCCGAGCATCGCCGGATCGCGCAGCGGCACGATGCGTTCCTCCGGGTCGACCTCGAGGGTGGTGTACTGCACCAGCGAGTCGAGCAGGTTCGACGGCATGCGCTGGTCGACGTCCCAATTGCCCGAGTCGTACTGCAGGCGGGTGAAGACGAAGTCGTACACGCCCCTACTATCTCACGGCCGCGCCCGGCGGGCATCGGCCCGCCCGCCCCTGGAGGAGGGCTGGTGACCCCGCCGGCCGGTGACGGCGCCGATCGGCCGCCGTTCCCCCCTACCCCAGCTTGCGCCCGGTATTGATCACGTTGACGCCGTTGAAGCGCGCCGTCGACGAGCCGTGGGAGACGGCGCTGGCCTGGGAGGGCTGGCCCTTGCCGTCGAAGAAGGAGCCGAAGAAGCGGTAGTCGCCGGCGTCGCAGATGGCGACGCAGGAATTCCAGAATTCCTGGGTATTCGACTGGTAGGCGACGTCGCGCAGGGGGCCGGCGATGGCGCCGTTCTTGATCTCGTAGAAGAGGGTGCCGCCGAATTGGAAGTTGTAGCGCTGCTGGTCGATCGAGTAGGAGCCGCGGCCGGCGATGTAGATCCCCTTCTCCACGTCCTTGATCATCTGCTCGACCGACAGCTTCTCCGCTCCCGGCTGGAGGGAGACGTTGGGCATGCGCTGGAACTGCACCGAGCTCCAGCTGTCGGCGTAGCAGCAGCCGTGGCTCTCCTTCTCCCCCAGGATGTGCACCTGATCCCGGATCGCCTGATAGCCGACCAGGATGCCGTCCTTGACCAGATCCCAGCGCCGGCACTTGACCCCCTCGTCGTCGTAGCCGACGGCGCCGAGGGAGCCGGGCTGGGTCTTGTCGGCGAAGAAATTGACCAGCTTGGAGCCGTAGTTGAACGACTTGGAGCGCCACTTGTCGAGGGTGGCGAAGCTGGTGCCGGCGTAGTTCGCCTCATAGCCCAGCACCCGGTCGAGCTCCAGGGGATGGCCCACCGACTCGTGGATCGTCAGGCCGAGGTGGTTGGGCTCGAGCACCAGGTCGTACTTGCCCGGCTCCACCGACTTGGCGCTCAGCATCTCCTTCGCCTGGCCGGCGGCGAGGGTGGCGTCCTCGACCATGTCGTAGGAGTTCTTGTAGAGGGTGGTGGGGCCGGCGACCTTGTCCTCCTTGCGCCCGGCCATGTACTCCCAGCCCAGCCCCATCGGTGCGGAGAGGGCCTGGCGCGACTTGAACTTGCCGCTCTTCGGGTCGACCCGGGTGACGGTGAAGGTCGGCCACAGGCGGTGGACGTCCTGGTCGATGTAGGAGCCGTCGGTGGAGGCGAAGTACTTCTGCTCGTTGACCAGGAAGAGCATCGAGTTGACGAAGCTGGCGCCGGCCTTCATCGCCGCGCCGTTGACCGCCATCAGCAGCTCGACCTTCTCCGAGATCGGAACCTCGAAGGCGCTCTTCTGGATCGGCGTCCGCCAGCTCACCTCCCCCACTCCCGCGACCGGCGCCAGCCGCACCGGCTCCTTCTGCAGCCGGGCGTTGGCCTTGGCGATCGCCACCGCCTCCGCCGCCGCGCGGGCGATGGCGTCCTTGGTCACGGTGGCGGTGGCGGCGAAGCCCCAGGTGCCGTCGGCCAGGACCCGCACGCCGGCGCCGTAGGACTCGGTGTCGACCAGGTTCTGCACCTTGTCTTCGCGGGTGACGACGAATTGGTTGAGGTAGCGGCCGATGCGCACGTCGGCGTAGTTCGCCCCCTTGGCCCTGGCGGCGTTCAAGGCGACGTCGGCCAGGGTCTTCTTGTCGGCGGCGGGCACCGGCGTGACGGCGCCGCGGGCGCCGCGCGCCGGCCCCAGCACCGGGATCACCAGGGTGCCCATGCCGATGCCGGACAGGCGCAGAAACTCTCGTCGATCCACGGGTCGTTCTCCCTTTTCTCAGGCGGTAGCGGGGTCGTTCTCCTGGCCGATCATACGCAAGACGCCGCCCGGGGTTGCGTCGCCGGCGGCCGGGACCGGCCGGCGCCGCATCTCGACCGCCGGCCCCCGATGGTATATCCTCGGCGGGTCTCGTCCGACGATCGGGCGGCCTGCGCCGCTCATTGCACTGCCCGCCCGAGGTTGCGTCGGGGTCGGAAAGGTAACGTGGAGGGCGTCCGAGATGAGCTTGAACCCCGTCGCGCTCGATCGCATCCGCCAGCTCGGGGGCGACTCCCTGGCGCGCCAGATCGTGGCGCTCTTCCGCCGCAACGCCCCGGCCTGGATCGAGGCGGCTGATGCCGCCTTGGCGGCGGGGGATTTGAAGAGCGTCGAACGCGCCTGCCATTCCCTGCGATCGAGCGCCGGGAACCTGGGCGCGACGCGGCTGTCCGAGCTTGCCGCCGAGGCCGAGGAGCTGGCCGCCATCGGCGGCGGCGAACGCCTGGCCGGGCTCGTCGCCGCCCTGGGCGAAGCCTATGCCGAGGTCGAGCCGCGGCTGCCGCCGGGAGAGGGGGAGGGAGCGGATCGATGAAACGCATCGCGGTGGTCGAAGACAACGCCGACAACCTGCTGCTGCTGCACGCCATCCTCGAGGACGTCTACCGCATCCAGGCCTACGAGGCGGGGGGCGAGGCCCTGGCCGGCATCCGCGCCGAGCAACCGGATCTGATCCTGCTCGACATCTCCCTCCCCGGCATGGACGGGACCGAGGTGCTCGCCGCCCTGCGCGCCGACCCGGCCCTGCGTCACATCCCGGTGGTCGCCTTGACCGCCCACGCCATGGCCGGCGACCGCGAACGCTATCTGGCGGCCGGCTTCGACGACTACATCGCCAAACCGATCCTCGACCCGGACCAGCTGCTCGCCACCATCGCACGCTGGCTCGAAGCCCGGTCGCCGCGATGATCCCCTCCAGCCTCATCCTGGAGATCCTGGTGGCGCTCGTCATGGGGCTGATCGTCGCCTACTCCTTCTACATCGCCCGGCGGGAGAACCTGGTCCAGGAACGCGGCTTCCGGCTCATCCTCGCCGGCTTCTGCCTGCTGCTGGTCGGGGCGCTGGTCGACATCTCGGACCACTTCCCCTCCCTGTCGCGGTTCTACGTCCTCGGTCGCACGCCGCTCCAATCCCTGGTGGAGAAGGTCGTCGGCTTCTTGAGCGGTTTCCTGCTCCTCGCCATCGGCCTGCGCCGCTGGCTGCCCCACATCGCCGCCCAGCGGCGGGCGGAAGCCCGGCGGCTGGCCCACAGCCAGCGCCAGCAGGAGGAGACCGCCGCCGCCTTGAAACGCAGCGAGGCACTGCTCGAGACGGTGGTGGCGAGCAGCCCGATCATCCTCCTCGCCGCCGATCGCGAGGGGCGCATCACCCTCGCTCGCGGCAGCGCCCTGCGGGCCCTGACCCGCCGTCCCCGATCCCTGCGCGGCCGCTCCCTCTGCCAGCTCCTCACCCTGCCGCAGGAGAGCTTCCGCCGGGTGCTGGAGGGGGCGCAGGTGATGTCGACCTTCGACCACGACGGCCGCACCTGGCGCCTGCGCGCTTCCCCCTGGCACGACGACGACGGCACCGTCGTCGGGGTGATCGCCCTGGCCCTCGACATCACCGAGCTGCAGGCCGCCGAGATCGAGCTGCGCCGGGCCAAGGAGCGGGCCGAGGAGGCGAGCCACGCCAAGAGCCGCTTCCTCGCCACCATGAGCCACGAGCTGCGCACGCCGCTCAACTCGGTGATCGGCTTCGCCGCCGTCCTGCGACGCAACAAAGGCGGCAATCTGACCGCCAGCGATCTCGACTATCTGGCGCGCATCTACAAGAACGGCCAGCACCTGCTGCAGCTGATCGACGAGATCCTCGATCTGACCAAGATCGAGGCCGGGCGGCTGGAGGTCAAGCGCTGCTCCTTCGATCTGCGCCAGCTGGTCGCCGATACGGTCGGCGAGCTGCGCCACCAGGCGCCGCCGGCGGTGGCGGTGGAGACCCGGCTGCCGCAGGCGCCGGTGATCCTCGACAGCGATCCCACCAAGCTCAAGCAGGTGCTGATCAATCTGCTCGCCAACGCCTTCAAGTTCACCGAAGAGGGGAGCGTGACGGTCGCCGTCGAAACCGACCGCCGGGGCCGTCCGCTGGCGGTGACGGTCAGCGACACCGGCATCGGCATCCCCCGCGACCGCCTCGGCACCATCTTCCAGGCCTTTCAGCAGGTCGACGCCGGCATCGGGCGGCGCTACGGCGGCACCGGCCTCGGCCTGGCGATCTCGCGCTCCCTCTGCCGCCTGCTCGGCTTCGAGGTCGAGGTCGAGAGCACGGTCGGCCGCGGCTCGACCTTCCGCATCGTGCTGGCGCCGGCCGAGCGGCGCGCCGGCCGTCCCGCCGCGCCTCCCCTGGCGGCCGCCGATCGCCGCCGGCGGGCATCATGAACCGCTTCGAGGCCTATTACCGGCGCAGCCTGAAACGCCGGCTCGAGGAGCTCGAGGCCCTGGCGCGCGACCTCGAGGACGGCGTTCCCCGCGCCCGCGCGGAGCTGGACGAGGCGGCCCACGCCCTCAAGGGCAGCGGCCGCAGCTTCGGCTTCGACGCGGTCAGCCGCGCCGCCGAGGCGGTGGAGCAGGCGGGCGAGGACGAGCTGCCCGCCGCCCTCGCCGCCCTCGTCGCGGTGCTGCGGGAGATCGCCGCCGGCGCGCCGGCGGACGAGGCGCAGGCGGAGGCG
>RFGL01000478.1 GCA_003697015.1 Acidobacteriota bacterium | reverse complement strand
GGACCGCGGTAGCCGGTGGCTTCAACCACCGGCGGCGGCGCCGAGGCCCCGGCACGTCGGGCGGCGTCTCCTGCGGCAGGTCTACGCCACGCACCAGAAATCACCACCTTCCTCGAGGCCGGCGGCGGCGAGACGGCGGCGGATGAGCGCGCGGGCACCGCGGGAGGAGACCGCTGCCAGCACCACGCCGTCGTCCCCCGGCTGCCGCAGCTCCTCGAGCCGGGCGGCGTCGTGGATCGGCAGGCCACGCAGGCGGCGGCCGATCTTGCGCCGGTCGACGTCGACGAAGGCGGCGATCGGCGCGCCGCCGCGCAGCAGGTGCTTGCTCAGCCGCCGGCCGGTCTGGCCGGCGCCCCAGACGATCACCCTCGGCGCCCGTCGCAGGGGGCCGCGCAGCAGGTGGTGGGCCTTGCATTCGAGGAAACGCTCGACGGCGTAGCGCCGGTCGACGCGGGTCAAGCGACCGGCGTGCTCGCGCCAGAAGTGGAGCACCTGCGGCACCTTGGCAAACCGTGCGCCCCGCGCCGCCAGCCGCAGCCACAGGTCGTAGTCCT
This sequence comes from Acidobacteriota bacterium, assembly GCA_003697015.1. Lineage (GTDB taxonomy): Bacteria > Acidobacteriota > Thermoanaerobaculia > Multivoradales > J023 > J023. The sequence goes on along the minus strand of RFGL01000478.1, from coordinate 4,705 downwards.
CCGGCCAGCCGCGGTCGCGATAGCCGCCGACCTCGAGCAACCGCTGGCGGCGCACCATCGCCGAAGGGTGGGCGATCGGGCTCTCGATGAAGCGCTCGCGCAGGATGTCGCGGTGGCTGAGCAGGCCGTTGAGCCAGCGCTCGTAGACCCGGAAGCCCTCGCCGACGTGCTGCCACGGCACGTGGCGTACCAGGCAGGAGACGACGTCGAGCCGCGGCTCCTCAGCGAAAGCCCGGACCTGCAGCTCGAGACGCCGCGGCGCCGCCACGTCGTCGGCATCCATCCGCGCCACCAGCGGTGCGCGGCAGCGCTCGAGGCCGGCGTTCAGGGCCGCGATCAGCCCCGCCGGCGGCCGGTGGAGGACCGCGAACCGCCGATCGCGGGCGGCCCACCGATCGAGCACCGCCGCCGAGCCGTCGCGCGAGCCGTCGTCGACCGCCACCACCTCGAAGTCGTCGAAGCTCTGGCGCGCCAGGCTTTCGAGGCACGCTTCGAGATGGCGACCGGCGTCGCGCACCGGCAGCAGGACCGAGACCGCGGGCCGGGCCATGGCGGGCTCAGGCCGGCGGCAGACGGGTCGGGACGACGCGCCGGCCGTGCATGCACCGGCCGTAGCCCTCGAGATGGCCGGCATTCGACGACGGATCCTCCGGCCCTTCGACCACCCCCCGCAGGTCGTCCGCCAGGGCGGTGAACGAGCCCACCGCCGCCTCGTCGCGGCTGTAGGCCAGGTACCGGGCCACCGCCCGGCGGATCACGGACGACTTGCTCGTAGCCCGCCGCCGCGCCGGCGCCGGCAGGCGTTCGTCGTGCTCGGGCGTCAACTTGAGAGAGACGTTACGGCGCTTCATCGCAGGCTCCTGACTCCGGTCGTGCCGTCATGCCGGCTTCGGAGCCGGGCTTCCGGCCCCGACGTCGCCCAGGCGGATCGAGCCGGCGGGCCCCTGCCGCCGAAAGGCCGCGCCCCGGTCGTGCCGGCGGGCCGTTCGCGAGCCGCTGGGTCGACGCTCGGCTCGTCAAGGCGCTTACTACGGCTCTGCCATTATCGTGGCACCCGTCGCCCCTTGTCTCAAGGCCCCTTGGCGGGTGCCTTGGACGCGGACATGGGAAGATCGCCCGGTGACCCGCCGAGTTGACCAGGACGAGCCCGCCGCCCGCCGTGCCTCCCGCACCCTGCGCTGGCCCAGCTTCTGGGACCTGGCCTACGCCGCCGGCGACCACCTGCTCTACTGGGACCCTCCCGCGACGCCGCCGGAGCTCGTCGAGCTCCTCGACGCGGGCCTGATCCCCCGCCAGGGCACGGTGGTCGACCTCGGCTGCGGCGCCGGACGCGAAGCGGTCTTCTGCGCCGGACGCGGCCACCCGACCCTCGCCCTCGACCGCAGCCTGCCGGCCCTCCTCCACGCCCGCCGCCGGGCCCGCGACGCCGGTGCGAGCATGCTCTGCTGCCAGGCCGACGTCTTCGCCCCGCCGCTGGCGGCGGGCTGCGCCGACCTGGTCCTCGATCGCGGCCTCTTTCACCTTCTCCCCCGCCGCCGGCGGCCGGCCTACGCCCGCCGGATCGGCCGCCTGCTGCGCCCCGGCGGCCATCTCCTGCTGCGCTTCGCCGCGGGCGACGATCCGGAAGCCGGCCTCGTCACCGCCAGCGAAGCCGAGCTCGACCGCCTCTTCCCCCAGCCGGGGTTCCATCGCCACCCCCCGCGGTCGATCACCATGACCGCCCAGGCCGAGGACCTCCCCGCCCAGGCCGTCCTCATCCGCCGCCGGGCCCGGCGAGCCGAGCCAGCAGGTAGGCGGTGGTCTCCTGCACCAGGGAAGCCGGATCGGCGGCGGCGGCCTCGTGGATGAGGGGGTAGAGCTCCCGCAGCCGCCGGTCGTGGACGTAGCACAGGGCGGCGGCGGTGATCCAGACCGCGTCGGCGTCGTCGGCCGGGCGACGGGTGGCGAGACGGCGGAGGGTATCGCCACGGCTGGCGGGGGCGACGGCGAAGTAGCGGCCGGCGCGGCGCAGGCGCTCGTCCATCGGCAGCTCGTCGATGGCGGCGAAGATCAGCCGCCGGTGATCGCCGGCGAGGAGATTGTCGAGATACTCGAGGGCGTGGGCGCGGAGACGCGGCTCGGCGCTGCACAGGCCGCGCCAGGCGGCGCGGACGTCGCGCGGCGGATGGAGCAGGGCGAGGAGGCCGAAGACGTTGCGCAGATGATCGCGCATGCGGCCGGCGAGCAGGCGCTCGAGCAGATGCGCTCCGCCGTTCTCGTGCGGCCAGCTGACCAGCGGCCCGCGCATCGGCAAGGCGTCGCCGGCGAGGGCCGACAGGTCGAGCAGCGCCCGCAGATAGCCGGCGCACTCGGCGGCGAGCTGCCCCTCGACCAGCGCTGCTTCGGGCTTCAGGCCGGCGCTCGCCCGCAGCTGCCCGAGAGCCTCGATCACCTTGCGCCGCAGAAAGGGATCCGGTGCCGCCAGCTCGGCGACGAGAACGCTCAAGGCGGCACGGCCGCCGATCGTGGCGATGGTCTTGGGCAACGCCCGGCGTACCCAGATCTGCTCCTGGCGATCGCGCATGAAGTGCTGCAGGGCGGGGATCACCATCTCGCCGTAGGCCACCAGGGCGTCCCGCGCTTCGTGCTTGAAGCGACGGTTGCGCAGGTGGGAGACCAGGATCGGGATGTAGTGCGCCCGCCGGACGCCACGCGCCACCTGCTGGCGCACGGCGTCGATCGCCGCCAGCACCACGCTGCCGTCGCCGTCGTAGAGCAGTTGCACCAGGTAGCCGGGCTCGATCTGCGCCTCGATCTCCCCCAGCGCCCGCGCCGCCGCCCGCCGCACCGCCGGATCGCCGTCGGTGCGCATCTCGGCCAGCACCGTCCGCGCGCGGGTACAGAGCGCCGGGTTCCGGCAGTCCATCAGATAGCCCACCGCCGCCGCCCTCACCCGCGCCGAGGCATCGTGCAGGCGCGCCGCCATCTGCGCCTGGACGGTCGACGGGGTCAGTCGGGCGAGCGCCCGGGCGGCGGCGGCGCGCACCGCCGGATCGCCGTCGGCGAGCAGCTCCTCGACCAGCGGCACCGCCTCCTTGCGCCCGGCCTCCTGGAGAATCTCCAGCACCTTGACCCGGACCGCGGCGTCCGGGTGGCGCAGCATCAGCGGCGGCACCAGTCGGCCGCGGCCGTGGCTGGCGAGGAGGGTCAGGCTGTGCAGCACCTCGCGGCGCTGGGCCGAGCCCAGTCCCTCGATCAGGATCTCCAGGGTGGCGGCGTCCTCCAGGTCGAGGCCGCTTTCGACCTCCGGCTCCCCCTGGCGCAGGCTCTCGCGGTAGGCGGCGACGTAGCGCCGGCGGGCGGCCCCGACCACCGCCAGCCAGAGGACGACGAGCGCCAGGCTGATCCAGGCGGTCTGCCGCACCTCGAGCCAGCCGAAAGTGACGGACAGCAGGAGCAGGGCGGCCGCCCCCTTGGCCGCCCGCTGCACGCAGAGGTCGATGAAGACCTTGGCCCGCGGCCGCTGGGCCGCGGCCACGGGCAGAAAGAGCAGCTCGCGGCTGGCTTGGTCGATGCTGTAGCGCAGGCCGTTCTCGGTGATCTTGAGCAGCCACGCCGCCGGCAGCAAGAGACCGGGAGCGAGATGGGCCGCGACGGCGAAGAAGGCGGAGCCGGCGGCATTGCTCAACGGCAACATGCGGAGCGCGAAACCGATGCCCAGGCGGCGCAGGATGCGGGTGGTGAAAAGCAGCTGGAAGACCAGGGCCATCAAGCCCATCACCCCGTACAGGGTGCCGAAGACGGCGGTCCGCTCGTCGAGGCTCGCGGTGCGGCTCTCGATCGCCCAGGAAAACTGCATGTCCACCACCTGGGCGACCACCGTCGAGAGCAGCACCAGGACGGCGATCAGGCGCAGATACCGCGAGCCGCGTACCGTCCGCAAGCCGTCGCGCAGCTCCCCCGGCCGCGGCGTGCGACGCGGTGCCGCGGAGCCCTCCGTCGCCGGCCCGAGGACGGTGGCGAGCAGGCCGGCGACGAGCAGCAGGGCGCCGGCGGCGGCCAGCGCCGAACGGGTCTCGACGCGGCTGGCGAGGGTCGCCAACAACCCGCCGGCCATCCCGCCCAAGAGACCGCCGGCACCGACGAAGCCGAACAGCCGCCGCGCCTGCCGCGGATCGAGTCGCCGGCCGGCGACCGACCACAGCTGGCTGACCAGAAAGATGCCGGCGATGGCGATCCACAAATAGAAGGCGACGCTGACCCACCGCCGGGCGTCGCCGCCGAGGCCGAAGAGCCACCAGAAGCCGGCCATCGAGGCCGCCACCACAAAACACGAGCCGGCCATCACCCGGCGCACCGACCAGCGGTCGACCACCCGGGAGTAGAGCATCAGCACCGGATAGGAGGCGAGGGCGATCAGCAGGTAGACGAAGGGCAGGCGTTCGGCCCCCAGCGCGTCGACGTAGCTCGCCTGGCGCACCGACTTGCTGGCGTACTGGAAGGCGAGGAGCAGAAAATGCAGCCAGAACAAGGTCCACAGCAGCCGTCCCTCCCCCGGCGCCAGGTGAAAGCCGAAAAGCCCCAGCAGCGTACGGCTGCCGGCGGCGTGGCGGGGGGCGTCGGGGTGGGGGAGCCTCATGGCGACGATCACGGCGCGGGGCGGACGAGCTGCGGCCAGCATACGCTACGCTTCGATCTACGGCGAGAGGCGAGCGAATGTTCGGCG
>RFGL01000477.1 GCA_003697015.1 Acidobacteriota bacterium | reverse complement strand
GTTCTTGGGATTGAGTCGGCAGGCGTATTCGTCTGTGAATAAATGACTTGCGAAGACGGTGGCACCTGAAGGAGGTTGCTGCGTCGCCGGCGGGGAGGGGGCGCCGCGTCGGTGGTTCTTGGGACGTTGCGCATCGTGTATTCGTCTGCGAATAAACGACTTGCGAAGTCGGTGGCACCTGAAGAGAAGCGGCGGTGCGTCGGTGGTTCTTGGGATTGAGTCGGCTGACGTATTCGTCTGTGAATAAACGACTTGCGAAGACGGTGGCACCTGAAGGCAGACGGTGGCACCTGAAGAGGGAGGGACTACGCAGCGGGCAGGTGGCGACGCAGCCAGGTCTGGGTGGCGTTCATCGCCTGGATGAGGTGGGGGGTGGGGCCGGCGAAGGGGTGCTGGGCTCCGAAGGTGTGGTTGGCGCCGGGGATCTCGAGCAGCTCGACGACGCCGGAGGCATGGGCCTTGAGGCGACGCGCTTCGGCGACGGGGACGGTCTCGTCGTCGCTGCCGTGGACGATCAGCCATGGGGCGGTGCGGCGGGTGGCGGCGGCGGTGAGGTCGAGGCGCCGGCGGTTGCGCTCCAGGTCCTCGAGCAGCTCCAGACCGAGGGCCAGCTGCTGGCCGGTACGGGCGTTTTCGATCAGCAGCTCGCCGCGCTCACGCCACAGGGCCTTGGCGGCGTCGTCGAAGCGATCGAACGTCGCGACCGCCGCCCAGGTGACCAGAGCCTTGACCCGCTCGCGGGCCGCCTCGTGCGCCGCCGCCAGGAGCGCCATGCCGCCGCCGCGGCTGTGGCCGACGAGACCGATGCACTCGCCGTCGGCGACCTCCGCTCCGACTTCGCTGCCGACCGCGGCGATCACCCGCAACGTCTCGTCGAGCTCGCGGCTGAAGGTGTTGCGGCGGAAGGCCTCGAGGTCGCTGACCCGATCCTCCCCCGGGCGCTGGCCGGTTCCGGAGTAGTTGAACCGCACGACGGCGAAGCCGCGCTCGGCCAGCAGCTGCGCCAGAGGCGGGAAGAAGCCCCAGTCCATGAAGCCCTTGAAACCGTGGCAGATGACCACCGCCGGCCGCTTCCCCGGGCGGCCGGCGGGATGGAGGACGCCGTCGATGGCGGCGTCGCCGGTGACGAGACGAAATGGACGACTTTCCATGACGCCCTATTCTATGCTCGCGATCGAACGCTACAATCAGGACGTGTCTCAGGGAGTGGGGCCTCGTGTCCGGCGGACGGCCGCAGGCAGGTCCGTGCGGTGGTTGGGCGCGGCCATGTCGCTGGCCGCGGCGTTCGACCTCTATGCTCTCGACGGCCGCGCCCTGAGCTCCTCCCCCCTTCGCTATCCGCTGCTCGCCCTCGCCGCCGCCGTTCTCGTCGCTCTCTGGATGCGGCGCCAGCGCCGCCACCGGGCGGCGATCGCCGAAGCCCTGCGCACCGGCGAGCAGCGGCTCAACCTGGCGCTGGTCGGCAGCGGCGACGGGTTGTGGGATTGGAATCTGGTCACCGGCGAGATCTACCGCTTGCGCATCGCCGAGATGCTGGGCTACCACCCCTCCGAGCTGCCGGACGACCACTCCCTGCGGGATCAGTTGATCCACCCCGAAGACCGCGACGAGGTCGAGCGCCGCATGGCGGCGGCGATCGCCGGCCGGGCGAGCTACGTCGCCGAATACCGCATGCGCGCCCGGGACGGCCGCTGGCGTTGGATCCACGACCAGGGCAACGTGGTGACCCGGGACGACGAAGGCCGGCCGTTGCGCATCGCCGGCACCTGCCGCGACGTCACCGAACGCAAGACCGTCGAGCAGGAGCTGCGCCTGTGGGCGACGGTCTTCGAGAGCTCGGCCGAGGCGGTGGTGGTCTCCGACCCCCGCGACCGCATCGTCGCCATCAACCCGGCGTTCAGCCGCATGACCGGCTACGCCCGCGAGGAGGTGCTCGAGCGGCCGACGTCGATCCTCCATTCCCAGCGCCACGATCCGAACTTCTACCGCCAGCTGCGCCAGACCCTGCTCGATACCGGCCGCTGGCAGGGGGAGGTCTGGCAGCACCGCAAGAACGGCGACGATTTCCTCGCCTGGGTCAACGTCAACGCGGTGCGGGACGAGCACGACCGCATCACCCACTATGTGCTGGTGGCGATCGACATCACCCAGCGCAAGCTCGACGAGGAGCGCCTGCGCATCCTGGCCAATTACGACACCCTGACCGAGCTGCCCAACCGCAGCCAGTTCCAGGAACGGCTGGCCGAGGCCCTGGCGCGGATGGAGGCCAAGGGCGGGGAGCTGGCGCTGATCTTCGCCGACCTCGACCGCTTCAAGCAGATCAACGACTCCCTCGGCCACGCCATTGGCGACCGCCTGCTGCAGGTCGTCGCCCAGCGCCTGCGCGGTGCGGTGCGGCGCGCCGACCTGGTCGCCCGCCTGGGGGGCGACGAATTCACCGTGGTGATGGAGAATGCCGGCGGCCGCGAGCGCATCCGTCAGGTGGCGGAGCGCATCCTCGGCGCCTTCGCCCGGCCGGTGCACCTCGAGGGCCATGAGATCCCGGTCACCACCAGCATCGGCATCAGCGTCTATCCCCGCGACGGCACCACCGTCGAAGTGCTGCTCAAGCACGCCGACACCGCCATGTACCAGGCCAAGAGCCTGGGGCGCAATCAGCTGCAGTTCTTCACCGCCGAGATGAGCGCCCGGGCGATCGAGCGCCTGAGCTACGAAACCAATCTGCGGCGGGCCGAGGAGCGCGGCGAGCTGGAGCTCCGCTACCAGCCCACCCTCGATCTGGCCAGCGACGCGGTGAGCGGCGTCGAGGCCCTCTTGCGCTGGCGCCACCCCGAGCGCGGTCTGCTGGCGCCCAAGGACTTCCTCGAGGTGGCGGAGGACGCCGGACTGATCGTGCCGATCGGCGCTTGGGTGCTGCGCACCGCCTGCGCCCAAGCGGCGGCTTGGCAGCGGCGGGGGCTGACTCCCTTGGAGGTGGCGGTCAACCTCTCCGCCAGCCAGCTGCGCTTCGAGAACCTGGCCGACACGGTCGCCTCGGCCTTGGATCGAGCCGGCCTGGCGCCCGAGCTGCTGCTGCTCGAGCTGACCGAGAGCGTGGTGATGGAGGCCGACAGCGCCGCCCAGAGCATCGCCCGGCTCTATGCCTTGAAAGACCTCGGGGTGAGGTTGGCGATCGACGACTTCGGCACCGGGTACTCGTCCCTCAGCTACCTGAAGCGGCTGCCGATCGACACGCTCAAGATCGACCGTTCCTTCGTCCGCGATCTGCTGGTCAGCCCGCAGGACGCGGCGATCGTCGAGGCGATCATCGCCATGGCCCGCAGCCTCGGCCTGCGGGTGGTGGCGGAAGGGGTGGAGACGCGGGAGCAGCTGGACGTTCTGCGCCGCGCCGGCTGTCACGAGGTGCAGGGCTACTACTTCAGCCGGCCGCGACCGGCGTCGGAGATCCCCGCTCTGGTCGCCGGCGACGCCGCCGGGGAGGAGACGGAGCCGCCCGCCCGGCGTACCGGCAGCGGCGGCTAGCAGGGCGTGGTGAACGTCGGCCGCCCGCGAGGGCGGAGAATTCTCCTGCCGAATCGAGGCGGGAATCCGCGGGCGATCGGGGAATCGTCGAGGATCGCCAACGACGATTCGGCCGAAAAGGCCCGCAGCGCGGCCGGAGGTTTGCCGCGCCGTGCCAGCGCCCATCGCGGTCGACTCGCGATACGCTCCGCTCCGGCGATCCTCCCGCCGGCCGCGGGCGGCCGCGCGCGGTGAGCGGGGGAGTGCCGAGCGATCCCAGCGAGCCCACGGATGTCTTCTACCCCCATCGCCGCCGGTGCGACGGAGAGCCCGCCCCGGCTCCTCCGCACCCGCGACGGGGCGGCCTTGGTGGTCGCCAACGTCATCGGCGTCGGCATCTTCACCACCCCGGGCATCGTCGCTCGGCTGGTACCCGACGCCGCCGCCTTCCTCGCCCTGTGGCTGGTCGGCGGCGCCGTCGCCCTGGCCGGTGCCCGCGCCTACGCCGAGCTCGCCGCCCGCTTGCCGCGGGCCGGCGGCGAGTATCTCTACCTGGCCCGCGCCTTCGGTCCCCTGCCCGGTTTCCTCTCCGGCTGGACCTCCTTCGTCGCCGGCTTCTCCGGCGCCATCGCCGCCGCCGCGGTGGGCTTCGCCTTCTACCTCGGCCGCCTGCTGCCGGCGGTGGGCGATGCGGAGCCGCTGGTGGTTCTCGCTCTCGGTCCACTGGCGGCAAGAGTCTCTCCCCGCACCCTGACCGCCGTCGCCCTGATCGCCCTGGTCGCCGTCGTCCACGTCCTCGGGGTGCGGCCCGGCCGGCGGGTGCAGCTGTTGCTTGCCGGCGGTTGCCTGCTGGCGATCGCGGTCTTCGTCGCCGGCGGCTTTCTCGCCCCGGCGGCGAGCGTGGAGCGGCTGGCGAGCCACCGCGGTCCGGTCGCGCCGTCGGCCTGGCTGCTCGCCCTGGTGCCGGTGCTTTTTACCTACAGCGGCTGGAATGCAGCGGTCTACGTCGCCGAGGAGATGCGCGACGCGGCGCGCAGCGTCGATCGGGCGCTCTTCGCCGGTACCGGCGCGGTGATCGCCGCCTACCTGTCCCTGGTCTTGCTCTTCCTGGCCGCTCTGCCGCCGGCCGAGCTGGCGGGGGAAGTGGCGGTGGGGGACGCCGCGGCGCGGGTTCTCTTCGGCCGTCTGGGGGGAGCGCTGCTGGTGCCGGCGATCCTCCTCGCCCTGGCTTCCAGCGTCAGCGCGATGATGATGGCCGGGCCACGGGTCTACTGGGCGATGGCCCGCGACGGCGTCTTCCCGCGCGCCGCCGGCCGTCTCGATCGCCGCCGCGGCACGCCGCGGGTCGCGATCCTCGCCCAAGCAGGGTGGAGTGCCCTCCTGGTGGTGACCGGTACCTTCGAGGCGCTCTTGATCTACACCGGCTTCGCGGTGGTGCTCTTCTCCGGTCTGGCGGTGCTGTCCCTCTTCGTGCTGCGCCGCCGCCAGCCGCCGGCACCCCTCTCCGCCGGCCGGCTGGCGCCGGCGGCCTTCGTCGCGATCGCCGCCGCGGTCCTGGCCAACGCCCTCTGGACCCGCCCGGGTCCCACCGCTGCCGGCGCCGCCGTCATCGCCGCCGGCCTGCCCCTCTACGCCTGGCTGCGCCGGCGGCGCTAGCACCGGCTCGACATTCGCCGCCACCCCGCCGCGCCGACGCCGAGAGACCGATCGGTCCCGGGCGGCGGTATGATGGGGGGCTTCGGTCGAGGACGGCGCGCAGGAGCGGCGTCCCGTAGGTCTTCCCATCGATGAACGAGCCCGCAATCGAAATCGCCGGCGCCCGTACCCATAACCTCAAGGGCATCGATTGCCGCATCCCGCACGGCAAGGTGACGGTGGTCACCGGCCTGTCGGGGGCGGGCAAGTCCTCCCTCGCCTTCGATACCGTCTACGCCGAGGCCCAGCGGCGTTTCGTCGAGTCGATGTCGACCTACGCCCGCCAGTTTCTCGACCGCATGGAGCGACCGCCCCTCGAGGCGATGGAGGGCATTCTGCCGGCGGTGGCCCTGGTGGCGAAGAACGCGATCAAGAACGCGCGTTCGACCGTCGGCACCATCACCGAGGTGCACGACGTCCTGCGCCTGCTCTTCGCCCACCTCGGCGAGGTCCATTGTCCCCGGGGCCACGGCCCGGTGGCGGGCTACGCGCCGCAGCAGGTGGCCGATGAGCTGCGGCGGGGAGCGGTCGGGCCCCAGGTGACGATCGTCGCCGAGCTCGAACGGCCGGCGAAACGCGCGACGTTGAAGCTGCGCGAGCTGATCCGCCAGGGCTACTTCCGCGTCCTCGACGACGGTGAGATCGTGCGCCTGAAACCCAGCGCCCGCTGGCTCAGACGCTGGCAGCCCCTGCCCCTGGTGCTCGGCCGCTTCCGGCCGGCGGGGGCGCCGTCGCCACGGCTGGCCGCCGCCGTCGAGGAGGCCTACGCGCTGACCGGCGGCCGGGTTCTGGCGCTCGGCGCCGCCGGCGAACGGCGCTACGGTCGCGAGCTCACCTGCACCACCTGCGGCGTCCGCCTGCGGCGCCCGCAGCCGGCCCTCTTCTCCTTCAACTCGCCCCTCGGCGCCTGCCCCACCTGCCAGGGCTTCGGCCGGGTGATCGGCATCGACCGGCAGCGGGTCGTCCCCGATCCCGGGCGCAGCCTGGCGGAGCGTCCGATCGCGCCGTGGAACACCCCCGCCTACGAGGATCTCTACCAGCCCCTCTTCGACGCCTGCGAGGAGCGCGGCGTGCCCCTCGACGTGCCGTGGGCGGAGCTGCCGGCGCCGGTGCGTGAGTGGATCTGGGCGGGCGACGACGGCTTCACCGGCATCGAGACGTTCTTCGCCTGGCTGGAGCGGCGCAGCTACCGCATGCACCTGCGCATCCTGCTGGCGCGTTACCGCGCCTATGACGAATGCCCCGATTGCCGCGGCCAGCGGCTACAGCCCGAGGCCCTGGCGGTGCGCCTCAAGGGGGAGACCCTGCCGGCGATCACCGCCAGGAGCATCGAGCAGCTGCGGGCCTGGCTCGCTGGCCTGCGCTGGAGCGCCGCCGAGCGCCGCCGCGCCGGCCACCTGCTGGAGATCTTCCGCGAGCGCCTCGACACCCTGCATCGGGTGGGTCTCGACTACCTGACCCTCGACCGCCAGGCCCGCACCCTTTCCGGCGGCGAGGCGCAGCGCATCCAGCTCGCCTCCGCCCTCGGCTCCGGTCTGACCAGCACCCTCTACGTCCTCGACGAGCCGACCATCGGTCTTCACCCGCAGGATTCCGGGCGCCTCTTGGCGCTGCTCAAGGACCTCGCGCAGCGCGGCAATACGGTGCTGGTGGTGGAGCACGACCGCACCCTGATCCGCGGCGCCGATCACGTCATCGACCTCGGGCCGCGGGCCGGGGAGCACGGCGGCGAGGTGATCGCCGAAGGCACCCTCGACGAGGTGCTGAAGAACCCCCGTTCCCTGACCGCCGCCTACCTCCAGGAACGGCCGGCGACGGCGGCGCGGGAGCACCTGGCGCGCTTCCGCCGCGAGCGCCGAAGCGAGCTGCGGCCGCGGCTGGCGGCGGGGCCGCGGGTCGAGATCCGCGGCGCCCGCGCCAACAACCTGCGCGGCGTCGACGTGGCGCTTCCCCTGCGCGCCCTCACCGTGGTCACCGGGGTGTCGGGCTCGGGCAAGTCGACCCTGATCGAGAACGTCCTCTACGGCACCTACAAGCGTGCCCAGGGGGTGGTGGACGTCGAGCCCGGGGCGTGCGACGAGCTCCGCGGTCTCGAGCGCCTGGAGGACGTCACCCTGGTCGACCAGCGGCCGATCGGCCGCTCGTCGCGCTCCAACCCGGTGACCTACGTCAAGGCCTACGACGAGATCCGCAAGCTCTTCGCCGCCACCGAGGACGCCCGCCGGCGCCGGATCGGTCCGGGCCATTTCTCCTTCAACCTCGACCGCGGTCGTTGCCCGGTCTGCAAGGGCACCGGCATCCTCGAGGTCGACATGCAGTTCATGGCGGCGGTGACCGTGCCCTGCGACGAGTGCCAGGGGCGGCGTTTCCGCTCCGAGGTGCTGGCGATCACCCTGCGCGGGCGCAACGTCCACGAGACCCTGGAGCTGACCGTCGACCAGGCGCTCGACGTCTTCGCCGATCAGCCGCGCCTGGTGCGCCGCCTGCAAGCCCTGGCCGACGTCGGCCTCGGCTACCTGCGCCTCGGCCAGCCCACCTCGACCCTCTCCGGCGGCGAAGCCCAGCGCCTCAAGCTGGCCAGCTTCCTCGACCGCAAACGCAACGAGAAGCCCCGCCTCTTCCTCTTCGACGAGCCCACCACCGGCCTCCATCTGGCCGACGTCGACCTTCTCTACGCCACCCTCCGGCGCCTGGTGCGCCGCGGCCACGGGGTGGTGGTGGTCGAGCACAGCCTCGACCTCATCGGCCGCGCCGACTGGATCGTCGACCTCGGCCCCGGCGGCGGCGAGCACGGCGGCGAGCTGCTCTACTGCGGCCCGCTCCAGCCCTTTCTCGACGACGTCGAAAGCCCCACCGCCGTCGCCCTGCGCGCCCATCTCAAGTGGCGCCGCCCGCGACGTCGTCGGCGGCGGACGAGGAAGGCGTAACGCGCGGCTCGGCCGCGTGACGGGGCGAGGGATCCTCGACCGCGGCGGCGAGCGTAGTACGGAGAGATGGAGGGGCCTACGAGGTTTAGAATGTGTCGGCTCTATGGGTTTCATGCTTCCGCTCCCACCCGCGTCGAATGCACCCTGCTCCGCGCCCAGAACGCCCTCGTAGCCCAGAGCCGCGCCGACGAGCGCGGCCTGGCCAATGCCGACGGCTGGGGCATCGTCTTCTACGACGGTGGCTTCCCCCACGCCCGCAAGCGCGAGATGGCGGCGTTCGAGGATCCGACCTTCGTCGAGACGGCGTCCGGCGTCAGCGCCGCTACGGTGGTGGCCCACGTCCGCCGGGCGACCGTCGGCGGCGTCTCGTACTTCAATACCCACCCCTTCACCTACGGCCGTTGGACCTTCGCTCACAACGGCACCTTGAGCGGTTTTCGGCGTCTCGAGCCGCAGCTGCGCCGCGAGGTGGTGCCGCGTTTGCTGGCCGCCCGCCTGGGCAGCACCGACAGCGAGTTGATCTTCCTCTGGCTGCTCAGCCGCCTGGCCAAGGCGGGGTGCGATCCCGACGGCGACGATCGCTGCGACGTCGACTCCGTCACCACCGAGCTGATCCGCGGCCTGCGCCTGCTCGCCGCCCGCAGCGAGGCGCGGGCGGCGGAGCCGGCGCGGCTCAACGTCGTGCTCACCGACGGCGACGTGCTCCTCGCCAGCCGCTGGCGCAACTCCCTGCGCTGGCTCGAGCGCCGTGGCGTCTACGACTGCGAGGTCTGCGGTCAGCCGCACGTCGCCGCCGAGCATCGGGACGGCTACCGCGCCGTGGTGGTGGCTTCGGAGCCGATCTCCGACGAGCCCTGGCAGGTGGTGCCGGAGGGCAGCGTGCTGGCGGTCGGCGCCGACCTCCGCGGGCACATACGGCCGCTCGCCGACTGAAACGATCGGCGCCGGGAGGGCGGCGGCGCGCGGGGTAGCTGCCCGGCAGCGCCTGCGGTATGCTCGCCCACCGCGGGCGAGCTCCCCAGCGCGATCGATGGCGGGCGAGGAAGCTGCCCCGAATGAGGAGACCCATGTGGATCGTCGACTTCTTCCGTTCCGCCCTGGGCAAGAAGGCGGTCATGGCGGTGACCGGCGTCGTCCTGTTCGGCTTCGTCCTCGGCCATATGATCGGCAACCTGAAGCTCTACCAGGGGCCGGAGAAGCTCAACGGCTACGCCGCGGCCCTGCGCGAGGTCGGGGCGCCGTTCCTGGCTCATGGTGAGGCCTTGTGGATCGCCCGGCTGGTGCTCCTCGCCGCCGTCGTCCTCCACATCCTGGCCGCCTGGCAGCTCACCTTGATCAACCGCCGGGCGAGACCGGTGGCCTACGTCAAGCAGGTCAGCGTAGCCTCGACCTACGCGTCGCGCACCATGCGCTGGGGCGGGGTGATCATCCTCTTCTTCGTCGTCTACCACCTGCTGCATCTCACCTTCGGCAGCGTCCACCCCGACTTCCGCGCCGAGGACGTCTACCGCAACGTGGTGGTCGGTTTTCAGAATCCGGTGGTCAGCCTGTTCTACATGCTGGCCCAGCTGGCCCTCGGCCTGCACCTCTACCACGGCCTGTGGAGCTTCTTCCAATCCCTGGGCATGAGCGGCCCGCGCCTCGACGTCCTGCGCCGGCGCTTCGCCGTCCTCTTCGCCCTCGTCATCACCGCCGGCAATCTCTCCTTCCCCCTGGCGGTGCTGAGCGGCATGGTGAGCTAGGAGATCGATGATGGTGCTCGACGCCAGGATCCCCAGCGGTCCGATCGAAAAGAAGTGGGATCGTGCCCGCTTCGAGCTCAAGCTGGTCAGCCCGGCCAACAAGCGCAGATTCAACGTCATCATCGTCGGTACCGGCCTGGCCGGCGCGTCGGCGGCGGCGACCCTGGCCGAGCTGGGCTACAACGTCAAGACCTTCTGCTTTCAGGACAGCCCGCGCCGAGCGCATTCGATCGCCGCTCAAGGTGGCATCAATGCGGCCAAGAACTACCGCAACGACGGCGACAGCATCTTCCGTCTGTTCTACGACACGGTCAAAGGCGGCGACTTTCGCTCGCGCGAGGCCAACGTCTACCGCCTGGCCCAGGTCAGCGTGGAGATCATCGACCAATGCGTCGCCCAGGGGGTGCCCTTCGCCCGCGAATACGGCGGCCTGCTCGACAACCGATCCTTCGGTGGCGCCCAGGTCTCGCGCACCTTCTATGCCCGCGGACAGACCGGCCAGCAGCTCCTGCTCGGCGCCTACCAGGCGATGGCGCGGCAGGTCGAGGCGGGTAAGGTGCAGGTTTTCCCGCGTACCGAGATGCTCGACCTGGTGGTGGTCGACGGCCGGGCGCGCGGCGTCGTCGTCCGCGATCTGGTCAGCGGCGAGGTGAGCTCCCACGCCGGCGACGCCGTGGTGCTGGCCACCGGCGGCTACGGCAACGCCTACTACCTGTCGACCAACGCCAAGGGTTCCAACGTCACCGCCGCGTGGCGCGCCCATCGCCGCGGCGCCTGCTTCGCCAATCCGTGTTTTACCCAGATCCATCCGACCTGCATCCCGGTCACCGGGCACTACCAGTCCAAGCTCACCCTGATGAGCGAGTCGCTGCGCAACGACGGCCGTATCTGGGTGCCCAAGACGAAGGGCGACAAACGACCGCCGAACGAGATTCCGGAGGAGGAGCGCGACTACTACCTCGAGCGTCGTTATCCGAGTTTCGGCAATCTGGTGCCGCGCGACGTCGCCTCGCGTAACGCCAAGGCGGTGTGCGACGAAGGGCGGGGCGTCGGCCCCACCGGCCTCGGCGTCTACCTCGACTTCGCCGACGCCATCGCCCGTCTCGGCCGAGAGACCATCGCCGAGCGTTATGGCAACCTTTTCGAAATGTACGAGAAGATCACCGGCGAAGACCCCTACCGCGTGCCGATGCGCATCTATCCGGCGGTGCACTACACCATGGGCGGCCTGTGGGTGGACTACAACCTGATGACCACCATCCCGGGGCTCTACGCCATCGGCGAATGCAACTTCTCCGATCACGGCGCCAACCGTCTCGGCGCCAGCGCGCTCATGCAAGGCCTGGCCGACGGCTACTTCATCCTGCCTTACACCATCGGCGACTACCTGGCCCAGCACCTGGGGGAGCGGGTGACCACCGATCACCCGGCCTTCGCGCAGGTGGAGAGCGAAGTGCGCGAGCGCTACCACAAGTTGCTGAATGCGTCGGGCAAGCGCTCGGTCGACTCGTTCCACCGCGAGCTGGGGCTCCTCTTGTGGGATCACTGCGGCATGGAGCGTTCGCAGAAGAGCCTCGAGACCGCCCTCGCCAAGATCCCCGAGCTGCGGCAGGAATACCACGACAACGTAAAGGTCCTGGGCAGCGCCGAAAGTCTCAATCAATCGCTCGAGAAGGCCGGCCGGGTGGCCGACTTTTTCGAGCTCGCCGAGCTGATGTGCATCGATGCGCTGGAGCGCCGCGAGTCCTGCGGCGCCCATTTCCGCATCGAAAGCCAGACGCCGGAAGGCGAAGCCAAGCGCGACGACGAGCGCTACAGTTACGTCGCCGCCTGGCAGCGCAAGGAAGACGGCGACGGTTGGACCGCGCACAAGGAACCGCTCGAATTCGAGTACGTCCAGCTCACCCAGAGGAGCTACAAGTGAGGCGGATCGGCGTCATCGAGCCGACCGGAGGAGAATGCGAATGAACCTCACGCTCTACGTCTGGCGTCAGGCGGGACCGGGAGAGCCCGGCGCGATGAAGCGATACGACGTGCCGGACGTCAGTCCGGACATGTCGTTTCTGGAAATGCTCGACGTCTTGAACGAGCGCTTGCTGGAGCGCGGCGAGGAACCGATCGCGTTTGACCACGACTGCCGCGAGGGCATCTGCGGCTCCTGCGGCATGGTGATCAACGGCCGGCCGCACGGTCCGCAACGCAAGACCACCGCTTGCCAGTTGCACATGCGACATTTCCGCGACGGCGATTCGATCTACGTCGAGCCGTGGCGTGCTGCCGCCTTCCCGGTGATCAAGGATCTGGTGGTCGACCGCAGCGCCTTCGACCGCATCATCGAGGCGGGGGGATACATCTCGGTCAACGCCGGCGCCGCCCCCGAGGCCAACGTCATCCCGGTGCCCAAAGACGACGCCGAGGCGGCCTTCGACGCCGCCGCCTGCATCGGCTGCGGCGCCTGCGTCGCCGCCTGTCCCAACGGTGCCGCCCAGCTCTTCACCGCCGCCAAGATCACCCACCTCGGCCTCATGCCCCAAGGCCAGGCCGAGCGCCAGCGCCGGGTGGTCAAGATGGTGGCGCAGATGGAAGACGAAGCCTTCGGCAGCTGTACCAACCATCGCGAATGCGAGGCCGTCTGCCCCAAGGGCATCGCCATCACCACCATCGCCCGCATGAACCGCGACTACCTGAAAGCCCGTCTATTCGGCAAAGGGTAGCCGCTATTTCTTTTCTTTGCGTACGCCCTTGAAGGGTTTCTCGTCGGCTTTTTGGTCGATGAACTTTCCGGTCTTCGTATCGCGTTTAGTCCACCGTTTGGTGACAGGGTTGAAGGCCTGAGACCGGCGTCGGACCTGGCCGACTCGCCGACCATCTCCGCTCGGTGAGTTCGTTGCCATTCTTATGCCCTTTCGATTGACTTCGAGACGACGTCTCGGAATGACTTGAAATTCATCTTGAAGCGGTTTCGCTCCAAGATTGCTTTGATCGAATCTGCTTCGTCCAGGCTCAGTGCGCCAAGACGGATCGCGAGAAGCAACAGGCCGGGTGTGTTGACGATGCGGCCTTCGCCGAGATGCTTCCGCACGTAGGAAGGAACCCGACGGCTGTCGTCGCAAGCGAGGAGCCAGCCGCGATTCTTGGCAATCGCCAGGCAGGCAGCCTCGCCACGTCCCATGAACTTTCGTAGCTCCGCGTAGGTCATTCGCTCATCGCCATCGACGGAGGTTTGTCGCATCCAGCCGTTGGTCAGGGCTTCTTGCAGCGAGCGAGTCTGCGTTTCGCGGATGACTTCAAGTTCCACGACGACGTCGGGCACGATGAATTCAAAGCCGCGGATCCTCGCGAGGAGATCGAGGCGTTTTGCGTGGGCCAGGTTGATCACTACACTTGCGTCTACGACGACCCGTTGACTACCGGCATCGGCCACGTTGATCCCTCTGGACTGAGAACCTCGGCTTCAACCTCCGACAGCCCCAGCTGGTCTAGGAGGTGGTCGAGCTCTCGATTCGAAACGTCTACCATCGCCGCCAGCTCTACGAGTTTCGACTTGCTGATCAGATTTCGTCGTAGTGCTTCCAGTCCGAGAGCGAGAAAGCGCTGGCGGAAGGCGTCGCGCAGGCCCGGCTCATCCTTTTCGAGCAAGCCGAGGGCCTCTGCCAAAGCCCTACCCATGCCTTGTTGCTCTTGTTCGAGCAGCTCAGCGAGGCGCGCCTCGTCGATCAGGCGCAGATTACGAAGTCTGTAGATGGCGGAGAGGCGTGAGACGCGAAAGTGGTGGGCGAGCTGGACGACGTCATAGAGCTGGAGGGTCTGGCTTCCGGGTTGGCTGCGGGCCTCGACTCTCACCACCCGCGGGTTCGGGCTCGGCTCTCGACCCTCCCCGAAGACGTCGAAGACCTCGGCACGCAGGCGGCTGGCCCTGCCTTTGCCGAGACCATGGACGAAGTGCCGCACGCCTTCGGCGGGCATCAGGAAGCAGGCGGCGAACGCGTTGGCGCGGATCTCGAGCAGCTCGTTGCGGTTACGCTCTTGGCTGATCAGGCCCCGCAGATCGCGATCGAACAACACGTGAGCGTACTCGTGTGCGCAGGAGAAGCGGCGGCGGAGAACGTGGTGGCTCCGGTTGACGACCACCAGGACGCCAAGATCGGGCTCGATCAAGGTGATCCCGGAGACGTCGGGCGGAAGATCGACCTGTGCGAGGCGGACCCCGAGGCTGCCGAGGAGGCGGATCAGATCCGGCAACGGCGCATGACCGAGCTCCAGGCGGCATCTCTCCCGTTCCGCGACCTGCTCGCCCTGCTGGATGGCGTGCCAGCGGTTTCTCGGCGGGGGGAGTTGATAGGCCGGTGGGTCCGTCTGGCTGCGATCGATTCCGAGCAACTGCTCGAGATGGGTCAGCTCGCGGCCGAGATTGACCGAGCGGCGTAGGGCCTTCCCTACCTCCCGCTCGCCGGAAACTTCGGGGTGAGCGCGGAAGATCGCGGTCAGCGCATCTTGCGGCTTGGCCTCCCGCAACAGGAATGAGCCCATGTCGCGCCCGAAGAGCTCCGCCAGGCGGTCGAGCTCGAGGCCGCTCACGGCGCGGTTGCCGAGCTCGATCTGGGCCACCGTCGAGCGCGAGAATCCGAGCTCACGGGCCACCTCTTCCTGGGTAAAACGGCAGGCTTCCCGCGCTTCCTTGAGCCTTCGTCCAAGTTCCTGCTGGCTGATCGGCATTGATGCGCCTCCTGGCGCTCTATGTTCGAATATCGAACGAGATTCGTCAAGCCTGGGCTTCTACGTTGAAGAGGCGGCGCCCCGGCGCCCTGGCGGCGGCAACGCCAGGGCGTGGGGCCGGATCGGGGAGGGTGGTGGGTGGGGACTCGTGATGGGGGCCGTAGCCGTCGCTACCGGTCAGCCGGCTCGGACGGGCAGGAACCCCATCAAGCGAAGGCGAATTTCTTCGGCTTGGGTCGCGGGCCGAGAGCGTTGTCTCGGGTGAACGCCTGATCCAGCTGCGCGAAGTCCAACGGCAGGTAGGTCCGCCGGAAGCGCTCCAGCTGATCCTCGGCGATCGGCGGGTTATCGGGGTTCGAGTGCACCCCGCCTTCGATCTTCTTCGGCTTCATGAATTGCTGTACCGCCGCCGCCAGTGCGATGTGGGTGGCGAGGGTCAGCAGCGGTCCGTCGGTGACGGCGTTCAGCAGGGCGTAGGCACGCAGAAAGGAGTACCAGGTGTAGTAGCCGATCGGCGGCTGCTTGGCGGCGTAGTCGGCGTCCATGGCGTGGATGGGCCAGAAGCCGTAGGGCACGGCCTTCTCCCGGCGGACGTCGTAGAGGGTTCCCTGGCCGAAGAGCTCGAAGGCGCGCTGCTGGTCGTCGGGCGAGGAGCCGAAGTACGTGTCGAGGATTTGGGCCTGGAGCTCGAAGAGCTGATCGAGCTCGGCGCGGTGGGGCTCCACCTGGGCGATGAAGCGCTGGGGGAAGGTACCGTCCGCGACCGAGGCCGCGAATTGCAGGTAGATCGTGGTCTCTCCGCCGGTGAAGAGCCTGCGGATCAGCGCTTGCACCTGGGGCGAAGCTTCCCACAGGAAGAAGTTGTCGAAGTCGTACCAGAAATCCATCGCCTTTTGATCCGTCGGGTCGCTCATGGGCCGTTCTCCTGTCGGTACAAGGGGCGATCCGGCGGCCCTCGCCGCCGATCTGCCCCGCTTAGCCTCGACGACCCGCCGGACCGGGGGACGGTGGACTGCCGTTGCTGGGACGAAACTCGACGCCGAGTCTGGCTGCTGGGGCGTGCCCTGTCAAGCGACCCGCTCCAGGCAGCCCACGGGCCGGCGGAAGGGCGGCCGGCACGGCCCCGGCCGGCATCGCGGGATCCGGCGCTATGTCGCTGACGCGAAACGAGTTGCGAAGACGGTGGCACCTCCGCCGCCTCCGCCGGCAGCCTTCTCCGTCCCGGCGCGCCACGAAGTCGCGAATCGTCGCAATGCAGGGTCGGGAAGCGGGGTGGGCAGGCCGGGCGGCTGAGAGTTGACAGCCGACGAGCCCCCGGCGGGTCGGCCGGAGTGCGACGGCGAGTCGCCGGCCGGCGGCAGTCTGGCGTCCGCCGCGGCCGCTCGCCGGCAAGTGGCTGATTCGAAAGCACTTGTGAAGAGCGTGGCACCTGAAGGGGAGGGTTTGGGGGGGCGGGCGGGTAGCTTCGGCGTAGAATGGCGCTGCGAATCCAGGTCGGCCACGGGAGGACGAGATGAACAAGGCGCAGCTGATCGACTGCCTGTGCGCGCGGGTGGAGGGATTGTCGAAGCGCGACGCGCGGCGCTTGGTGGAGGCGATCCTCGGGACGATCAAGGAGCTCCTGGCCCGCGGCGAGCGGGTGAGGATCCCCGGCTTCGGGACCTTCGAGACGGTGGTGCGGCCGGCGCGGCGCGGGCGGAATCCGAAGACCGGCGGGGCGATCCCCATCGCCGCCCGGACGGCGTTGCGTTTCCGGCCGGCGCGGGCCCTGCGACGGCTGCCGGAGGTCCACCGGGCGGCGGTGGGGAGGAGACCGCGGCGAACCCGGGGCCGCCATGGCGCGATGGCCGAGGAGGCCGCCGCGCCGGGCGTGCCGGCGGATCTGGCGCCGCCGGAGCCCGCCGCGCCGGAGCCCAACTACGTCCGGGTCGACGTCCACTACGCCACCGACCGCAAGATCACCGGGCGCAGCGAGCCGGCCAAGTTCTTCGGCAGCGACCGTTCCCCCGGCGGCAAGCTCAACTACGGCCGTTGCGAGGTGACCATCCCGCGGGAGCGCCGGGAACGCCTGCCGCGGCCGAAGTGGTATCGGCTGGAGTTTCGCGCCGACCCGGCGAAGCACGTGATTCTCCGCCGACTGACGCCGTTGCCGGCGGACGAGTTCTTCCGCGATCTGGCCGCCGCCGTAACCCAGGGCGAGCGGCGCGAGGCGATGGTCTTCGTCCACGGCTTCAACGTCACCTTCGAGGAGGCGGTGTTGCGCACCGCCCAACTGGCCCATGACCTGATCCTGCAAGGGGCGGCGGTCTGCTACAGCTGGCCCTCCCGCGGCAAGCTCCTGCCCTTCACCCACCGCTACTACGATCACGATCAGACCGAAGCCGACTGGACGACGCGCCACTTCAAGGGCTTTCTCACCGACCTGGTGCAGCGCTCCGGCGCCAGCCGCCTGCATCTGATCGCCCACAGCATGGGCAACCGGGTGCTGACCGGCGCCCTGGAGCTGCTCGCCGCCGGCATGGCGGCGGGGCAGGAGCCCTGGTTCAGCGAGGTGGTGCTCACCGCCCCGGACGTCGACGCCGACACCTTCCGCCAGGCGGCCGGATCCATCGCCCGCACCGCCCGGCGCATCACCCTCTACGCCTCGAAGAACGACGAGGCCCTCAAGCTGTCGCGCAACTACAACAGCGGCAAGCCTCGCCTGGGGGACGTCGGCGACGATCTGGTGATCGTGCCGCCGGTGGAGACGGTCGACGTGTCGGCGGTGGATACCAACCTCGTCGGCCACTTCTACTACGGCGACAACCGCTCGGTGGTGACCGACATGTTCTATCTCCTGCGGGACGGCAAGCCGGCCGCCCAGCGCCAGCTGTGGGAACGCCGGCGCGGCGGACAGACCTATTGGGTCTTCGCCTGAGCGGAGCGGGATGGACGAGCTCGGTTTCGCCGTCGTGGCGCTGGCGATCCTGGCTTTCGGGCTGGTGTCGGCCCGCGCCCAACGCGGCCTTCTCACGCCGCCGATGGCCTTCGTGCTCTTCGGTTTTGCGGTCGGTCCCGGCGGCTTCGACCTGCTCCACCTGGAGGTCGACGGCGCCGCGGTCCACCTGCTGGCGGAGATCACCCTGGTGCTGGTGCTCTTCGCCGACGCCACCCGCATCGACGTCAAGCTGCTGCGCCGCGAGCACGATCTTCCCCTGCGCCTGTTGGCCGTCGGCATGCCCCTCACCATCGTCGCCGGCACCGCCGCCGGCCTCGTCTTCTTGCCCGGCCTGAGCTTCTGGGAGGCGGCGCTCCTGGCGGCGATCCTCGCTCCCACCGACGCCGCCCTCGGCCAGGCGGTGGTGGCCAACGACAAGGTGCCGGCGCGCATCCGCCAGGCGTTGAACGTCGAGAGCGGGCTGAACGACGGCATCGCCCTGCCGGTGGTGCTGGTCCTCTTCTCCGTCGCCTGCGCCAGCGCCGGCCAAGAGAGCATCCCCTATTGGCTGGGCTTCGCCGCCCTGCAGCTGACCGTCGGGCCGCTGGCCGGGGTGCTGGTCGGGCTCGCCGGCGGCCGCCTGGTCGACGCCGCCAGCAGCCGCGGCTGGATGACCGAGACCTTCCAGGAGTTGGCCGCCATCGCCCTGGCGCTCCTCGCCTTCGCCACCGCTGAGCTGGCCCACGGCAACGGTTTCATCGCCGCCTTCTGCGCCGGGCTGGTGCTCGGCAATACGGCGCGCGCCGTCTGTACCCTGGAGCGTTTCGCCGACGCCGAGGGGCAGTTGCTGACGCTGCTGGTCTTTCTGATCTTCGGCGCCGACCTGGTGCCCCAGGCCCTGGCCCACGCCAACTGGCCCACCGTCGCCTACGCCGTCGTCATCCTCACCGCGGCGCGCATGGTGCCGGTGGCCCTGAGCCTGCTGGGCAAGGGTCTGCAACCGGCGACGGTGCTCTTCCTCGGCTGGTTCGGCCCCCGCGGCCTGGCGTCGATCCTCTTCGCCCTGCTGGTGATCGAGGCGCCCGGCGGCGCGCAGCACGAGGCCCTGATCCCGATCGTCATGCTCACCGTCCTCATCTCCGTCCTCGCCCACGGCATCACCGCCTCCCCCCTGGCCGAGCGCTACGCCCGCCGCCTCGCCGGCCGCGACATGCCCGAGCACGCCCCGGTCAGCGAGCTCCCCCTACGCCCCCGCCGCCCCGGGGGGCGGCGATGACCCGGCGGGGGTGCGGGGAGCTGATGGGGCTCGAGCGGTCGGATTGTGCGGCTCGATCGCCGGTTGCGTCGTTCAGCTGCCCCGCGCCAGCTCGAGCATGGCGTCGAGCTCGTGGTGGAAGCAGTCGGCGATGGCGTGGGGGTCGGGGATCAGACGCTCGTCGGTGGCGATCCCCAGGCGCACCCGGCCGTCGTAGCTGAGGATGCTGATTCCCATCCCCAGGCGGCCGGATTGGGGCACCCAGAAGAGCAGGTCGCGGATCGCTCGACCACCGAGGTAGAGGGTCTGACGCGGGCCGGGGACGTTGGTCATCACCGCCGTCGCCTTGCTGCCGAAGATGCGTTCGACCAGGCGCTGGATGGCCCGGGGGGCGTGCCCCATGCCGTGCAGGAAGCCGAGGGCGATCGCCGCTTCGAGGGAGCCCTTGAGGGCCTCGGTGCGGCGCTTGAGCTCGGCCAGCCGGGCGCGGGGATCGTCGATCCCGACCGGCAGGGAGACGAAGACCAAGCCGAAGCGGTTGCCGAGATCTGCCAGCTGATCGAGTTTGCGCAGGCTGACCGGCATCGCCGCCCGCAGGTTGAGGCCGTCGACCGGGTGCCGGCGCCGCTGGAGGTAGCGTCGCAGGGCGCCGCTCATGGCGGTCAGGAGGACGTCGTTGACGGTGCCGCCGACGGCGTTCTTGATCGCCCGCACGTCGCCGAGGGAGACCGGCTGCGACCAGGAGACCCGTTTGTTGACCCCCAGCCGCCCCTTGAACGGGGTCTTGGGGTCGGGCAGACGCGCCACCAGGCGGCCGAAGTCGGCCGACAGGCGCAGCAGGAGCTTGGCCCGGGCGCGATCCGCCGCCGCCCGCGAGCGGCTCATCAGGGCGATCACCTCGGGCAGGACGTCGCGCGCCCGTTCCGCCGCCGCGTGGCGGACCTCGTGATTGTCGTGCATCAGCGCCGAGAAGGGGCTGTCCTCGGTCTCCGCACCCGGTCGCGGCTCCAGGTCGGTGAGGGAGAGCAGCACCATCATCAACGCCACGCCGTCGCCGATGGCGTGGTGCAGGCGCGAGATCAGGACGCTGCCGCCCTTGTAGCGTTCGACCAGGTAGAAGCGCCACAGGGGCTCGTCGTGGGGCAAGGGCTGGGCCATCAGCTCGCCGACGACGGATTGCAGCGCCGTTTCGTCCCCCGGCGGCGGCAGCTCCAGGGGCCGCAGGTGGCGGCCGACGTCGAAGGCGGGATCCTCCTGCCAGCAGGCCCGGCCGCCCGGGCCGTCGACCACCCGCTGGCGGAATCGCCTGACCCGCAGCAGACGCGTTTCGAGCACCCGGCGCAGGGTGGCGAGGTCCATCGCCGGCTCGAAGTACATCACGCCGGTGATGATCATCAGGTTCTCCGGCGTGTCCATGCGCAGCCAGGCGCGGTCCACCGGCCGCAGGGGCTCGACGGCCGGCGGCTGGGTTGATGGGGTGCTCATCGTCGTCAGGTCCTCGCGCGACAGGCGGCGGCCCGCCGCCCCATGAATGATAGCGGAGCGGTCGCACGCCGGCGGTGGGCACCTTGACCCTGCGGCCTGCGGTGCGCTAGATTATCTCGCCGCGCCGTGATGCTGGCGCCGTCTCCAGAGGTGATCATCACGAGGCCCAGCGAGCGCGTGCCGAGCGGGTATAACTCAGCTGGTAGAGTGCAAGCTTCCCAAGCTTGATGTCGCGGGTTCGAGTCCCGTTGCCCGCTCCAATACCTCGGGCTTTGGTCATCGTTACCGTGACGTCGCGCCGCTCGTTCGCCGGCCGCAAGCCGCAGGCGGGCGCCGCCGCGTCCGTCGCCGGGCGAATCAGCCCAACGAGCAACCCGCTGTGAGGGAGCCTATCGATGTCGTTCTTCGGCCGTGACCGCGAGTCGCAGCAGCCGTCCCCGCCGACCCCTACCCCGGCGCCGCCGGCAGCCACCCGTCCAAACCCCAAAGACCGAGCCCCGGCCGGCAATCAGGCGACCCACATCGCCGCCGGCTCCAAGGTCGTCGGCCAGATCTCCGGCAGCGCCGAGCTGGTGATCGACGGCACCGTCGACGGCGAGATCGACCTCGAGAGCCGCGTGGTGATCGGTGCTTCCGGGCACGTCAAGGGCGAGATCCGCGCCCGCGCGGTACAGGTCGGCGGCAAGGTGCAGGGCAACGTCTGCGGCCATGAACGGGTCGAGGTCCTGGCCTCCGGCCGGCTCGAGGGCGACGTGGTGTCGCCGCGGGTGGTGATCGCCGAAGGGGCCTTCTTCAAGGGCAAGGTCGAGATGACCGAGAAGGGTCAGGCCAAGCCCGGTGCCCCCCAGTCCGCCGGCCGTCCGGCGACCGGCTCCGGCGGTCCGCCGCCGGCCGGCGCAGCCAGCGGCGGCGCCCGCCCCGGCGTGGCGGCGAGCGGCGCAGCGCCGGCGGCCAAGGGGAAGGGCGCGTGAGGGTCGGCGTCCCCAAGGAGCTCAAGGACCACGAGTATCGGGTCGGCATGACGCCGGCGGGGGTGCGCGCCATGGTCGAGGCGGGCCATGAGGTCCTGATCGAGACCGGGGCGGGTGCCGGCAGCAGCTTCGACGACGGCGAGTACGCCGGCGTCGGAGCGACCGTCGTCCCCAGCGCCGAAGAGGCGTGGGCGGCGGAGATGATCGTCAAGGTCAAGGAGCCGATCGCCAGCGAGTACGAGCGCATGCGCGAGGGGCAGGTGCTCTTCACCTACCTCCATCTGGCTCCCCTGCCGGAGCTCACCGAGGTGCTCTGCCGGCGACGGGTGACCGGCATCGCCTACGAGACGATCACCGACAAGCACGGCGGCCTGCCGCTGTTGACGCCGATGTCGGAGGTCGCCGGACGCATGGCGGTGCTGGCCGGCGCCACCTACCTCCAGCGCGCCTACGGCGGCCGCGGCATCCTCCTCTCCGGCGTCCCCGGAGTGCTGCCGGCGGACGTGCTGATCATCGGCGGCGGCATCGTCGGCATCAACGCCACCAAGATCGCTCTCGGCATGGGGGCGAGGGTGACCGTGCTGGAGACCAACGCCGAGCGCATGCGCTACATCGACGACGTCTTCCACGGCACGGTCAACACCCTGGCCAGCAATCGCAGCAATCTGGAGGCGGTGCTCGGCTTCACCGACGTGGTGATCGGCGCGGTGCTGATCCGCGGCCATGCCGCCCCCAAGGTCCTGACCCGCGACATGCTCGGCCTGATGCGCCGCGGCTCGGTGGTGGTCGACGTCGCGGTCGACCAGGGGGGATGCTTCGAAACCACCCGCCCGACCACCCATTCCGACCCGATCTACGAGGTCGACGGCGTCATCCACTACTGCGTCTCCAACATGCCCGGCGCCGTTCCCCGAACCTCCACCCTGGCCCTGACCAATGCCACCCTGCCCTACGCCCTGGCGCTGGCGAACAAGGGCGTCAAAGAGGCGGTGCGCCAGGACCCGGGCCTGTGGGAGGGGGTCAATACCTACGCCGGCCACATCACCTGCGAAGCGGTGGCCGACTCGCAGAACCGCCCCTATCGTCCCCTCGATCAGCTGTTGTGACCGCCACCGCCAGCGCGCGCTCGGAGGCCCGAGGATGATCTCGCGGGTGCGCCTGCGTTCGTTCAAGCAGTTCGAGGACGAGACCTTCGAGCTTGCGGATCACGTCGTATTGGCCGGGCCGAACAACTCGGGCAAGAGCGCCCTCTTGCAGGCGATCGCGGTCTGGCACCTCGCCCTCCAACGCTGGCTGGCGGCGCGCAAGCCGAGCGCCAAGGGCCGCAAGGGTGCGGCGGTTCCGATCACCCGCAAGGACTTCACGGCGATTCCCCTGCGGGAGATGAAGCTGCTGTGGACCGATACCTCGACGGCGTTGAAGAAAGGCGAGGGTGGAAAGCCGGGCTTCCCGCGCATCGCCGAGATCCTTCTGGAAGGGAAGCGGGACGGCGCCGGCTGGCGGGTGCCGGTCCAGCTGCGCTACCAAGGTCAGGAGCAGATCTACGTCAAACCCGGCGACGCCGGCGTCGAAGACCTGGAGACGGCGCGGGACGTGAACGTGGTTCACGTTCCTCCGTTCTCCGGCATCGGCGTAGAGGAGACCCGCTACGATCGGCCCTATCAGGACCACTTGATCGGGCAGGGAAAACCGGGCGATCTCTTGCGCAACCTCCTGCATGAGGTCTACGAACGCTCCCGGGACGACTGGTCGGAGCTCTGCCGGGCCATCGAGGAGATCTTCCAGCTCGAGCTGTTGCCACCCCGATATGAAGGCCTGCCGTTCATCCTCTGCGAATACCTTCCGAGCAAACCGGCAGGGCGTAGCGGTCATAGCCAGCCGCGACTGGACGTCTCATGTGGCGGCAGCGGTTTTCTCCAAGTCCTTCTCCTGCTGGCGTTCTTCTATGCCCGCCCGGCGACCGTCCTCCTGCTGGACGAGCCGGACGCCCACCAGCACATCGTCTTGCAGAAGCAGATCTACGATCTTCTGCGGCGGGTCGCCGTCGAGCGGCGCTGCCAGCTGGTCCTCGCCACGCACTCCGAAGTACTGATCGACAATACGAGCGCCGAGGACGTGATCTCGTTCTATCGCAAGCCCCATCGCTTGGCGTCGGAGGTGGAGCGGCAACGGCTCACCGAAGCGCTCAAACGGCTGCCGACCACCGACGTGCTGCTTGCCGAGAGCTCACGCGGCATCCTGTACGTGGAAGGCGAGACCGACTTCAATCTGCTCAAGGCATGGGCGAAGGTGCTCGAACATCGCCTGCACGAGTGGTTCACCAGGCGGCCGTTCTGGCACGCCAATCAGGGGCGACACCCGCGCGAGGCTCGGGGGCACTTCTTCGCTTTGCGGGCGATCGATCCTCAGGTGAAGGGGGTGCTCCTGCTCGATGGCGACAACCGCGCGCTGCCGGATCACGAGGTGGCTGCCGACGGATTGGTGGTGCTGCGTTGGAATAGGTATGAGGTCGAGAGCTACCTGGTGAACCCGCCGGTGCTGCTGCGTTTCGTCGAGCGGGCGTGGATGCCCCTCGCCCGCCGGCCGGCCGAGAGCTACCTGCGCGATCAGCTGCCGCCGGCGGTCTACCGCGATCCGCTGCGGGATCATGACTTCCTGCGCCGCACGCCGGTGAGCAAGACCCTCCTTCCCGCCTTTTTTCAGGCTGCCGGCGCCTCCTTCGCCAAGCAGGAGTACTACCTCATCGCCGAGAAGATGGAGCGCGACGAGATCCCGCCCGAGGTGGTCGAGAAGCTCGACCGCATCGCCGAGGCCCTCGGTCTGGCCTGACGCCGACCCTCAATCGGTCCAGCCCTCGGGCCAGCTGCCGTGAAGGTCGCGCCACAGGGCGCGCAGGTCGTCGGGCACCCTCGCCTCGAAGCGCAGGGGGCGGCCGCTGGCGGGGTGGGCGAAGGCCAGACGGCGGGCATGAAGGGCGGGGCGGGGGAAGCGGCGCAGGCTGCCTTGGAGCGCCCTGGGCAGGCCGCGCCAGCGGGCTTCGCCGTAGAGCGGGTCGCCGATCAGGGGGTGGCCGAGGGCTTTCATGTGGACCCGGATCTGGTGGGTGCGTCCGGTCTCCAGGCCGAGCTCGAGGAGAGCGACGCCGGCGGCGGTCTGGAGGGTGCGGTAGGACGTCCGTGCCGGCCGGCCGCCGGGGCGGGGCGCCATCCGTTTGCGGTCTCGGGGATGGCGGCCGAGGGCCAGCTCGACGCGACCGCAAGGCGGCTGCGGCTGACCGTAGACCAGCGCCAGGTAGGTCTTCTCCACCGCCCGTTCGGCGAAGGCGGTGGAGAGGGCGCGGTAGGCCAGCTCGCTGCGGGCGATCACCAGCAGGCCGGTGGTGTCCTTGTCCAGGCGGTGGACGATCCCCGGCCGCCCCGGACCGCCGACGCCGGCCACCTCGGGGAAGCGATGCAGCAGGCGGTTGACCAGGGTCCCCGCCGTGCGTCCCGCCCCGGGGTGGACCGCCAGGCCGGCGGGTTTGTCGATCACCACCAGGTGCGGATCGGCGTAGAGCACCGCCAGCTCGCCGGGCTCCGGGGTGACGCCGGACGGCCGCGGCTCCGGCGGCGGCGTGCACGCCACCACGTCGCCGGGGCGCAGGCGGGTGGCGGCCTTGGCCGCGCGGCCGCCGACGCGGACCCGGCCGTCGTCGATCCAGCGCTGCAGCCGGTTGCGCGGCAGGTCGAGGGCGGCGGCGAGGAAACGATCGAGGCGCGCGCCGGCGTCGGCTTCGCCGGCCACCCAGCGCTGCGCCTCGCGGCTCCGCCTCACGAGGCCTGGGCGCCGGTCGCCGCTTCCGGCGAGCGCGGCCGGCGCAGGGAGGACGCCAGCATCAGGCCGATGCCGACGGTGATCGCGCTGTCGGCGACGTTGAAGGTGTGCCAGTGGTAGCTGCCGACGTAGAAGTCGACGAAATCGGTGACGCTGCCGGTGGCGAGGCGGTCGATCAGGTTGCCGACGGCGCCGCCGAGCACCAGGGCCAGCGCTACCAGCAGGGTGCCCTCGTCGCGCGGCACCTGGTGGAAATAGAAGCCGACGAAGGTCAGGGCGAGGAGTCCCAGGAGGCTCAGCACCAGGGTGCCGGTGGCGTCGCCGTGGGCGGCGAAGAGGCCGAAGGCGACGCCGGTGTTGCGCACGTGGGTGAAGCTGAGCAGGTTGGGGATCACCTCGACGCTGGCGTGGTGCGGCAGGTGCAGCTCGACCAGCCACTTGGTCCACTGGTCGAGCACCAAGACGGCGAGGGAGATCAGCAGGTAGGGCGCCTTGCCGCCCCTGCGGCTGTCGGTCGTATGGTCGTTCATGACGTCGTCGTCGGGTGGCGGGTCGCGTCCGCCGTGCGCTCATCGTACCTCAGCCGGGGTGGCGGCGGGCGGCGTCGAGCAGGGCGCGCCGCCGGCGTTGCCGGTGGAAGACCCGGATGCCGGCGACGCCGGCGGCGCCGGCGGCGATCACCGCCGGGTAGCGCGTCGCGTCGATGCCGCCGAGGGCGAGGACCGGGATGCCGCAGGCGGCGGCCCGGCGCAGGCCGGCGAGCCCCGCCGGCGGCCCGTACCGTCGCTTCGACGGGGTGTCGAAGACCGGCCCGAAGGTGACGAAGTCGGCCCCGGCGTCGCGGGCCGCCGCCACCTCCGACGGCCGGTGGGTGGAGCAGCCGATCACCACCCGCCGGCCGAAGCGACGGCGCAGCAGCGCCGCCGGCACCCCGTCCGCCGGCAGGTGGACGCCGCCGGCGCCGGCGGCGAGAGCGACGTCGAGGCGGCCGCTGACCAGCAGCAGGACCTCGTCCCCGAGGGCGGCGCGGGCGGCGATGGCGGCGTCGAAGAGGGCCCGGTCGTCGAGATGCTTCTCCCGCAGCAGCACCGCGTCGACCCCCTCGAGAGCGGCCAGCCAGTCGGTCAGGGATCGGCCGCGGCGCGCCCGCCGGTCGCTGATCGCCAGCAGGTGGGGGCTAGCCATCGACCTCCGGCTCGCGGCGCAGGGCCTCGTCGAGCTCGTTGGCCACCCACACCAGGTGCACCAGGCCGAAACCGCTCATCGCCCCGCGCACCAGCGGCCGGCCGAGGAGCTCCAGGTCGAAGGGCAGGTTGCCGACCAGGACGTCCCAGGTTGCGGTCCACGGGGTGTAGAGAAAGAGCAGGCCGGCGGTGAAGCAGTAGAGTACGAAGACGAAGCGGAACAGCCAGTCCACCACCATGGTCCCGCGATTCTATGCGATGGCACCGGGTGCGTGACCTCGACGGCGCCGGTCTCGTATAATCGCGGATCCGGCGATGGCGTTTCGCGGTCGGCTGCAGGGTTGCAGCAGGGCGAGTCGTCTTCGCCCATTGGGAAGTGAGTGAGGTGGAGGCGGGCGACGTGGTGCTGAAACGGATCTTCCGCAAGAAGGGCGACGCGGAGCAGGAGCTCACGGTCGAGGATCTGATCACCCTCGAGCGCTACGACGAGGCGGCGGAGCGCCTGCGGGCGCGGGTCAAGGCGGTCAAGCAGGATCTCCACGCCCACCTCAAGCTGGCCGAGGTCTACCTGGCACTCCGCGAGGTGACCAAGGCCCTCGACGAGTACGTCTTCGTCGCCGACTCCTACGCCGACGACGGTTTTTTCGACAAGGCCATCGCGCTTCTCGGCAAGGCCGCCAAGGTGGCGCCGGGGGACGACACCCTGCCGCGCCGCATCGAGCGCTACCGGCGGCTGAAGCGCCTCGAGCACCGCCGCAGGCTGGCGATCGAGGGCCTGCGCTCCAATCGCTCCACCGTCGCCCAATCCGCCGGCAACTCGGCCCTCGAGGTGGAGCTCCTGTGGAATAAGATCGCCAAGAGCCACCTGGTCGAGGAGCTCTCCGGCGAGCAGCTGAAGAAGCTCTTCTCGGTGATGGAGATGCGGCGCATCATCGAGGGCCAGACGGTGGCCAAGGCCGGCTCGCCGGAGCGCATGATGCTGCTGGTGGTGAACGGCGTGATCGATGCCTCGTGCGAGCTCAACGGCCAGCGGACGACCGTCCGCAGCTTCTCGACCGGCGACGTGATCGGCGAGAGCGCCCTGCTCGAGGGCAAGCCCTGGCCGGCCGACTACGAGGTGGTGGAGTCGGGCACCGTCTTCCGCCTGAGCCGCTCCGGCTTCGAGCAGGCGATGGTCGGCAACGAAGACCCCCGGGGCTTCATCTCCACCCTGCGCCAGCAACAGAACGACCGCGACGTCGCGGCGTCGCTCCAGCGGCTGAAGAGCGGTGGGTGATGGCGGTGCTGCCGATCCGCATCTATCCCGACCCGGTGCTGCGCCAGCAATGCCGGCCGGTCGAGGACTTCGATCCGGCGCTGCGTGCCCTGGCCGAGGACATGGTCGAGACCATGCACGCCGCCCCCGGCGTCGGGTTGGCGGCGCCGCAGGTGGGGGTGGCGATCCGCCTGGCGGTGGTCGACGTGTCGGTCGGCAAGGAACCGGACTCCCTGCACGTGCTGATCAACCCGCGCATCGTCGACCGTGCCGGCGAGCAGGTCGACGTCGAAGCCTGCCTGTCGATTCCCGAGCTGTCGGACAAGGTCAAGCGGCCGCGGCGGGTGCGGGTTGAAGCCCTCGATCTCGACGGCAAGCCCTACGAGCTCGAGGCCGAGGCCCTCTTCGCCCGCGTCCTCTGCCACGAGCTCGACCACCTGGACGGCATCCTCTTCTTCGATCATCTGCGGGGCCTGCGCAAGGAGCGCGCCCGCCGCCATCTGAAGCGCTTGCGGCGGGCGTGGGAGGAGCGCCAACCGATGCCTGCCGGAGTGTAGTATCGGGCGATGCACGAGATTCGATTTTTCAACACCCTCGGCCGCCGGCTGGAGCCATTCCGGCCCCTCGAGGAGGGGTTGGTGCGGATGTACACCTGCGGGCCGACGGTCTACGATCACGCCCACATCGGCAATCTCCGCGCCTTCGTCTTCGAGGATCTCCTGCGGCGCAGCCTGCGTTTTCTCGGCTACCGCGTCGTCCAGGTGATGAACCTGACCGACGTCGACGACAAGACCATCCGCGGCGCCCTCGAGCGCGGGGTGAGCCTCGACGAGTACACCCGGACCTACATCGACTCGTTCTTCGCCGATCTCGATGCGCTGCACGTCGAGCGGGCCGAGCACTATCCGCGCGCCACCGAGCACATTCCCGACATGATCGACATGATCGCCACCCTGGTCGACCGCGGCTACGCCTACCAGCGCGATGGCTCGGTCTTCTTCCGCATCGCCGCCGACGAGGACTACGGCCGGCTGTCGGGCATCGACCTGGAGCAGGTCAAGTCGAGCGCGCGGGTGGCGAGCGACGAATACGACAAGGACGACGTGCGCGACTTCGCCCTGTGGAAGGCGAAGAAGGACGGCGAGCCGAGCTGGGATTCCCCCTGGGGCCCCGGCCGGCCGGGCTGGCACATCGAGTGCTCGGCGATGAGCCGGCGCTACCTCGGCCCGAGCTTCGACATCCACTGCGGCGGGGTCGACAACATCTTCCCCCACCACGAGAACGAGATCGCCCAGAGCGAATCGGCCAACGGGGTGCCCTTCGTCCACACCTGGCTGCACGCCGAGCACCTGATCGTCGACGGACAGAAGATGTCGAAGTCCCTGGGCAATCAGTACACCCTCAAGCAGCTGCTCGAGCGCGGCCTGGAGCCGCGGGCGATCCGCTACGTCTACCTGGCGACCCACTACCGCCAGAAGCTCAACTTCACCTTCTCCGCCGTCGAAGCGGCGGCCGGCGCCCTGCGGCGCATCGACGAGATGCGCTTCCGCCTCGCCAGCGCGGTGGAGGGCGAGGCGCCGTCGCCGGCGGTGGCGGCGGCGATCGCCCGTCTGGAGGACGATTTCACCCGCAACCTGGCGGACGATCTCAACGCCGCCGGCGCCCTGGGAGCGGTCTTCGTCTTCGTCAAGGAGATCAACAAGGCGATCGAGGGGGGGGCCATCGGCGCCGGCGACCGCAAGCGGATCGAAGACGCCCTGGCGCGCGTCGACCAACCCCTGGGCGTGCTCGACGCCGGCGCCTGGCAAGAGGGCGACGGCGACGGCGGCGGCCTCGACGACGCCGAGATCGAGCGCCTGCTCGCGGAGCGCCAGGCGGCCCGGGCGCGGCGCGACTTCGCCCGCGCCGACGCCATCCGCGACCGGCTGCAAGGGGCCGGCATCGTGGTCGAGGACACCCCCCAAGGGCCGCGCTGGCGCCGGAGCTAGGGCCATGCGCGAGCCCTTTCGCCACCAGCCCCACACCCGCGCCCAAGGGCGGGTGGGGGAGGAGGAAGCGGTGCTCTGGCTGCGGCGCCAGGGCTACCGCATCGTCGATCGCAACGTCGCCACCAAGGCGGGGGAGATCGACCTGGTGGCGGAAGAGGGGGAGACCCTGTGCTTCGTCGAGGTCAAGGCGCGCGCCAACCGCGCCTACGGCCCGGCGATCGCCGCCATCTCGAGGCGCAAGATGCGGCGCCTGAGCCGCGCCGCGGCCCTCTACCTCGCCCGCCGGCCGGCCGACCGGCCCTGCCGCTTCGACGTGCTGGCGATGGACCTCTCCGACGACGGCTGGGCCTTTCAGCTGGTGCGCGACGCCTTCCCGGCGCGATTCTGCGGCGGCCGGCGGCGCTGAGGCCTCAGGGGCCGGCGAGCTGGGCCTCGACCCGCTCGCGCAGGATCTTCCAGCCCTCCTCCCACACCAGCTCGAGCCTCTTGACGACCCGGTCGGCATAGCGGTCGGAGCGGTACTGCTGGACGAAGCGGGCTCGCGCTCTGCCGGCGCCGCGGGGCTCCACCGTCAGCTCGGAAACCGTCACCTCGATCGAGCGCGGGGTGGTCAGCCGGCGCTGGCGCAGTCGCCGCCAGCTCGCCCGGTCCATGCCGTTCTCGGGCTCGAAACCGGCGGCGTAGAAGCCCAGGTACCGCCCGACGTTCTGCTGCGACCAGGCCCGGGCCCAGCCGTAGACCGCCTCGCCGGCGCCGGCGACGGACGCCCCGGAGTCGGCCGCGGACGCCGGCGC